>JBFLWR010000005.1:0-2814 GCA_040755925.1 Pseudomonadota bacterium
CGACCAGGATGTGGGCGGGTTCGTCGGAGCGGATCGTCGCCCCGCCGAGCGTTCCGAGCACAATGCCGCGTTTGGCTGTGAGGCCTTGCTTCGCCGCCTCCATCAATGTGCCAAAGCGCGCGGCGCCATACGGCATTTGGCGCCGGTTGATGATGGCGAAGAGCAATCCGGCCAGCCCTAGCGCGCCGACGGTTGCCACGGCGTAGCCAGCGCGGATGAGCGCCTCGAAGCGCGTCGGGGCGAAAAGCAGCCGATCATAGAAATGCCGCCAGGCAATCAGGAAGAAGTCGGCCGAGCGGTCGGCATTCTGCATCCGGAAGAGAGCCCAGCGGCTTGCGCCTTCGCTGGGAAAGCGTGCTGGTGCCCAGCGGAGTGCGACGACGACCTCATAGGCCATGCTCCACAGCAGCCAGAAGGCGAGCAAGGTAAGGATCGCGATGCCGAGCTTATAAGCGACGACGCGCGCCATGACGGGTTTTCCTCCCTGCGCTCTCCTGACGCCATTCGGCCATGCGCGAAAAATACACAGCCGAGGTACCGCGCCAGCCGCCGACCTTGGTCTGCTGAATCACGATCGGCAGAACCGATCGGATGTAGCCGATGATTTCCTCGCGCCGCAGGCCGAGACCGGCTTGCATCACCATGAGCGCGAGTTGTTCAAAGGCACCCGCCGGACTGTCGGCGTGCACAGTCGTGATGCTGCCGGGATGGCCGGTGTTGATCGCACGCAGGAACGAGTAGGCCTCGGCGCCGCGGATCTCGCCGAGAAAGATGCGGTCGGGCCGCAGCCGCATCGAGGCCTGCAACAGCGTCTCCACGGTCACCCGCGCCTCGCCCTGGTCGCCCTTTGAGGCGACGAGCGGCAGGTAGTTCCTCTGAATCGGATTGACCTCGCGCGTGTCCTCGATGGTGACGATGCGCTCGTCGACTGGCACTTCCTTGAGGATCGCATTCAAGAACGTTGTCTTGCCCGAGCTCGTGCCGCCGGACAAAAGGATCGAATAGCGGTTCAAGACCGCGAGCCGGATGAACTCTTCGATCCGGCCGGCGTCGAGATGTTCGCACAGCCGCCGGTCGGTCTCCGACAGCGCCCCCTCGCCCGCTGTCGTCACCTTGTCGAAGGAGCCGAGCTTTCGGTAATCATCGAGCCGCATTTCTTTGATGACCTGCTTTCGGATCGCGAAGGCGCCGCCCGCTGTCGTCGCCGGCGGCATCACGCCCTGGAAACGCTCGCCTGTCGGCAGTGCGGCCGAGAGCAGCGGATGCTCCTCATTGACGCTCTGGCCCGAATGACCGGCGACACGCTCAGCGAGATGACGGATCGCATGCTCGGTGAGACGTGGAACTTCGTGGCGCTCCATCGCGGAACGACCGAAGCGTTCAACCCACACCTCGCCCGGGCCATTGGCGCAGATCTCGACGATCTGGTCGTCGTCAAGCCAGGGGCGGATCGGATCGAGCGCCCGATCAACGAAGACTGTCACGCTTCGCGCCGGTGCGTTCACGCTTCAGTTCCCTCAAGGCTTCCTTGACCGGGTCGGGATAGAGCGCGGAGAAGTCGAGGTCGCGTCGCACGAAGACGATGATCCGTGTCCCCTGATCGAGATGGATGGTGGGTGGAATGTTGATCGAGTTGCGCAACGCCTCCTGGGCGATGGTGGTAAGGGTCTGCGATACGTTCTGAGCTGCGATCTGCCGCGCCTGCAGGCTCAACTGGTTCTGGTTCAGGCCCGTTTGCGTCTGCGTCACCGCGCCTGTGACGGGATCGGTCGTGGTGATGATCGTGCCGTTGCCGGTGTTGCTGGTATTCTGGCCGTAGCCGCTCAGAAATTGCGAGACGCCACCGACGAGCGACAGCATGATCGCGGAGCCGAAGCGCTCCAGATAATGGTTGTCGACGAATCCGGCATTGCCGGCCCGCCCGAGATCATCCGTGCCGTTCGAGCCGAGCTGAACGGAGACCCCGTCGGATCGCAGCATGCGCGTCCACACCACGAAGACGCGGGTCTGCCCTTGCGCGATCCCCGACTTGTATTCACCGACGAGGCGGCTGCCGGCCGGGATCAGCACACGGCGGCCATCGAAGGACCAGACGTTCTCGCTGACGACCGCCCGGACCATGCCGGGCAGATCGCTCTGGAGCGCCGTCTCCAATACGCCGCGGATCATCGTGCCTTGAGCGACCAGCGCATCGATCCGGTTGTTCTTGGTGGCGCGCGATACCTCGACGCCTGCCGCCGACACGGAGGCCAGAAATCGGCGATTGGGATCGTCGTCCGCACCCGCTGCCGCACTGCTGGCGTTCTCGGCGTTTCCAGCAGCGGCCGCCGCGGCGCTATCGGTGATCACCTGAGGAGCCCGTAGCCGTTCCCATTTTCGCCGCTCTTCCTCCCGGCGCTGCCGTTCAAGTTCGGCGAGACGACGCGCCTCGTCGTCATTGGGCGGCGCCGCTGCCAGCGGCGGTTCAGGTGGCGGAGGCGCTGGCAGCGCCAAGGGAGGGGCAACCGGAGGGGGCGGTGGGGCAGGTTCCGGTGGCGCTCGCGGGATGACGATGGTGCCCTGGTTGGTTTGCGTCCGCGGTGACGCCAGCGAGGGCGCCGGAAACTGCGTCGTTGTGAACTCCTCCTTGTCGGGCGTCGTCAGCGTGGGGGCGCGCCGCGCCACCGAGCTGTAGATCATCCAGGCGGCGACCAGCAGCGCGCCGATCGGCACCCCGAACTTCAGGAAGCTGCCGAGCGCGGTGCGGCCACGCGCGACGGAGGTGGCCGCCGCCGCTTCGAGTTCGAATGAGCGATAGTCGTCGGCGCTCGGCAT
>JBFLWR010000050.1:0-4894 GCA_040755925.1 Pseudomonadota bacterium
GGTTCTCGAACGCATCCCGCAATTCGTCTTCGAGGCGCATTCGACCGACTACCAGCCGGCCGAAGCGTTGGCCGCGCTCGTGCGCGACGGCTTCGCCATCCTCAAGGTCGGCCCGTGGCTCACCTTCGCGTTGCGCGAGGCGTTGTATGGCCTCAGCCTCATCGCCGACCGCCTGGTGCCTGATCCGTCCCGCGAGAACCTGTCCGCCGCCATGGAGCGCGTGATGCTGGCCTCACCCGGCAACTGGCAGAAATACTATCCCGGTACGCCCGAAGAGCAGCGCCTGCAGCGGCATTTTTCCTTCAGCGATCGCATCCGCTACTACTGGCCGTCGTCCGACGCGCGGCAGGCGACAGAAGCGTTGCTGGCGGCCCTTGGCGAGAGGGAAATTCCGCGGCCGCTGATCAGCCAGTATCTGGGCCATCTCGACGCCCGCGTGGCGGCCGGCCTCGTTCCGCCCGTGGCGCACGAACTGCTGGTGGGCAGCGTCACGCGCGTCCTCGACATCTACCGCGACGCCGCGAACCAGTAAGTCGGTCGGCTGTTCAGCCTTATCGTCGCTAGTACGCTCCATCGGAGAGTCTTCCAAAAATCTTCCACGTCGCGATCCGTTTCGACTCTTTGGATCGTCATTGGTGTGTCCGAAACAGAAGGAGACACGCCATGTCCGACGAACCCGTCATTTTGATCAATCTGCTGAAGGTGGAACCTGAAAACCAGGACGCGTTGATCGCGCTGCTGAAGCAGAACACCGAAACGGTCATCCGCAAGCTGGAGGGCTGGAGGGCCACCCGGCTGATCGCGGCAAGGGATGGCGCCGGCGTCGTCATCTACTCCGAATGGGAGAGCCCCGCGGCCGTCGAGGCGATGCGCGGCGATCCGCGCATGAAAGCTTATTTTCCGAAGATCATTGAGCTCGCGAGCCTGGATTCGGTCGTGGGATCGGCGGTGTTCAGCGAGACGCCTTGAGCGCGCGCCGCGCCTTTTCACAAGAAGCAACAAAGGAGAACCGCAATGGCTCGCATGGTCGTCATCTACAGGACGCCGGAGGACATAGAGGCGTTTGACCGGCACTACTTCCAAATCCACGTGCCCCTCGCCAAGAAGCTGCCAGGCCTCAGGAAATACGAGGTCAGCGATGGCCCCATCGCGACGCCGGTCGGAAACTCGGAGGTTTTTCGGATCGGAACGCTGTATTTCGACGACCTTGCGGCGATCGAAAAGGCGTTCGCAAGTCCGGAGGGGCAAGCCGCCGGAGCGGATCGCCGGATTTTCGCGCCGGATGACTCGGGCGTTCAGATGTACCTTTTCGACAACCGGGAAGTTTGAATCCGCTCTTGACCGTCTCGTCAGGACAAATGCGATAGCGCCAAACTCCTCATCGACATCTATGCTCAATCCCGGGCGCAACGGAGAGCGCAACTTTCATGAGGCCGAGACATGAACACGGATGAGTTCGAGGTTCGGCTGAGCGCCTTGCGGCCGCGTCTGCATCGCTACTGCGCGCGCATGACGGGCTCGGCGGTCAATGGCGAGGATGTGTTGCAGGACGCCCTCGTCAAGGCTCTCAACGCACGGGCCCAGGGAGCCGAAGTGGACAATCTCGAGGGCTGGCTGTTTCGCATTGCGCACAATGCGAGCCTCGATTTCCTGCGCGGCAGTGCCCGCAACACGGTCGTTCCGCTGACCGAGGACCTCGAAGCAGCGCCCATACCCGAAGCCGACATCGTCGCAATCAGCTTTCAGACCTTTCTCAGGCTGCCCGAGCTTCAGCGCTGCGCGGTGATCCTGAAGGATGTCCTGGGTCATTCGGTCGACGAGATCGCAAGCATCGCCGGGTGCTCTCCGGCAGCCGCCAAGTCAGCGCTTCAGCGCGGACGTGTCGCGCTGCGGGAACTGGCGCGGGCGCCGGAAGGCGCGCGCCTGCCGCTGATCTCCGATCAGGACCGGCGTAAGATCGCTGCTTTTGTCCATCTGTTCCAGAGTGGCGATTTCGACGCCGTCCGAGCGATGCTCGCCGATGATGTGAAACTGGAACTGGTGAACCGGCTCCAACTGCAAGGGCGCGACAAGATCGTCCCCTATTTCACGCGCTACGCAGAAGTGTCGAAATGGCGCTTCGCCCTCGGCGCGGTCGAAGGACAGCCGGCCATGCTGGTCTTCGATGGCACCGGCCCGATGGAGAGACCCGAGCACTTTGTGCTGGTTGGCTGGTCGGACGACCGGATCGTCCGGATCCGCGATTTCCTGTTCGCGCCCTATGTGCTCGAAGCCATCGAATGGGTGCGGCTGGGCTAATACACCGGCGTCGCCATGTGTCGGGGCGCCGGCCACTCGGCCGTGATCTCAGGCTGCACCGGGCGTTCGAGATAGGTCGACAGCACCACATAGCTGCGCGTCGAGGTGACACCCGGCGTCTCGTAAAGTCGCGCCAGCAGGCCTTCAAGCGCGCGTGTATCCTCGGTGCGCACCTTGAGCAGCATGCAGGTGTCGCCCGCGACCGTGTGGATCTCCTCGACCTCCGGAAATTCGGAAACCGCCATCAGCTCCGGCGTCTTGCCCCAGCCCCTGGTGTCGATATGGACGAAGGCGAGCAGCGGCTTCTTCACCGCCCTCGGGTCGATGATCGCCGAGGTGGCGCGGATGGCGCCGGAGCGGCGCAGTCGCTTCACCCGCTCATGCGCCGCGGGCGGCGAAAGTCCTACTCGCTCACCGAGCTCGGCATAACTGATGGTCGCATCGTCGACGAGCACGCCTAATATTTTTCGGTCGATCGCGTCGACCTCTCGGGTCGGATGCCTGTTCCGCTGAATGTCATCTGTTTCTTCATCCATGGCGAAAATCCTCATTGATGCCGAATGAAATTCAGCCAGTATGGCGATATGTCGAACAGTGATCAATCAGCAATCTTGACGGCGGCGCCGCGCGCGCCGATCCCGGCGGCGGCCTATCTGCTCACGGGCTGCATCGCCGTCATCGGCTCCAACTCTCTGGTGCTCGGCCCGATCGCGCCTGCCGTCGCGGCGTCCTTCGGGGCGAGCGTGCCGGCCGTTATGACGGCGGCAGCCGCCTTCGGCCTTGGCACCTCCGCAAGCGCGCTTTTCCTCGCGCGCTACATCGACAGGATCGGCGCGCGGCGCATGCTGCAGGGCGCGCTGCTTTTGCTCGGGCTGGCGCTTGTCGCCAGCGCCTTGGCGCCGACAGTGATCGCGCTGGTGGCGGCGCAGTTGGTAGCGGGCATCGCGGCCGGCGTGGCCATGCCGGCGATCTATGCGAGCTCAGCGGCAATCGCGCCGCCCGGTCGCGAGAGCGGCACGATCGGCGTCGTGCTGACCGGCTGGACGCTCTCCATGGTCGCCGGTGTCTCGCTTTCGGCGGTGCTTGCCGATCTCATCCACTGGCGCGCCGTCTTCGTCGCGGTTGCGCTGCTGGCTGGAACCGCCGTCGCCGGCCTGGCCATGAGTTCGCTGCATGACGCGAGGAAAAGCGGTCCGGCCCCGTCGCCGCTCGGCGCGCTAACGGTGCCCGGCATCCTGCCGCTTCTGATTGCCTGCGGCGCCTTCATGACTGCCTTCTACGGCGTCTATGGCTATCTCGGCGATCATCTCCACCAGCGTCTCGGCGAGCCCGTCAGCGCGAACGGCCTGGCGGCGGTCGCCTATGGCCTCGGCTTCGGCGCGGCCGCATTGCTCGACGGCGTCATCGACCGCCTCGGCGCCCGTCGCGTCATGCCGTTCGCTTATCTGCTGGTTGGAGCCGTCTATGTCGCGATGGCCATGCTGGGCAATGGCTTCGGTCCGCTCATCGCAACGATCGCCGTCTGGGGCCTCGCCAATCATTTCGGGCTGAACGTGCTCGTCACCCGCCTGACCGCGCTCGACCCTTCGCGGCGCGGCACCATCATGGGCTTGAACAGCGCGGTGACATACCTCGCCGTCACCGTCGGCACTGCCGGCTTTGGGCCGCTCTATACGAACCTCGGCTTTGCCAATTGCGCGCTCGTCGCCACCATGCTGATGCTGGTGGCAGCCTCTGCGGCCGCTTGGCGGTAGCCGTGCGTCGCTTCGTTATCCTAAGCCCGCTCGTCCAGCCGGTCGCGCAATATGCTCCATGGCAGCAGCATGTTCGGCGCGTAGCGCATCAGCCCGTGAAACGGGATTGGTGAAGGCGGCGCGAACGGAAGCAGGTCGCCGGCATCCGCGCCACCCGCCCAGTCCGCGAGCACCTTGCCCATCGACGTGGTCATGGCGATGCCGCGACCGTTGCAGGCAAAGCCCGCGATCAGCCCCGGGCCCAGGTCGACGAGGCGCGGCAGGAAGTCCGGTTCGACCGCCGCCATTCCGGACCAGGCATATTGCAGCGGCGGGAGGTCGGGCAGGTCGAGATAGGTTGCGAGCCGCCGCCAGATCGCGCGTGGCACCCTGTTGTCGGCGCCCACGCCGACGACATGCATGCCGCCGCTGATCAGCCTGTTTTCGCCATCGAAGCGGAAGGTCAGGAGGTTGCGTCTGGTGTCGCCCACGCCTTGCCCTCCGGGCAGCAGGCGGCTGCGTATCGCGCGCGGCAGCGGCGCGGTCGCGATCTGGAATATCTTGAGCGGAAAATAGGTGCGGCTGAGAACCGGATTGAGCGCTGCGCCATAGGCGTTGGTGGCAACCAGTACCTTGGCCGCCCGCACCGATCCGTTCGGCGTCCTGACGATCCAGCCGCTTGGCTCGGGATCGATTGCCGTGACGCGGCTGTGCTCGAAGATGCGGGCGCCGGCCTTCTCGGCGGCGTCGGCCAGGCCGCGCGCATAGGCGACTGGATCGAGCACGCCGCCGGAACGGTCCATCCAGCCGCCGACATAGCCGCGCACGCCGGTGAGTTCCTGCACGGCGCGGCTGTCCAGCGT
>JBFLWR010000500.1:0-43203 GCA_040755925.1 Pseudomonadota bacterium
ACCTTCGGTCCGACCTCCCCACAAAGGGGGAGGTAGGGGCCGCAGTTCGTTTCACTCCGGCACTTTCCTCACCGCGCCCTTGTCGGCGCTCGTGGCGAAGGCGGCGTAGGCGCGCAGCGCGGTCGTCACCTTGCGCTTGCGCTTTTCCGCCGGCTTCCATGCGTCCGCGCCTTTCGCCGCCATCGCGGCACGGCGCGCCGCCAACTCGGCCTCGCTGACGGCCAGATGGATCCTGCGGTTGGGAATGTCGATCTCGATCGTATCGCCTTCCTGGACCAGGCCGATCAGCCCGCCCTCGGCGGCTTCCGGCGAGACGTGGCCGATGGACAGGCCCGACGTGCCGCCGGAGAAGCGGCCGTCGGTGACGAGCGCGCAGGCTTTGCCGAGGCCCTTCGACTTCAGGTAGCTGGTCGGATAGAGCATCTCCTGCATGCCCGGGCCGCCGCGCGGTCCCTCATAACGGATGACGACGATGTCGCCCGCCTTGATCTCGTTGCCGAGGATCGCCTTGACCGACGCATCCTGGCTCTCGAAGACGCGGGCCGGGCCGGTGAACTTCAGGATCGACTCGTCTACGCCGGCGGTCTTCACGATGCAGCCGTCGAGCGCCAGATTGCCTTTCAGCACGGCGAGCCCGCCATCCTTGGAGAAAGGTGTTTTCGCCGAACGGATGACGCCGGTCTCGCGGTTCGTGTCGAGGTCGTCCCAGCGGCGGTCCTGGCTGAAAGCGACCTGGGTCGGAACGCCCCCAGGCGCGGCCAGGAAGAAATCGCGGACATTCTGGCTGGAGGTGCGCGAAATATCCCAATGGTCGAGCGCCTCGCCGAGCGTGGCGGTGTGCACAGTCGGCAGGTCGCGGTTGATCAAGCCGGCCTCGTCCAGCTGACCGAGGATGGCCATGATGCCGCCGGCGCGATGGACATCTTCCATGTGCACGTCGGACTTCGCCGGCGCCACCTTGCAGAGCACCGGCACCTTGCGCGACAGCCGGTCGATGTCTTCCATAGTGAAGTCGACCTCGCCCTCATGCGCCGCGGCCAGGATGTGCAATACGGTGTTGGTCGAGCCGCCCATGGCGATGTCGAGCGCCATGGCGTTTTCGAAGGCGCCCTTGGAGGCGATGCTGCGCGGCAAAGCGCTTTCGTCGTCCTGCTCGTAATAGCGCTGGGCGAGATCGACCACGAGATGGCCGGCCTCGACGAAGAGGCGCTTGCGATCGGCATGAGTGGCAAGTGTCGACCCGTTGCCCGGCAGCGACAGGCCGAGCGCCTCGGTCAGGCAGTTCATCGAGTTCGCCGTGAACATGCCCGAGCAGGAGCCGCAGGTCGGGCAGGCCGACCGCTCGATCACCTTGACGTCCTCGTCGGAGATACGGTCGTCGGCGGCCGCCACCATGGCGTCGACCAGATCGAGCGCCTGCGTCTTGCCGGCGAGTACGACCTTGCCGGCCTCCATCGGCCCACCGGAGACGAAGACGGTCGGGATGTTGAGCCGCAGCGAGGCCATCAGCATGCCGGGGGTGATCTTGTCGCAGTTCGAGATACAGACCATGGCGTCGGCGCAATGCGCGTTGACCATGTATTCAACGGAATCCGCGATCAGTTCGCGCGACGGCAACGAATAGAGCATGCCGTCATGGCCCATGGCGATGCCGTCGTCGACGGCGATCGTGTTGAATTCCTTGGCGACGCCGCCGGCCTTCTCGATCTCGCGCGCCACCAGCTGGCCGAGGTCCTTCAGGTGCACATGGCCCGGCACGAACTGGGTGAAGGAGTTGACCACCGCGATGATCGGCTTGCCGAAATCCGAGTCCTTCATGCCGGTGGCGCGCCAAAGGCCGCGGGCGCCGGCCATGTTGCGGCCATGGGTGGTGGTGCGGGAACGATAGGCAGGCATCGAATTGTCCTTGCTGGCTGGCCACGCCGAAGATGGCGCGACGGCGCTGAACTTTAGTCGGCAGCGGTTATAGCGGCCATAGTCCGGCCTTGCCACAGTTTTGCGCTGCTCCAGGATGCTTCAGGAAAATTTGAACCCCCTGTCGGATCGCGCCCTGCCGGGGCGTCCTTGGAGCAGACGGCTCAAGGCGGCACCTAATCGCCGGCGCGCCGTTGAAGATGGAACCCACCCCGAGAACAGTGCGAGGAGCAGACCATGCAGAAGATCACCACCTTCCTGTGGTTCGACGGCCAGGCCGAGGACGCCATGAACTACTACGTCTCCATCTTCAGGAATTCGAAGGTGCTGAGTGTGACGCGATGGCCCAAGGGCCACGCGCTCGAAGGCCAGGTGCTGGTCGCCTCGTTCGAGCTCGACGGCGTGCAGTTCCAGGCGCTCAACGGCGGCCCGCAATACAAGTTCACCGAAGCGATGTCGCTGTCGATCGACTGCAAGACGCAGGAAGAGGTCGACCATTTCTGGACCAGGCTGACCGAAGGTGGCGGCGAACCCGGCCCCTGCGGCTGGCTGAAGGACAAGTTCGGCGTTTCCTGGCAGGTCGTGCCTGAACAGCTGCCGCGCCTGCTTCAGGATCCGGACAGAGCAAAAGCCGGTCGCGTCATGGATGCCATGATGAAGATGGGCAAGATCGAGATCGGCAAACTGGAAGCGGCGGCGAGAGGATAATCCGCTCGCGGGCTCGCCTTGGCCCGCCCGGCGGGCTAAGGTTTTCCGGCCATCGCCGACAGCCCGGCCCGCTGCTGGATCAGGCCACGCTCTCCAAGGATCTGCGCAATGCGCTGGCCGACTGCCGCCAGTGAGTGCTGTTGCTCGAGAAGGGCAAAGCCTCGGCTGGCGCGTGCCTCCGCCTGCGCGGGCGAAGCATAGATCGCCCGCAGGGCTTCAACTGCCGCGCCCGCGTCCGCTGTCGCCCACACCTGGCCCTTGGTCTGGACATATTCGCCGCGCCGGACCGGCTCCAGGGCATAGGCAATTGGATAGCCCGTCTGTTCGCTGATGAAATCGGTCGTGCCGCCATAGTCGGTGGCGATCACCGCCTTGCCGGCCGCAAGCGCCTCGGCGGCGCCAAAGCCAAAACCCTCGGACCGGTGCAAGGAGATGAAAGCATCGCATCCCTGCATCAGCGCATCCACGCCTGCGCGATCAAGCGTACGGTCAACAATCTGGATGCGGTCATCTTTCGCCGCGATCTCGCCGAGCCACTGCCGAAGCCCCTCGTCGCGCTCGCCGCGCGTTTTGACGATGAGTTCGACGTCGCGTTGGGTCGTGGGGAATGCGGCACAAAAGGCGTTGACCGCCGCTTGCGGATTCTTGCGCGTGACGAAGGAATCGTAGTCGAGATAAGTGAAGAACCGCAGCGACGTTCGGCCCGATCGCGGCGGCGGGCATTCGGAAGGAAGCCGCACCGGCTGCGGCACATACTGCAAGCTCATGCCGGAAACTTCCGCAAGGGCGGAAGCGACAAACCTGGAAGGCGCCCACAGCTCGTCGAAGTCACGGATCCCGGAGTGCCACTCGCGCGGAATTCGTCCAAGCTCCCAAAAGGGAAACAGGACGTTCAGTCGGCCGGGCGCGATCTCCTGGCGATAGTGATCGACAGCGGCCAGACCGGTGACGATCATCTGGACCTTACGATCGACTGCCGGGTTGCATTTGCTGGCGAATTCGGTGTCGTTTTCGCGACCAGGCAGCGACAGCGCCCGACAGGACACAGGAAGGCGTACGGCATCGCACGCGTAGACGATGTTACGCGCTGCTTGCCCCAATCCGATTTCGGAACGCAGATATCCAGTGACGCAAAGGCCATCGTCCAGGTTTCGAGGCAGCGGAACCGAGCGACGCTCGGTCAGCTTCATCCTTATTGACCTGAAACTCGGGTCGTTGAAGCCGTTGCGCAGCACG
The DNA here is from genome assembly GCA_040755925.1 of Pseudomonadota bacterium. Lineage (GTDB taxonomy): Bacteria > Pseudomonadota > Alphaproteobacteria > Rhizobiales > Rhizobiaceae > Mesorhizobium. Next base: position 3,859 of record JBFLWR010000500.1, read on the forward strand.
TACGACATCGGATTGTCGACCCCGGGGCGATAGCCCGGCATCAAGATGGCGTAGGTTTCGATTTCGACTCCGTTGGCTGGCCTTCGTTTCTCCCGCCATCCGTCGCTCATATAATGCACGAACGGATCGATGCCGCTCGCGGCAACGTCGGCATGCGTTGCCATGTACCACTCGGCATCGAATACGCCGGCGAGCTCAGCAAGCGCACGAAGGTGGTGGTGCTCCCACTCTATGCCCAGCACTTCCCGCATTTGCCGTTGCCGCAAAACAATGCGCCGAAGGCGCCGCGCGATCTTCTCGGCAAGAACCTTCATCTTCACGAAGTGCTTGCCTCGCTGGTCCACGGAAACCGGGCTTGTGGCCGTTCGCCCATATCGAGGTGCGGATTGCAGAAAGGATCGTGATTGAAGGTATCGCTCCATCGTTCGGCGATCAGGCGCATACCCGCCATGCGCATCCGCTCCACCTCCGGTGTCATGGCGGAGCCGCGTGTCGAGGACTCGCGATGGATGATCCCCTCCGTCGGCACCACAATGACCCGATGGCCCTTGACGCGCACGCGAAGGCAATAGTCGACATCGTTGTATTCGACCGGCAGATTCACCTCGTCAAACCCGCCCACCTCATCGAAAACAGAGCGTCGCGTGGCAATGATGGCGCCGGTGACGGCCTGGTAGTTGCGCACGGTGCGCAATGCATCGAGATACCCGTCCGCATGTCCCGAGGCGCCGCGCAACACATGCTGCGCCAAGACCGGGTGCGTCGGACTCACACCCGATCGCAAAACCATCCCGGCATGCTGGACTGTGCCGTCGGGGTACAAAAGGCGCGCGCCCACGACGCCGACCTCCGGCCGAACCGCGTGGGCAACCATGGCCTCCACCTGGCGGGGATCCGTGATCTCGACATCGTTGTTGAGCAGGAGCACCACATCGGAGCTGGTGGCTGCGACTCCAAGATTGACCATTCTGGAGAAATTGAAGCGGCCGCCGATCTTGACGATACGAGCGCCGTATTTTTCCTGGAGCTCGGCGTAGAGCGCGAATGTCGCAAGCTCGGTGCTCGAATGATCCACGATCACCAGTTCAAACGCCAGGGATTCCAAGGACTTCAGGAAGCCCACGCAACGCTGCAGAAGCTCGGCCTGGTCACGGTTGGGAATGACGATCGCCACCGAAGGAGGCGGCGAAACAGCGACGATACCGGCCGCAGCCGCGGATGGACGCGGCATTGCGGCGTTGAGGCTCATGACTGGTTCGGTTAGATGACCGACAGCAAGAGGCCTTCCGGCGAGGCCGCGCAACCATCCATGAAGTGAGTCTGCGCGTTCAGCCGAACGCCGGTCAAGGACCAGTTTCCGCGACGCCACGAAGGCCGTGCCGATATAATCCATCGCCGCAATCAGGTCGGGATCCCAGCCGGGCAGGAAACAGGGCTGCTCGGTCGCCGTCCCGATGCCGCGGCCATGATCGCAGACGATCAGGTCAGGCGGCTGCATCCCCGAGGAAGGCGAAAGCATGCCATTCAACAGGGCAAAACTATCTGGATCGAAGACCGTGCCCGCCGCTGCGAAAACGAGATGGCTGCCTCGCCACAAATGGTCGGCCGAGGGACCCGACAAAACGTCCAGCGGGTCAAGCGCCGGCTCTACGAACAACCCGCGCAAGCTCACGAAATCCGCCAGATCCGGCATCTCCGCCTCCTGGATCCCGGCGACCACGATTTCGATGTTGCGATAGACCTGACCGAGCAAGGATGAGAGCGTTCGCGCCAACGCGTCAGCGTTTGCCGGCGAGACGTCATAGATGAATACCGTGATCAGATGGTTCCAAGCGCGCTGCTCGCCGGCCCACGCCATCCTTTCGGCCAACCTGGACCTGCGCCAGGCGCCGTAGCCTGCCAGCAGGGCTTCATCTCGCCTCTCGCTCATGCCGCCATGCCAACGGCGGCGGGCGCGTGCCCGTCAACACGTTCAAGTCGCCCATCGTAGGCCATCAGAGCTTTCCCAGAACGACCATGTCTTGATAGTCCAGCGCACCGCGCGGGATGTACTGACGGACGCGCAGGAATTTCGTCCAGTGGTCGAAAATGTAGCGAACGCTGTGAAACGCGGAATGGTAGAAATCCGGGAAATCAGCGCCCCAGTCATCGTCCTTGGTGTAGAAAAGCCCACGCCCGTAATATGCGTCCATGACCTGCTTGCGGACGGGCGAGTCCGCGGGAATTCCACCGGAGAACTGGTCGAAGGCATGCTGACCGTGCACCGTCAGCGTGACCACCCCACCCGGACGCAGCACTCGAGCCAGTTCCCCCAGCCAGGCATCCTGGTATTCTTCGTCCAGATGCGACATCACGCTGTGGTTGAAGATCAGGTCGAATGAACTGTCCGGATAGGGCAGCGGCGGCTTGCCCTTCGTCAGGCTCGTTTCGATCCAGGGCATGTTCGACGAAACCCACTCGATCGCTTCGGCATCGATTTCGTTTCCGTATAGCTTGCGAGGCAGGGCCGGCACGGGCAGATGCCGCAAAATGCGGCCGCAGCCACATCCCCATTCGAGGATATCGTTGAAATCCTCGTATGATTTCTGGATGGATGCCAAGGCCCGGTCCAGATCGCCCAAGGACCTCTTGCCTGACTCCACGAACCAGTCGCCGGCGTCCGTGCCAGCGACCCTGTAGCGCAGTCTCGGCGGAGGGAGTTGGATAGCTGCAGCACCACTTGGCCCGCCGCCCGCCTCGTCTGCCGCATCGGGCCCCGAGTCTTGAGTTGCTGCCGCTGGTGTCACCAGATCTCCCGTTTTGCCCGGCGCATTACCGCGCTTCCGCAATGCGTTGGCCAGCCTGTGGGAAGCCGACCGAACCCCGCTGAAATTCCAGAACATCCGATAAGGTCCGCTGCAACGAGTACTGTGGCTTCCAGTCAAGCATCTTCTGGCATCTTATCGGATCACCATAAGAGATCGACAAGTCTAATTTACGCAGGCGGGCGGGATCAACGTCGATTGCTATCGGCCTGCGAGAAAGACCCGTGAGGCAGTCGAGCATGGTCCGTATCTTCACCGGTTGGCCGGAACAAACGTTAAGGACGGTCCCTGGCGGAATGTCATTTGCCCTGAGTATCGTCCGCACATAGACATCGGCCACATCGCGCACGTCCAGAAAGTCGCGCTCGGCCTCTAGATCACCCACATGTATGACGGGTGGCTGCCCCTGTTCTATTCTCGCTATCTGGGCCGCGAAGCTCGGAACGACGAACATTTCGGACTGGCGCGGGCCGGTATGGTTGAACGAACGCAGCCGTGTGACCCGCAGTCCACGCGTGGCCAGCGCGCCAAGCGCAATATCGGCGGCGGCTTTCGTCGCTCCATATTCGTTGATCGGGGCGAGAGGTGATCCTTCGTTGTGAGGCTGATGGCTGTCGCCATAAACATGACCGGAACTGGCAAAGATGAAGGAGGCGTCCCTGGCAAACTCCAGGACGGCCCTTGCACAATTCAATGTGCCCAGCACGTTGGTGCGCCATGCCGAGTTTGCGTCGGCGGCAGCAGTTGGAATCTGGCTTACAGCGGCCAGATGAACGAAATGATCCGGGTGGAATTCCGCGACTATCTTGTTCACTGCCGGCGCGTCGTTGACGTCAACAAGCCGCACCTCGTCCGCGCCAGGGCATTTGACTGCGCGGTGATGCGTTCCGAGAACAACCGCGGACGAGCCGAAAACGCTCCTGAGAGCTTCGATGACGTACGGTGCTACAAACCCGCCACATCCCGTGATCAGGATCTTCATCGCAAGTCAGGCGCCCAGCCTTGTTGGAACCGAACCGATATCCGCCCTTGAACCGGCGGGACGGAACCGGATTGATAATCATATTGCCCGACCTAGTCACGCCCAGCGCTTTAAAAGCCGGAACTTGAGTTGGTATATCAATATGCAAAGGCTGATGAGACGTTTTCCACCGCCCCTCACGCCGCCTTGTCGCGGACCTGGTAGTCCTTGACGGTGGCGAAGCGGATCGCTTTCCAGCGCTCGGCCTCGTAGTTGAGCGAGAAGGCGTGCTGGGCGAGGAAGACCGGGTCGTTGTCGAGGTCGCGGGCGATGTCGCCCCGGTGGCCTTCGATGAAACGCTGCACTTCCGCCTTGTCGTCGGCGGAAATCCAGCGGCAGACGGAAAAGCGCGACATCTCGAAATCCACGGGCAACGTGTATTCGATGTTCAGCCGTTCCTTCAAAACATCGAGCTGCAGCGCGCCGACCACGCCGACGATCGCGGGTGAACCGTCCTCCGGCGAAAACAGCTGAACCACGCCCTCCTCGGCCATCTGATGCAGCGCTTCCTTGAGCTTCTTGGCTTTCATGGCGTCGCCGAGGCGAACGCGGCGCAGGATTTCCGGCGCGAAGTTCGGCACGCCGCGGAACAGGATCTCCTCACCCTCGGTCAGCGTGTCGCCAATGCGAAGAGTGCCGTGATTTGGGATGCCGACGACATCGCCGGCAAAAGCCTCGTCGGCGGTGACGCGGGTGCGAGCAAAGAAGAACTGCGGCGCGGACAGGGACATCGGCTTGCCGGTGCGCACCAGCTTGGCCTTCATGCCACGCTGCAAGGTGCCGGAGCAGACGCGGACGAAGGCGATACGGTCGCGATGGTTGGGGTCCATGTTGGCCTGGATCTTGAAGACGAAGGAGGTCATCTTCTCCTCGGTCGCCTCGACCGTGCGCGTGTCGGCTTCCTGCGCGCGCGGCGGCGGCCCGTAGTCGCCGAGGGCCTCGATCAGGTCGCGCACGCCGTAATTGCGCAGCGCCGAGCCGAAATAGACCGGCGTCAGATGACCCTCGCGGAAGGCCTCGATATCAAGAGGTCTGCAGGCTTCCCGCGCGAGCTCCAGCTCCTCGATGAAGGCCTCGCGCTCATTGTCCGGCAGGAGACCCGCGACGCGGTTGGAGTCCGGGCCATTGACCTGTGTGCGCTCCTTCTCGTCATCGCTCCTGCGCACCGCGTTCTGCGCCAGATGGTAGGTGCCCGAAAAAGTCTTGCCGCGGCCGATCGGCCAGGTGACCGGCGCGGTGTCGAGCGCCAGCTTCTGCTCGATCTCGTCGAGTATCTCGAAGGGATCGCGGCTTTCGCGGTCCATCTTGTTGACGAAGGTGATGATCGGGATGTCGCGCAGCCGGCACACCTCGAACAGCTTCAGCGTGCGCGGCTCGATGCCCTTGGCGGCGTCGATGACCATGACGGCGGAGTCGACCGCCGACAGCGTGCGATAGGTGTCGTCGGCGAAGTCCTCGTGGCCGGGCGTGTCGAGCAGGTTGAAGACGTTGTCTCCGTACTCGAAGGTCATCACCGAGGTGACGACCGAGATGCCGCGCTCGCGCTCAATCTTCATCCAGTCGGATCGCGTCTGGATACGGTCCTTCTTGGCCTTGACCTCACCGGCAAGCTGGATGGCGCCGCCGAACAGAAGCAGCTTTTCGGTCAGCGTGGTCTTGCCGGCGTCGGGGTGCGCGATGATCGCGAACGTGCGGCGGCGCGCAACCTCTTCAGGTATCGTTTCGGGCATTTCTTTAAAGGAGTTCCGTGTGACAGGCGGCGCTTCTACCAGTGTGGCGCCGACCTGTCGACATGGGGCGGATAATGCTCGTGCCCGACTCTCCCAGCTCAAGCCAGTTCGGCCGCGCTTTCCGCCAGGACGATCTCCGGCAGCCAACCGGCGATGGCCTTGCCGATCGTATCGGGATGGTCTTCCTGCAGATAGTGGGCGCCCGGGCCTAGATTGATGAACTGGCAGTTCTTCAGTCCGACCGCGAACTGTTCCGCCGCCTGCGGCGAAATGAGCGCGCCTGGATCGCCGGCGAACAGCAGTTTCGGGTAGGCGGAGAGCCGCAGCGCCCGGTGATCGTGCGCGCTGATCGCGGCGACATCGGCCGGCAGGCCTTCGATCGGCAGTTCCCTGGGCAAGCGCAATGCCGGCTTGCGCGACTGCGGCGTCGGGAACGGCGCTCGGTAAGCGGCCATCTCGTCCTCATTCATCGGCCGCAGGACCGAGGCCGGAAGGATCTTTTCGACAAAGACATTGTCTTCCAGCACCAGCTTCTCCCCTGTGCCCGGCGTGCGCAACGCCTTGAAAAGCTCGCGCGCCTGCGGACGCTGATGGAAATCCTCCCAGCGCTCGAACGGCCGGATGAATTCCATGAAGGCGAGGCCCAGAACGCGCCGCGGCCGCCGCGCGGCGAAATGGAATGCCAGCGCCGTGCCCCAGTCCTGCGCGACGATCACCAATTCCTTGAGGTTCAGGGCTTCGATGAAGGCATCGAGATAACGGACATGGTCGAAGAAGCGATAGTCGATATCGGGCTTGCCCGACTGACCATAACCGATCAGATCCGGCGCGATACAACGCGCGAACGGCGCGACATGCGGGATGATGTTGCGCCAGATGTAGGACGAGGTCGGATTGCCGTGGAGGAACAGCACGGTGGGACCGGACGCGCCGGCCTCCAGGTAGGACATGGTGGAATCGAGCACGGCGACTTCAGAGCGCCGCAATCGTTGTCTGTCGATCGTCGAATTCATCGGACTCACTCCCTTCCGAACACAGTGCTGAAGATGATTTTCTTGAAGCGCTCGAGCGGCTCCGGGCTGCGCTCGACCTTCATGCGGAGCATCGCGCCCTGCCAGGATGACAGCAGGAAATCGGCGAGGTCCTCCGCATCGAAGGCCTTGGTGATGTCGCCCGCCGACTGACCTTCGGCGATGCAGGCCGCGAAAGGCTGCCGCCAGCGCTCGAAAATGTCGACCAGCCGCAACCTTAGCGGCTCGCTGTAGACGGCCGTTTCCAGGCTGAGATTGCCGATCATGCAGCCGCGCGCCCAGTCATGCGCCTCGAGCTTCGAGGTGATGACATCGAGATAGCGGCGGAGCCGGGCGACCGGCGGCGTGCCGTCCTGCGCCAGCGCGTTTTCGACCAACCCGCTGACATAGGCGAAGTACCGTTCCAGCACCTCGCCGACGAACTCCTCTTTGGAGGCAAAATGGTTGGTGAAAGAGCCCGGGCGGGCGCCGGCGGCGGCGACGATGTCGCGGACGCCCGCTGCTGCGTAACCTGAATTCCAGATCGTCTGGAAGCCGGCATCGATGAGATTTTCGCGGAGTGATTGTCTAGCCATTCATGTATAATACGTACGTACGTATTTAAGTCAAGATCCAACAAATCGAACGCTCCCATTCGTTCCCAAACAACGAAGATTTCAGGTACACGACTGGTGGCTTGTCGACAGGCCGGCAGCCTGTAAGGTCGGTAGACAACAGAGGACGTAGTTGTGTGATCGAATGCGAAACGAACCGGTGGAGATCTATTCGGACCAAACCAACGCGGCCATCATGCGGCACCCGGGCCGTCGTTTCCCTGGGCTCCTCATCCAGGGAGACACTCTCTATACCCTCTGCCGAAAAGCGGATGACGCCTGCGCCGAGATCGGAAGAGGACATCCAGGTTTTGAAGAAGCCAATGAATTGCGAAACACTTTGTGGGCCTATTTGAACCACTACAAGATCGTGCTGACGGAACACGATCTTCCACTCCCGTTCAGTCACTAGGCAAATCATGAGCAGCACTAAACAAGTCATCGTCATAGGCGCCGGCATCATCGGCGCGTCGATCGCCTGGCATCTGACCAAGGCCGGCGCGCAGGTGACAGTCATCTCCGAGAGCGGCGTCGGAGGGGTGGCCACGCCCAATACCTTCGCCTGGATCAATGCCAGCTGGGGCAATCCGGAAACCTATTTCCGGCTTCGCACGCGCGCCATGGCGGAATGGACACGGCTGGCCAAAGACCTGCCGGGCCTGCCGCTGACCTGGTGCGGGGGCCTGTGCTGGGACCTGTCGGCTGACAGGCTCGAATCCTATGCGGCCGAGCATTCGTCATGGGGCTACGGCATTGAGCGCGTTGGACGCGAACAGGCATCGCGCATCGAGCCAAATCTGTCCGAACCACCCGAACTCGCGCTTTACGTCGCAAGCGAAGGAGTGGCTGAACCGATCGCAACCATCAAGGCACTGTTCGCAGATGCCGAGCGACGCGGCGCGCGGATCATGACGGGAGTTGTCGGCAGGCTGGCTCTTTCCAACGGCAAGGTCACAGGCGTTGTCGTTTCGGGCGAAACCATCGCAGCCGACGAGGTCGTGGTCGCCGCCGGCGTCGGGGCGCCGGCGATCGCGGCGACAGCCGGCATAAAGCTGCCGATCGAGACGCCGCCGGGCCTGATCGTGCACTCGCGCCCCCACAAGAAACTGCTCAACGGGCTGGTGCTGGCCGACGGGCTTCATATGCGCCAGACCGCTGAGGGACGCATCATCGCCGGCTCGGACTTTGGCGGCGGCGACCCTGGCGAAAGCCCTGAGGCCAGCGCGCGTGAGCTGTTCGACACGATGAGAGCTATGCTGCGTGGCGCGGACGGGCTCGAGCTCGATTTCCACACGGTCGGCTACAGGCCGACCCCGGTCGATGGCTTTCCAATTGTCAGCCGCGCCGACGGTGTCGGGGGCCTCTACATCGCCGTCACGCATTCCGGCATCACGCTGGCGCCCGCCGTCGGCTTGTTCGCGGCCCGCGAGATTCTGGACGGCCAGCGCGATCCGCTGCTTACGCCTTACGCGCTGTCGCGTTTCGCTCAATAGCCCGGCGGTCGCCTGAACCCACCCGCGATCGGGGCCATAGCGGCCGCTATTCCAAGCAGCCGTGCCTCCGACCACCGCCGGCCAACAAGCTGCAGGCCGATCGGCAAGCCGCTGCTGTCCTGCCCGCATGGAAAGGCGAGCGCCGGATGGCCGGAATAGTTGAACACCGCGCCATGGGCCGGCAGCATCCAATAACTTTCGTTCTTACCGTTGACCTGAAGCGGGCTGCCCGGCGCGCAATGCGGGAAGGCTGCGGTCATCGCGACAGGACAAAGCAAGGCATCGCAGGTTTCGAAGAAGCGGTCCCAGGCGAGGATCGATCGGTCGCGGCGGGCAAGCGCCGCGAACCAATGCGATACCGTTGCCGGCTGCCCTGGCGGGTTCGGTTGCGCGGCCTCCAGCATCATGCCGATCAGCTTGCCGCCTTCGGCGAGGTCGTCGTGAAGGTCGAGCTTCGGCAATTTTGCCTCCTCGACACCCACCCCTGTGGACGCAAGCTGAGCGGCCAGCCTTTCGACGGCTGAAATGATTTCAGCGGCCACGGGAAAGCCGGGAAACGCGTAGGCTACAGCAATGCGCAGCGATTTGAGCTCAAGCTTGGGCATCGGCTCGACCGGCAGCGGCGGCAAGTCTGTATCAGCCGCATCCGGCCCGGCGATAATCCGATAAATCAACGCCAGATCCTCGGGGTTGCGCGCCAACGGCCCAACGCAGGACATCAGACGGACGCTGCGAGCAGTTCCGCCCGGGTCGGGGAAGGCGCCGGCCAGGGAAACGCGATGCTCAGTCGGCTTAAGACCATAAACACCGCAGAAGGCCGCAGGCAGCCGGATCGAGGACTGCATGTCGGTGCCGAGTTCGAAAGGAGTCATGCCGGTCATGAGCGCGGCCGCCGCACCACCGCTCGAGCCGCCCGCAGTGCGTGACAAGTCCCACGGATTGCTCGTGCGCCCGAACAAGGGATTGTCCGATTGCCAGTCGCCCAGCATTGTAGGGACATTGGTCTTGCCGAGCAGTATGCCGCCTGCGGCCCTGAGCCGGGCAACGACCGGGCTGTCCTGTCTCGCGACATGGTCGGCGAATGGCGGAAAGCCTGCAGTGGTCTTCAAGCCGGTGGTCTCGTGCGTGTCTTTCAACGTGAAAGGCACGCCATGCAACGGGCCGAGCGCATCGCCGCGCTCGACTGCCGCATCGGCCTGCAAGGCGGCTTGGCGGGCCCCCTCGCGGTCGAGGATGACCGCCGCGTTGACCGCTTCGTTATACCTATCGATTTGCGCAAGATGTCGTTCGAGCGCTTCGACGGCCGATATCTCGCGCCCGGCTATCGCGGCCGAGAGTTCGGTGACGGAAGTAAACGCAATGTCCATGGCCAATCCTCCGGCGGCTGTCGCGCGCCTCGATCACGTGACCGATCGCAACGCGGCTTCAAGCCGAGTTCAGCATTGGCGAGATGGTGACGCTTGATCGAAATTGCGCCGAAGGGACGCGCTTCAGCCGACGAGCGCCAACTGTGCGACGGCAGGCACGAACGGGCGGATGCCGGTGCCGTCCTTCGTCATGGTGACGAAGCTCGACGGCGGGATCGCCTGCCAGTCGCCGCCGTCGCGATCGAACGGTTCGGAAACGATCGAGCGGCCGGCATGCTTGGCGAAACCACCGGTATAGAGCGTCGGCGCATGGCCGTCGGTCGTGTAGCGCACGGCATAGAGCGCCTCGCCGTCGGAAAATGCCGCCGTCAGCTTCAGCGAAGGCTCGATGCCGGCGTGGCGCGAAGCCTCGATGACGCGGCCGGTCGCCCGCGACACCGCTCCCTGCGGATCGACCGATAGTCCCTGGTCGATCATCAGCAGGAAGAAGAGTTCGGAATCGGTGGTGCCCTCGCGCTGGTCGAAGACCTCGTCGGAGAGCGAGTTCTCCAGCGCGCGGCGGATTCTTTCGAAGCCGCCGATCTGACCGTTGTGCATGAACGACCAGCGGCCGGAAACGAAGGGATGGCAGTTCATGCGGCTGGTGGCGCCCCCTGTCGAGGCGCGGACATGGGCGAGGAACAGGCCGGACCTGATCTGACGGCAAAGGCTCTTCAGATTGGGATCGGACCAGGCCGGCAGGATATCCCGGTACAGGCCGGGCTCGGGCCGGTCGCCATACCAGGCAAGGCCGAAGCCGTCACCGTTGGTCGGCGACTTGGCTTCCTGGGCGCAATGGCTCTGGGCGATCAGCGAATGGCAAGGCGCGGTAATGATGTCTTCGAGGAAGACCGCTTCACCAAAATAGGCCGCCCACCGGCACATCGCATTCCACCCGTCTGTCAGGCGCGATCCATCAGAGCCGCCGGCTCCTTGACCGCGTGAGAGCCTCTGTTGTGCGTGCGCTCATAGAGCTCGCGAACGATTCGGCTCGCGGTAGTTTCGAAGAGAAACGGCAAGAAAGCGTGAACGAGGGCGGCACCGGCGGCCATCGACAGGCGGGAACAGAACCAGGCAGCGAAGGCCATGTGGCCGAAATAGGTCTCGCCAACCTTGGCCGGATGAGCAGTGAAGAGCGTCGCAAGCCGATTTGTCATGGTGTTCCCTCCTGCCGGGGTGATTCCCGACTGTGGGTATCGTGCCATGGCCTGAAGGTTCACCGGTCCCAAAATGTCCTTGTGATCCCCCTTATTTTGGGACATTTATCCCAATATGATGCTCGAAATCGATGAAATCGATCGAAGATTGCTGGCCGAGCTACAGCGCGACGGCACGCTTTCGGTCGACCAGTTGTCGGAGCGGGTGGCGTTGTCGCGCAACGCCTGCTGGCGGCGCGTCAAGCGGCTTGAGGAAAACGGGATCATCACCGGGCGCGTGGCGCTGGTCGATGCCGACAAGCTGGGGCTTGGCCTCTCGGTCTTCATCCTGATCCGCACATCGAATCACGATCCCGACTGGCTGCAGAAATTTCGCGCGGCGGTGACCAGCTTTGCCGAGATCACCGGCGTCTACCGCATGTCAGGCGACCTCGATTATGTGCTTAGAGCCCGGGTTGCCGACGTGAAAGCCTATGACCGCCTCTACCAGCGCCTGATCGCCAAGGTCGCGCTGTCGGACGTCTCGGCTTCGTTCGTGATGGAAGAGATCAAGGAAACGACGGTCATTCCGGTGGAGTTGCGAACACGCACGCCGGAATCGCGTTGAAAGAAAAACGTTGATAGGCTCGGCTGCGAGTTGACCGAATCGGCGTTCGGACCGATAGGGATGGGCTCATGCGCATGGCTGTCTCTCCTTCCTCCGTCATCGGTCCGGCTGTCGGCTTCGTTCGGCTGCCGCATGGTGAAGGCTTGCCCCTGCCCGCCTATGAAAGCGCGGGCGCCGCAGGCATGGACCTGCGCGCCGCGGTGCCGGAAGACCGGCCGCTGCTCATCCTGCCGGGAAAGCGCGCGCTGGTTCCGACCGGGCTGATCCTCGAAATTCCGGAAGGCATGGAGGGCCAGGTGCGGCCGCGCTCCGGCCTCGCCTTCAAGCACGGCCTCACCGTCCTCAACTCGCCCGGCACCGTGGACAGCGACTATCGCGGCGAGGTGAAGGTGCTGCTCGTCAATCTCGGCGACGAGGATTTCGCGGTGACGCGCGGCATGCGCATCGCCCAGATCGTGTTTGCGGCAGTAACGCAGGTTACGACCGAAGAGCGTTCACTGGCCGGCGGCACGGCGCGCGGCGCCGGCGGTTTCGGATCAACCGGCACGGCCTGATGCAAGTTCCAAGACTGGTCATTTTCGACTGCGACGGGGTTCTTGTCGATACCGAGAACCTTGCCAACCGGCGCCTTGCGGAATGGCTGAGCGACGCCGGCTTCGCCACCACCTTCGAATATTGCCGGAAGCATTTTTCCGGCCGCAGCATGGTCTCGGTGCAGAAGGAGATCGAGGAGGCAACCGACGTCAGGCTCGGCGTCGATTTCGTCGACCGCTGGAATGCCGGCCTGCCGGATTTGTTCGCTCACGGCGTCGAGGCCATCCCCTACGTACGTGACTTCATCGAGAAGGTGCGCGACGCCGGCATTGCCTATTGCGTCGCCTCTTCGGCGCGGGTCTCGAAGATGCACATAACGCTCGGCCAGACCGGGCTCCTGCCGCTGTTCGAGCATGCGATGTTCTCCTCCACCATGGTCGGACGCGGCAAGCCCTTCCCGGACCTGTTCCTCCATGCCGCAAAGACGATGGACTTCGCGCCCGCAGACTGCATCGTCATCGAGGACAGCGTCGCCGGCACGCAGGCCGGCATCGCCGCCGGCATGCGCGTATTCTCCTACCACGCCGATCCATTCTCCGACCGCGACGGCCTTGCGAAGGCCGGCGGGATCCTGTTCGACGACATGCGCGAACTGGCCAGGCTCGTGCCGATCCCCTGATTTGCCCGGCTGCGTGCTTTAGCCCTCTGTGCTAGCGTAGGCCCCAGGGCGCTTCCCATGGTTTACAGCCTATCCAGCCTCAGGCTTGTGTCCTGCCGCCGCCCCGCATGCGTTCGAGAAACTGTCAGTAGAGAAGGCCAAACGCTTCTGAGCCAATTGCTATCGTTTGCCCGGCCGGTTCGGGCGCGATAAATTCCCCTCACAATCCCGATCACGATTGAGGACCCGCCATGGACAAGGGCAAGATCTTTCGCGACCTGCATGCCTCCACCTTCGTCATGCCCAATCCCTGGGATGTCGGCACGACCAAGCTTCTGGCTTCCTTCGGCTTCAAGGCGCTGGCCACGACGAGCGCCGGCTTCGCCTTCTCGCGCGGCCTGCCCGACGGCGCCGTGACCTTCGAAGCGATGATCCATCATTGCCGCGAGTTGACGGCGGCGACCGACCTGCCGGTTTCGGCCGATCTCGAACGCGGCAAGGGCGACAGCCCCGAGCAGGCCGCCGAAACCATCTTCGCGGCTGAAGCCGCCGGCCTTGCCGGCTGCTCGATCGAGGATCACACCGGCGACGCGGACAATCCGATCTATGATTTCTCGCTTGCTGTCGAACGTGTCGCGGCAGCCGCCGAGGCGGCGCGGGCGTTGAAGCACGACTTCGTCTTCACCGCGCGTGCCGAGAATTTCCTCTGGGGCAAGGCCGATCTCGACGACACGATCAAGCGGCTGCAGGCCTTCGAGAAAGCCGGAGCCGACGTGCTCTACGCGCCGGGACTGAGCGACGTCGAGACGATCCGGACCGTTTGTTCCTCGGTGTCGAAGCCGGTCAATGTCATGGCCAGGCCCGGCTTCACCATCGCCGACCTCGCCATGGCCGGCGTCAAGCGCATTTCGCTCGGGCCGTGGCTGACGAATTTCGCCTATGGCATGCTGGAGACGGCGGCGCGCGAAATCCAGCAGGACGGCACTTTCGGCTTCACCCGCGCGGCAATGCCCTTCGGCAAGCTTCAGGCCCTGTTCGGCAAGTCTTCCGCTTGATCGGAGCCGGGGCGCGGAAGGGATCAGGCTGTTCGGCCCGCCTCCTCGGCGGAAACCGCCTTGTGCAGGTGCACCATCATGGCGGCCGCGAATAGCGGCGTCAAAAGGTTGAGCAGCGGCACAGCAAGGAAGGCAGCGATAACCAGGCCGGCGGTGAAAACAGTGCCGGCATATTTCCGGCGCAGCGCCTTCGCCTCGGCTTCCGGGCGGAAGCGCATGGCGGCGAATTCGAAGAATTCACGCCCCAGCAGATAGCCGTTGACGATGAAGAAGGCGGCGATGTTTACGCCCGGCACCAGCAGCAACAGCAGGGCGACGATGTTGCCGAGAATGACGACGCCGAAGAATTTTATCGCCAGCGCCAGCGCATGAAGCGCCGCCACGGCGCGGCCGGGCGGATCGCCCGGATAGTCGATGCGCTCGACCACCACGGCGACATCGTCAAGGAACAGACCGGCGACGATCGCCGTGGCCGGTGCGACGAGCAGCGCCATGCCGATCGCAAGGAAGACGCCGGCAATGATCCCGCCCAGCCATCCAGCCCAGGCCGGCAGTCCGGGCAAGAGCGCCAGCAGCCAGGGCCAGGCCAGCCAACCTAGCAGGCTCTCAAGGCCGAACCACAGCGCCACCAGCGCCAGCAGGGTCAATCCAAGCGTCTTCAGGAAGACGGAGCGGAACTCCGGCAGGAACAGCTGGCTGGCGGCGGCGCGGGCGGCGTCGAGGATCACGATGTTCCAGGCCTCTTTTTGGAAAGATGCCCCCGAGATAGGCGGGCAGGGTCTCCGGCGCAACTATTGCGCAAGCCTGGGCCGCCTTGCCGGAATGGTCATGGCGGCGACGCCGAGGACGACGAAACCCATGCCGAGCCAGGCTGTCGGACCCAGGCTCTCGCCGAGAAAGATGACGCCGATGCCGACGCCGATCGGCACGCGCAGGTAGGCCTGGGAGGTGGTGCCGACGGAGCCCAGCGTATGGATGAGCCGGAAGTAGATCGAGAAAGCAAGCGCGGTTGAGAAGACCGAGAGCCCAAGGAGAGCCAGGATCGACGCCGTCGATGGTGTCAATGTCCAGGGCCGGTCGAAAACCAGGCTCAAGGGTATCAAGATCGCTGCGCCGCAGATCATGGAGCCCGCCGCCGGCACCATCGGGTCGAGCCCCCTGAAATTTCGCCCGAAGATCGCGGCGCCGGCATAGCATATGGTGGCGGCGACGACCGCGACCTGCGCCCATAGCTGATGGCCGATGCCGCCGAGCGCCTCCATGCCGACGATGAGGCAAATGCCGGCGATGCCGGCGCCGACGCCGAGCAGCTTGCGCGCGGTCACCGGCTCGTGGCGGGTGATCAAGGCGGTCAAAAGAAAGGTGAATATCGGCGATGTAGCGTTGAGGATGGTGGCAAGGCCGGCATCGATCGAGCGTTCGGCGGCGGCGATCAGCGTGAACGGGATGACGCTGTTCAGACAGGCCTGGAACATGAAACGGCGCCAGCTGACCGCATCCCGGGGCATCGCGAGGCCGCGCCAGCGGATAAGGCCAAGCAAGATGCCGCCCGCGATCAGCGTGCGGCCGGCGATGAAAGTCACCGGCGGGATGGTCTCGACGCCGATCTTGATGAAGGTATAGGACGCGCCCCACAACACCGCCAGCACGGCGAGCAGCGCCAATTCGGTTGTCATGTCCGTCTTTTCAGACATCGGTTCGCGCCTTCGGACTGTTGCCGGAACAGCCCGCTTCTAGCTGGCGACGAGGCGGAAATGTTTCGATCACCGTGAAACCATAGCCGTCGGAGCTGCAGCTGATATGGGCCAGCCGGGCGCGAACGCTGCCGCAGCGGGCAACCTTAACCGACCGGAAGCCGGCGAAGCCTGAAACCGCGCGGATTTTCGGGGTAGGCAAAACGGCCGCGACTCGCTAGACCCGCGCCCGGCCGGCATGGCAGAAAGCCGGTGGTTCGCTGGCGGAGACATTGATGCCGGAATATGACGTGCTTTGCATCGGCAATGCCATTGTCGACATCATCGCTCAGTGCGACGAGGCTTTCCTCGAAAGCAACGGCATCATCAAAGGCGCGATGAACCTCATCGACACCAGCCGGGCCGAACTGCTCTACAGCCGCATGGGCCCGGCGATCGAGGCTTCAGGCGGCAGCGCCGGCAACACGGCCGCGGGCGTTGCAAGCTTCGGCGGCCGCGCCGCCTTCTTCGGCAAGGTGTCGAACGACGCGCTCGGTGAAATCTACGCGCATGACATCCATGCCCAAGGTGTCGCCTTCGACACCAAGCCGCTGTTGGGCGAGCCGCCCACCGCCCGCTCGATGATATTCGTCACGCCAGACGGAGAGCGTTCGATGAACACCTATCTCGGCGCCTGTGTCGAGCTCGGCCCGGAAGATGTCGAGGCCGACAAGGCCGCTGGCGCCAGGGTCACCTATTTCGAAGGCTACCTCTGGGATCCGCCGCGCGCCAAGGAAGCGATCCGGCAGACCGCCAGGCTCGCGCATGCCGCCGGGCGCGAGGTGTCGATGACGCTGTCGGATTCCTTCTGCGTCGACCGCTACCGCGAGGAGTTCCTCGAGCTGATGCGGTCGGGCACAGTCGACATCGTCTTCGCCAACAGCCACGAGATCAAATCGCTCTACCAGACCGCGTCCTTCGATGAAGCGCTCGCCGCCATCCGCAAGGACTGCAAGATCGCCGCCGTCACACGCTCGGAAAAAGGTTCGGTGATCGTGCGCGGCCACGAGACCGTCACCATCAACGCGACGGCGATCAGGGAACTGGTCGACACGACGGGTGCCGGCGACCTCTACGCCGCGGGCTTCCTGTATGGCTACACGACGGGACGCAGCCTCAAGGATTGCGGCGATCTCGGCTCTCTAGCGGCTGGCTTGGTAATCCAGCAGATCGGTCCACGGCCGCGCCAGAACCTGCGCCAGGAAGCCCAGCAGGTCGGACTGCTTTAGTTCCGCGAAGTGACCGCTGTCGGGCGCCAAAACGAGCCCGACTGTCGCGCCTCTGTCACAGACCGCCCATACACGAAAACGTGAGGGGCTCGTGACTGACATTCCGAGCGCCTGTCCAGGGGTGTGAAGATGCAAGGCAGCAACCTGTCGGGTCGCTGCATCTGTTTCTGCTGCGTTTTTCCGCTGTAGCCGTCCAACAACCGGCCGCGGTCAGGGAGGAGTGCGGCCAGCAAGACAGATGCATGACCAGATTTGAGAATTCGACTGATAGGATTTCGCAAGAGGCCCTGGCAGGCCTGGTGGCCGAGGCGGTGCAACAGGCATTGAAGCGGCATGGCGTCTTGTTGGACGCAGAGGCCTTGATGTCCGCCAGCGTGATCGCCGGCAGCGTTGCCGCGGCCCTTCCCTTCCTGCCACGGGCACAGCGGCTCGCGATCAACTCCGCCAGGGGCGAATGGCCCGTGCTCGCGTCCGAGTTCTTCCGCGCAATGACGGACAAGGTCGACCAACCCGATTCGGTCGGCGTCGACAGCGCGGACGAAGCACGGGCAGACGGAACCGGCAAACCCGCTTCCCGGAGCATGCCCGGGCAGGCATCCGACCTGCAGTCGATGCTGATCGAGGACTGGGCGGGCGAAGTCGCCGGCTCAACGTACCTGGAGGAGAAGTTCCGCATCCCGCGCTCGACGCTGCATCGCTGGCAGCGGCGGGGCGAGGTCGTTGCGCTCCGCAAGGGCGGCCGCAAGCATGTCTTCCCGGTCGCCCAGTTCATCGACGGCAGGCCGGTCCCCGGCATAAGCGAAGTGCTGGCGGCGATCACCAACCCAAGGCTCGCGTGGTTCTGGCTGACCCGCCCCTGCGCCGAACTGGACGGTCGCACACCCCTCGAAATGCTCCGGGAGGACATGATCGAGGACGTGGTCGGCGCGGCGCGCACCTTATCCTGATCATTGATCTTCCGACGTGGTTCAGCGCGTCTTTGACATGTTTTTTCTTAATATTATTCGGCTAAATTTTTGTCATTGAGCGGCAATTAATGGCACATTTGGCACAAATGGCACATTATGAACGTAAATTTTCGTATAGATTGTTTATATTGTGCTATATGTGCCATTCTTTCAAATATATGACGTGATATTTGCGCCACAAGACCTTTTGAAGAGTCAAAAAGACGTTTTTCGGACACAATTACTGTTGTGAAATACCGCCGATTGATCCATGTCGACGGCGAAGAAGCGGTGCCGCTGCGCGGCTTTTTCACCGATGGGGACGGGGGTGGCAAAGCCGAATGGCTGTCAGGCCTGTCTTGAACCTTTGACTGGAGATTCAAGAAAATGAACATCAAGAGCCTTCTTCTCGGCTCCGCTGCGGCCCTGATCGCAGTTTCCGGTGCCCGCGCCGCCGATGCGGTTACCGTCGCCGAGCCGGAACCGGCCCAATACGTCAAGATCTGCGACGTCTACGGCGCAGGTTACTTCTACATCCCGGGCACCGAGACCTGTCTGCGCATCGGCGGCTACATCCGCTATGACGCCGGCTTCGGTGACATTGGCACCCTCGACGGTCGCACGACCAAGGACGTTCTGAATGGCAAGACGCAGAACACCTGGAAGAAGAACGCTCGTTTCGCATTGAAGACCTGGACTGGCCAGGAGACCGAACTCGGCACCCTCAAGACCTATACCGAGACGCGCTTCAACTATCCGAACGGCGGCCCCTCCAACGTGACGCTGAATTTCGCCTGGATTCAGCTCGGTGGTCTGCGCGTCGGTAAGGACGAAACGCCTTATGACAATTTCATCGGCTATGCCGGCAACGTCGTCCAGGACACGATCATCCCGTACGGCATCAAGGACACCAACCTCATCAGCTACTACTTCGATGCCGGCAGTGGCGTAACGGGCTTCGTCTCGCTCGAAGAAGGCTCGGACACATCCGTAATTTCCGGCACCATCGACAGTTACGTCCCGCATGTCGTCGGCGGCCTGAAGTACAAGCAGGACTGGGGCGCGATCACGGGCGTCGTCGCCTATGACAGCGCCTACGAGGAAGTGGCCGGCAAGGTTCGCCTGGACGTCAACGTGACCAAGGAACTGTCGCTGTTCGGCATGTTCGGCTACGGCACCGACAAGAACCTGGTCGAACATTCGAACGGCCGCGGCTTCTACAAGCCTTGGGCGGGTCACTGGGCCTTCTGGACCGGCGGCACCTACAAGTTCAACAACAAGACCGCCTTCAACCTTCAGGTGTCGGGCGATCAGGACAAGAACTATGGCGTGGCGGCCAATGTCGCTTACGCCATCGTTCCCGGCTTCACGATCACGACCGAAGTCAACTACGATCATTTCGGTCACTTCGACGACGGCACCTCCTTCGGCAACTGGACCAAGGCCGACAAGAAGGACAGCGTCGGCGGCATCGTCCGCTTCCAGCGCTCGTTCTAATCGAGACTGCCATCTCAACGGAAAGGCCCGCGCATCGCGCGGGCCTTTTGTTGTTTCCGTGTTGTTGCCGCGCGCCGACGGCGCGTCAGTTGCCGGCCGTGTAAGCCGCGATCGCCGCCATGTTGACGATGTCTGAGTCCTTTGCGTTCAGCGAGACGATCTGGACCGGCTTGTTCAGGCCGACCAGAAGCGGGCCGATGACCGTCGAACCGCCTAGCTCCTGCAGCATCTTGGTCGAGATCGAAGCCGAGTGGAACGCCGGCATGATCAGCACATTGGCCGGACCGGTGAGGCGGATGAACGGATATTGCGCCATGGCGCGCGGGTTGAGCGCGACGTCCGCGGCCATCTCGCCGTCATATTCGAAATCGACGCGCCGCTTGTCGAGGATGCGCACTGCCTCCTGCACGCGCTCCGAGCGCTCGCCCTGCGGGTGGCCGAAGGTGGAATAGGCGAGCATGGCGAGTCTCGGCTCATAGCCCATGCGGCGGGCAAAGCCGGCGGCCTCCTCGGCGATATCGGCGATCTGCTCGGCGTTCGGCATGTCGTGGACCGCCGTATCCGCGACGAGCACGGTGCGGCCACGCGCCAGCACGATCGACACACCGATGACGCGATGTCCGGGCTTGGCGTCGATGAGGCGTCGCACGTCGTCAAGCGCGGTGGAATAGTTGCGGGTCACGCCGGTGACGATGCCGTCGGCATCGCCAAGCGCCACCATGCAGGCGGCGAAATGGTTGCGGTCGTTATTGATGAGCCGCTGGCAATCGCGGAACAGGAAACCCTTCCGCTGCATGCGCTCGTAAAGGTAGTCGGTGTAGATGCCATTGCGGCGCGACAGCCGGGCGTTGATGATCTCGAGACCCTGCTTGTTGAGATCGATGCCGGCGTGCCTGGCGTTCTCCTTGATGACGTCGTCACGGCCGAGCAGGATCGCCGTGCCGAGCTTCTGGTTCACGTAGGAGACGGCGGCGCGCATCACCTGCTCCTCCTCGCCCTCGGCGAAGACGATGCGCTTTGGCTGGCGGCGCACGCGGTCGTAGATGCGCTGCAGGGTGGACGCGATCGGGTCGCGGCGGGCGGAAAGCTCCTGCGCGTAACGGTCGAGATCGAGGATCGGCTTGCGCGCGACACCCGATTCCATCGCGGCCTTGGCGACCGCCAGCGGGATCGCCGAGATCAGGCGCGGGTCGAACGGCACCGGGATGATGTAATTCGCGCCGAATTTCGGCCGGTTGCCCTGATAGGCGGCGGCGACGTCGTCGGGCACGTCCTGTCGCGCCAGTTCGGCGAGCGCCCGGGCGGCGGCGATCTTCATCTCGTCATTGATCGTGGTGGCCCGCACATCCAGCGCGCCGCGGAAGATATAGGGGAAGCCAAGAACATTGTTGACCTGGTTCGGGTAATCCGAGCGGCCGGTGGCCATGATGGCGTCGGTGCGGATTTCGGCCACTTCCTCCGGCGTGATCTCCGGGTCGGGATTGGCCATGGCGAAGATGATCGGGTTCTTGGCCATAGACTGCACCATGGCGGTGGTCAGCGCGCCCTTGGCGGACAGGCCGAGGAAGACGTCGGCGCCGTCCAGCGCCTCGGCGAGGCTGCGCGCCTCGGTCTTCACCGCATGCGCCGACTTCCACTGGTTCATGCCTTCGGTGCGCCCTTGAAAGACCACGCCCTTGGTGTCGCACAGGATGATGTTTTCCGGCGCAAAGCCCATCGCCTTCATCAATTCGATACAGGCGATGCCGGCCGCGCCCGCGCCGTTGCAGACCATCTTCGTGGTCTTCATGTCGCGGCCGGTGATCTCCAGCGCGTTGATCAGCCCGGCGGCCGAGATGATGGCGGTACCGTGCTGGTCGTCATGGAAGACCGGGATGTCCATCAATTCGCGCAGGCGCTGCTCGATGATGAAGCACTCCGGCGCCTTGATGTCCTCGAGATTGATGCCGCCGAAGGAAGGGCCGAGGAAGCGCACGCAATTGATGAACTCGTCGGCATCCTCGGTCGCCACTTCGAGGTCGATGGAATCGACGTCGGCGAAGCGCTTGAACAGCACGGCCTTGCCCTCCATCACGGGCTTCGAGGCGAGCGCGCCGAGATTTCCGAGGCCAAGGATGGCGGTGCCGTTGGAGATGACCGCCACCATGTTGCCGCGCGTCGTGTAGTCAAAGGCGCGGCTCGGATCTTCCGCGATGGCGCGCACCGGAACGGCGACGCCCGGCGAGTAAGCGAGGCTGAGGTCGCGCTGGGTCGCCATCGGCTTGGTGGCGACGATTTCCAGCTTTCCGGGGCGCCCCATGGCGTGGAACTCCAACGCCTCCTCGGCGCTGACGGAGGGTCCGCTGTTTTCGGTTTTCCTGGCCATGATGCTTTTGATTTCCTCGCCATGCGCGGCGCCCTTGAGATGGACGCCATTTCTTTTGAACTTCCCGCTTAAGGCTACACGCGGGCCCTGTAAACCGCCAAGCCCGGCAAAGCTGCTTCAACGCGGATACAGTCGATTATAGACCCCGCGCTGTCTCTGACTCCGCGAGCGCACGGGCGTGTTGGCGCGCGGTCGCCCATCGCCGCAGCGCGCTCGTGCCAGGAAAGGGCCAATCCGCGAGCGGCGGCTCCGTGCTTCCCATCCGCGCGCGCAACGCGGACAGGAACTGCATAAGCTCGCGCCGCTGCGGCCACACCTTGGCCATCGTGCGGCGACGAATTTCCTCGCGCGGGATCGCGCGGTCACGCAGTTTGTCGACGGCGCGCCGGATGGCGGCCGGTTCCGGCTCGGCGATGATGCAATAGTCCGGGTCGAAGTAAACGTCGCGGCCCCCGACGCTCGGCGTGCTCACCACCGGCAGCCCGGCCATCAGATACTCCATGCTCGCGCACATCGCCCCTTCGACAGCCGACAGGCAGAGCCCGACAGCGGCCTGATTGTAGACGCGATTGACTGCCTCTGGCGTCAGGCGCGCTGTCAGGCCGTCGACGATCGGATTGGCGATCCTGTGCAGCGGCGACTGCGCCTGCAGGCGACGGATGAAGGCCCGATTGGCGGCGGTTGGCAGCTCGCCGATCGAGACGGCAATGTGGACCAGCTTTTCGACCTTGAAGCCGAGATAGTGGCGCTTGGCGTGCGAGATGCGGCCGTTATAAACCGCATCGAACTCGACCGGGACATCCGGCAATGGTCGAAAGATGTCTTCCGAGACCATCAGATTGTGATTTGAGAAGATCGCGGTGCCGCCGACCGAGGCCACCAGACGCCGCTCTTCCTCCGTATTGCAAAGAAAGATCAACTCGTGAAGCGGAAAGCGCTCGCGGTACCAGGCCAGATCCTCGCCAAGCCTTGCGATGATGTGCGGCCGCTCGAGCGTCCAGCCCGGCATCAACAGGAATGCTGCGCGGCGCGAGGCCAAGGCTCGGCCGAGCGTCACTACCGAGCCGAGCGGTCGTTCGCCGCCGATAACCATGTAGATCAGCAGCGGATCCTGACCAAGCACATGGATCGCGAGCTTCATGCCGCCGTCGACGGTGGACAATGGACCTCGGCCAGGAAGCAGGAAAGGCAGGTGCTTGTGCGTAGATTGCGTGAGCTTGCCCATCGTTCGGCTGCCAAGCAATGCCGCTTTGAGCCGCAGTCGCTCGAGTTGCGTGGCGATCGACCCCACCATCTCCTCGATCGATTCCTGGCCAAACCTGTCCATTCACCTGCCCCTCAGCCCGACGGATGATTATGTCCAGGACGATGCCCTTGCAATGCCGACAGTTGATGGCGGGAACGGCTGGTCTTCCCCTGCTTTTCTCGTCCCCGGCATTAAACCCGGCATTCACTTCTGCTAGCGTCCCGGCATGAACATGCACATGCAGACCGACCCCGATGCCCCGGAGACGACGATGCCGGCGCCCGCCATGGGCGGCGTCACGCCGATGATGGAACAGTTCATCGAGATCAAGGCCGCGAACCCGGATTCGCTGCTCTTCTATCGCATGGGCGATTTCTACGAGCTGTTCTTCGACGACGCCGAGAAGGCGAGCCAGGCGCTCGGCATCGTGCTCACCAAGCGCGGCAAGCATCAGGGCCACGATATCCCGATGTGCGGCGTGCCGGTGCACGCGGCGGACGACTATCTGCAAAAGCTGATCGCTCAGGGTTTCCGCGTCGCCGTCTGCGAGCAGATCGAGGATCCGGCCGAAGCCAAGAAGCGCGGTTCGAAATCGGTGGTTCGCCGCGACGTGGTGCGGCTGGTCACGCCCGGCACCATCACCGAGGACAAACTGCTCGCGCCTTCGGAAGCGAGCTTCCTGATGGCGCTGGGGCGGGTGAAGGGCGGCGCGGTTCCAGGCAACCAGGGCAGCTTCGCGCTGGCCTGGATCGACATCTCGACCGGGGCCTTCCGGGTCGCCGAGACCACGGCCGACCGGCTGCTCGCCGACATCTTCCGCGTCGATCCGCGCGAGTTGATCGTCGCGGAGCCGGCGTTCCACGATCCGGAGCTACGGCCCGTCTTCGACGTGCTTGGCCGGGTCGCCAACCCGCAGCCGCCTTCGCTGTTCGATTCGGCGTCCGCCGCTGGCCGCATCGCCCGTTTCTTCGACGTGGCGACCCCGGACAGTTTCGGCACGTTCTCGCGCGCGGAGTTGTCGGCCATCTCCGGCGCCATCGCCTATGTCGAGAAGACGCAGAAGGCCGAGCGCCCGCCGCTGTCGCGGCCCGAGCGCGAGGAGCAGGGCTCGACGCTGTTCATCGACCCGGCGACGCGCGCCAACCTGGAACTCTTGCGCACGCTTGCCGGCAGCCGCGAGGGCTCGCTGTTCAGGGCGATCGACCGCACGGTGACCGGCGGCGGCGCCAGGCTGCTTGCCGACCGGCTGATGGCGCCGCTGACCGATCCCGCGGCGATCACCGCGAGGCTGGATTCGGTGTCCTTCTTCCGCGCCGAGACACGCCTTTGCCAGGGCTTGCGGAGCAGCCTGAAGAGCGTCGCAGACATGCCGCGCGCGCTGTCGCGGCTGGCGCTCAACCGTGGCGGCCCGCGCGATCTCGGCGCGCTGCGCGCCGGCTTCGAGGCAGCCGGCGAGATCGCCAAGCTTTTTGGGACCACCGCCCTCCCCGCCGAATTGGCTGCAGCGCTCTTAGCAATCAAGGCATTGCCCGAGGCGCTGGCCCACCATCTCAGCGAAGCGCTCGACGACGAATTGCCGCTCATCAAGCGTGACGGTGGCTTCGTGCGGAACGGCTACAACGCCGAGCTCGACGAGATGCGGGCGCTGCGCGACGAATCGCGCAAGGTGATCGCCGGCCTGGAGCGCTCTCTGATCGAGGAAACCGGCATCCGCTCGCTGAAGATCCGGCACAACAACGTGCTCGGCTACTACATCGAGGTCACCGCCAACCATCACTCGATCATGACCGGCAGCGACGAGGCCAAGGCTCGCTTCATCCATCGCCAGACCATGGCCAATGCCATGCGCTTCACGACTACGGAACTGGCCGAGCTGGAATCGAAGATCGCCGACGCCGCCGACCGCGCGCTGAGCATCGAGCTTGCCGCCTTCGACCGGCTCACCGCGGAAGTGGTTGGAGAGGCAGAGAGTATCCGCGCCGGCGCCGAGGCGCTCGCTGTCCTCGACGTGTCGTCGGCGCTTGCGCTGCTGTCCGAAAGCGAGGGCTGGTGCCGGCCCGTGGTCGATTCCAGCCTCGCCTTCGAGATTTCCGGTGGGCGCCACCCCGTGGTCGAGCAGGCGCTCAGGCGCACCGGCGAAGGGCCGTTCGTGGCCAATGACTGCGATCTCTCGCCCGAAGGCGGGGCCAAGGCGGGCGCGATCTGGCTGCTCACCGGCCCCAACATGGGCGGTAAATCGACCTTCCTCAGGCAGAACGCGCTGATCGCCATCCTGGCCCAGACCGGCTCCTTCGTGCCGGCGCAAAGCGCCCATATCGGCGTCGTCGACCGGCTGTTCTCACGCGTCGGCGCCTCCGACGATCTCGCGCGCGGACGCTCGACCTTCATGGTCGAGATGGTCGAGACGGCCGCGATCCTCAACCAGGCCGGCGAGCGGGCGCTGGTCATCCTCGACGAGATCGGCCGTGGCACGGCGACCTTCGATGGCCTGTCGATCGCCTGGGCAGCGGTCGAGTACCTGCACGAGAAGAACCGCTGCCGGGCGATCTTCGCCACCCATTTCCACGAGATGACGGCGCTGGCCGGCAAGCTGGCCCGGCTCTCCAACGTCACCATGCGCGTCAAGGAATGGGAAGGCGACGTCGTCTTCCTGCACGAAGTCGGCAAGGGCGCCGCGGACCGCTCTTACGGCGTGCAGGTGGCGCGGCTCGCCGGCCTGCCGGAGGCGGTCGTGGCCCGCGCCAAGGAGGTGCTGCACCAACTTGAAGAGGGCGAGGTCTCGGGCAAGGCCAACCGACTGGTCGACGACCTGCCGCTGTTTTCCGTGGCGATGAAACGGGAGGCGCCGAAGCCCGTAAAGAACGACGCCCTGGGCGAAGCGCTGGGCGCGATCAATCCCGATGAGATGACGCCGAGGGAGGCGCTGGAGGCGCTCTACAGGCTGAAGGGGCTAGCCACCGGGAAATAGGCCGACCCGTTCTTTCGACGTCGCCTCAGATCATCTCCAGGCCGCGCTTGCGCGTCGGCGGCGGGAAGGCGCGGTCCAACTCCGCGAAATCTTCCGAAGTGAGCTTGATGTCGAGCGCGGCTGCATTCTCGCGGACATGCTCCTGCCGGCTGGCTTTCGGGATGGCAATCACGCCATCTTGCGCCATCGCCCAGGCAAGCGCGATCTGCGCGGCCGTTGCGTTGTGCCGGGCGGCGACGGCTTCCAGCCTTGCGTTGCGCGCCAGCGCGCCCTGCTCGACCGGCGAGTAGGCCATCAACGGAATGCCGCGCTTGCGGCACCAGGGCGCCAGATCGAAATCCGGGCCGCGCCGCGAGAGATTGTAGAGAACCTGATTGGCCTGGACATTGCCGCCATGCGCCAGGCCGACCAGATCCTCCATCTCGTGGGTGTCGAAATTGCTGACGCCCCAATGGCGGATCTTGCCGGCCGCCCTCAAAGCCTCGAAGGCTTCGACGGTTTCCGACAGCGGCACGCTGCCGGGCCAGTGCAGCAGATAGAGATCGATGCGATCGGTGGCGAGCCGTTTCAAGCTCTCCTCGCAGGCCCGCTTCACGCCTGCGCGCGAGGCGTTGGACGGCAACACCTTCGAAACCAGGAAGGTCTCGTCGCGGCGCCCCGCAATGGCCTCGGCCACCACCTCCTCGGCGCCGCCGCCGGCATACATTTCCGCCGTGTCGATCAGCGTGATGCCGAGGTCGAGGCCAAGCTTCAGCGCCGCGGCCTCGTCGGCGCGGCGGCGCCGGTCCTCGCCCATCTTCCAGGTGCCTTGACCCAGCACCGGAACGGCTTCGCCAGACGGCAAGGTTGTGGTTCTGATCCGAGAGGGCATGGCTGTCTCCGTGCAAAGCCGGATCGCAGCACAGCCGTGGGCGGAAATCCAGACCGAAGCCATCGCCCCGGTCCGTATTTCAGGCGTGTGTCGTTAGTCCACCGGATGCTTGGCGAGCCAGTCCTGCATTTCCTTGATCTCGGCTTCCTGCGCCTTGACGACGCCTTCGGCGAGCTTGCGGATTTCCGGATCCTTGCCATTGGCGATCACCACCTTGGCCATGTCGATGGCACCCTGATGATGCGGGATCATGCCGCGAACGAAGTCGACATCGGCATCGCCGGTGTACTTGATCATCATGTCCTTGTGCATCTTGTCCATCGCCGCCGCGTAGCCTGCGGTCGAGGGGCTTTCGGCACCCATCGCCATCGAGGACATGTCGTGCTTCATTTCCTCGGACTGCGCCGGCACGCTTTCGAGGAACACCGCCAGCAGCATTCCAGCCGCCATCAAAAGCAGCACGATTTTCTTGGCCAGGGTCATTCAGTTCTCCTTGTGGTTGGGTTTCGTATTTGGGGACTTCGTTCAGAGTTTCAACGTTCTCAGCCGCAAGGCATTCGTGATGACGGAAACAGACGACAGGCTCATGGCAGCCGCCGCGATCATCGGCGACAAAAGCGTGCCGGTGAGCGGGTAGAGGACGCCGGCCGCGACCGGCACGCCGAGCACGTTGTAGAGGAAGGCGAAGAACAGGTTCTGGCGGATGTTGCGCAGCGTCGCCTGGGCGAGCGTGCGCGCCCTGACGATGCCGTTGAGATCGCCCTTGACCAGCGTGATGCCGGCGCTTTCGACAGCGACATCCGCGCCGGTGCCCATGGCGATGCCGACGTCGGCGCCGGCCAGCGCCGGGGCGTCGTTGACGCCATCGCCGGCCATGGCGACGCCGGCGCCCTTGGCACGCAGCGCTTCGACGAGCGCAGCCTTGTCATCCGGCAACAGCCCGGCGCGCACCTCGTCGATGCCAAGCCTGGCGGCGATCGCGCTCGCGGTGCGTTCATTGTCGCCGGTCGCCATGATGATCCTCAAGCCCTTGTCGTGCAGCGCCCTGATCGCCTCGGCGGTGGTCGCCTTGACGGGATCGGCGACGGCGACGAGGCCGGCGAGCCGGCTGTCGACAGAAACGAACATCACCGTCTTGCCTTCGGCCTGCATAGCCTCGGTCCTTGCCGCGAGCGCGGAAGCGCTTACGCCGAGATCGGCCATCATCGCCGCATTGCCGAGCGCCACTTTCCTGCCCGACACCGTTCCGGAAACGCCCTTGCCGGTGACGGCTTCGAAGTCCTCAGCGTTGGCAATCCTCAATCCGCGCGCCGCGGCACCCTCGACAATTGCTTCGGCGAGCGGATGCTCCGAGCCTTTTTCGAGCGCGGCGGCAAGCGACAGCAATTCATCCTCTTCCGTTTCCTCCGTGGCAACGAGTTCGGTGAGACGCGGCCGGCCTTCGGTCAGCGTGCCGGTCTTGTCGACGATCAGGGTGTCGACGGAAGCGAAGCGTTCCAGCGCTTCAGCGTCCTTGATCAGCACGCCGGCATGCGCGCCACGACCGGTTGCCGTCATGATCGACATAGGCGTGGCGAGGCCGAGCGCGCAGGGACAGGCGATGATCAGCACCGAGACCGCCGAGACGATGGCGAAGATCAGGCTGGGCGCGGGGCCGAACAGGGCCCAGGCGATGAAGGCGATGACAGCCACCAGCACGACGGCCGGAACGAAATAGAAGGATACGCGGTCGGCCAGCCCCTGGATCGGGGCGCGCGAGCGCTGCGCCTTCGCGACCAATTCGACGATGCGCGACAGCGTGGTCTCGGCGCCGACCCTTTCGGCGCGCATGATCAGCGAGCCGTTCTTGTTGAGCGTGCCGCCGGTCAGGCTGTCGCCTTCGGTCTTCTCGACCGGCAGCGGCTCGCCGGTGATCATCGATTCGTCGATCGCCGAACGGCCTTCCAGCACGATGCCGTCGACGGGCACGGCATCGCCGGGGCGGACGCGAAGGCGGTCGCCGGACTTGACGCCGTCGAGCGGCACATCGCTCTCGGAGCCGTCGGCGCCGATCAGGCGAGCCGTCTTCGGCGCGAGGTCGAGCAGCGCGCGGATGGCAGAGCCGGTGCGTTCGCGGGCCCTCAGTTCCAGCACCTGGCCCAGAAACACCAACGCGACGATGACGGCGGCTGCCTCGAAATAGACCGGCACGGCGCCGTCATGGCCACGGAATTGATGGGGGAAGACATCCGGAAACAGCGTCGACACAAGGCTGAACAGATAGGCGGCGCCAACGCCCAGCGAAATCAGCGTCCACATGTTCGGGCTGCGGTTCAGGACCGATTCCCAGCCGCGATGGAAGAACGGAAACGCCGCCCACAGCACCACCGGGCTTGCCAGCGCCAACTCCAGCCATGTCTTTGTCCTGCCGTCGATCAGGCTCTCGAAGCTGAAGCCCAGCATCGGCGCCATGGCGATGACGAGAAGTGGCAGCGAAAGCACCGCGCTGACCCAGAACCGGCGCGTGAAATCGACGAGTTCGGGATTCGGCCCCTCCTCGCCGGTCGGCACGCCCATCGGCTCCAGGGCCATGCCGCAAATCGGGCAGGAACCGGGCTTGTCGCGGACGATCTCGGGATGCATCGGGCATGTGTATTGCGTGCCCTTCGGCATGGGCTGCGGCTCGGGCCGGCCTGAGAGGTACTTTTGCGGGTCGGCCTCGAACTTGCCCTTGCAGCCGCTCGAACAGAAATAAAAGCCCTGCCCTTCGTGGCGAGCGAAGTGCTTCGCGCTGGCGCGGTCGACGCTCATGCCACAGACCGGATCGGTTGCCGTCAAATAGCTTTCGGGCTCGGCCGCGAACTTCGCGCGGCAGCGCTCGCTGCAGAAATGAAACGTCCGGCCGCCATGCTCGGCCGTCGGCTTGCCGGCCTTGGGATCGACCGTCATGCCACAGACCGGGTCGCGAATCACCGCTTCGGCGGCAGGTGCCGCACCCTTCGCGGAGCAGCAGGAAGCGCCATGCGAATGATGATGGTCGTGGTCGGAATGGGTCATGAGCATACCTCGGAATTCTCGAATTGAGGCCGAGGTAGTCCTTCCAGTAACTGGAAGGTCAAGGGTCTATCTTCAAGTTTTCGAGGCAGCGCCCGGCAAAGGCGGGCAAGGGTGAAAAATCCGCGTCAGGCCAAGCGCGTCATGCTAAAGGCTTTGCTGATTTAGTCAGCGCGCAATCCATCGCATGAAATGCCTGGTCATCAACCTCGACAGGTCCAGCGACCGCCTCGCCCATGTGACGGCGGAGTTCGCCCGCATCGGCGTGGCATTCGAACGGGTCGCCGCGATCGACGCGATGGACCGACCCGATCTCTCGCGTTTGGCGACCAAGCGCATGTCCAGCGTCGAGGTCGCCTGCCTGCTCAGTCACAGGGCTTGCTGGGCCATCATCGCGGCGGGCGACGATAGCCATGGCGCCGTTTTCGAGGACGATGTCGTTCTTTCCGCCAGGGCCGGCGACTTGCTTGGCGACGCAGGCTGGATCCCGGCCGACGCCGACATCGTCAAAATCGAGACATTCCGCCAGAAAATCTCCTTGAAGCGCAAGCGCATTTCCTGCGGCAGCAACTTTACGGCCAGCCGGCTCCTCAGCGCGCATATCGGCGCCGCCGGCTATATACTTTCGAAACAGGCCGCGCGCGATCTTTTCGACGCGACTGAAAACGCCGACACGCCTGTGGACCAGCTGATCTTCAATCCGCTTTTTCCGACCTCCTCCAGCAAGGTGATCTACCAGCTCATTCCCGCGATATGCTTGCAGGATCGGCTTCTAGGCAAGGAAGGAAGCATGCTGCCGAGCCTGCTCAAATCGGATCGCGCGCGTCGATCCAAGGCCACCAGAGCCAGCGAAAAAGGAATGAAGAATGCGGTCACGAAAACGCGGACCGAGATCAAGCGGCTCGTCATACAGATCGTCAACATCTGGCGCCTAAGGCAAAGGACGATCATTCCATTCGAGCAGCGCGGCAGGCTGGCCTCCACGCCCCATACACAGCACCGACAAAACGCGCTATAGACGCCGCCGAATGGCAAAGATCTCCCTGAAACTCGACGAAATCATCGATGGCGACGCCTTGCGCCGCGACATGACCGCGCTGACGGCGGCGAGCGCCGGCGACGGCTCCGCCAAGACCACGCGCGCGGCCGTTCTCCAGTTGCTCAAGGCACGGCTGGCGGAGGGGCGCAAGATCGCCGAGGCCATGCTGAAGCAAGACGGCGGCGGCAATGCCTGCGCCGAGCGGCTGTCGCACCTGATGGACGAGCTGATACGGGCGCTCTACGATTTCGCGGCCACGCATGTCTACCGCGTCAAGAACCGATCGGCCGCCGAGCGCATGGCCGTCGTCGCGGTTGGCGGCTACGGCCGCGGCACGCTGGCGCCCGGCTCCGACATCGACCTGCTCTTCCTGCTACCCTACAAGCAGACGCCCTGGGGCGAGCAGATCGTCGAGTACATGCTCTACATGCTGTGGGACATGGGACTGAAGGTCGGCCACGCCACCCGCAACATCGAGGAGTGCCTGAGGCTGTCGCGCAGCGACATCACCATCCGCACCTCGATCCTCGAGGCGCGTTTCCTTTGGGGCGAACACAAGCTCTACGACGAGTTGCTCACCCGCTTCGACCATGAAGTGGTGCGCACGACCGGGCCGGAATATGTGCAGGCCAAGCTCGCCGAGCGCGACGAGCGCCACGCCAAGGCCGGCGAAAGCCGCTACCTGGTCGAGCCCAACGTCAAGGACGGCAAGGGCGGCCTGCGCGACCTGCAGACGCTGTTCTGGATCGGCAAATACTTCTACCGCGTGCGCACCGGTGAGGAACTGGTCGAGAAAGGCGTCTTCACCGAGGCCGAGTATCGCGAGTTCCAGAAGGCCGAGGACTTCCTCTGGGCGGTCCGTTGCCACATGCACTTCCTCACCGGCAAGGCGGAGGAGCGGCTGCATTTCGACATCCAGCGCGAGATCGCCGAGCGTCTCGGCTACACAACGCATCCCGGCCTGTCGGCGGTCGAGCGTTTCATGAAGCACTACTTCCTCGTCGCCAAGGATGTCGGCGACCTGACCCGCATCTTCTGCGCCGCGCTCGAGGAAGAGCAGGCCAAGCACGTGCCTGGCTTCAACCGCATCTTCCTCACCTTCCAGCGGCGCAAGCGCAAGCTCGCGGGCACATCCGATTTCATCGTCGACAACCATCGCATCAACGTGGCCGACGACGGCGTGTTCGAGCGCGATCCGGTCAATCTGCTCAGGCTCTTCTGGTTCGCAGACAAGCATGGGCTGGAGTTCCATCCCGACGCGCTGAAGCTGCTCACCCGCTCGCTCGGCCTGGTCAACAAGTCGCTGCGGCGCGACGAGGAGGCCAACCGGCTGTTCCTCGACATCCTGACCTCGGACCGCAACGCCGAGCTGAACCTCAGGCGTATGAACGAGGCCGGACTGCTCGGCAGGCTGATTCCCGACTTCGGCAAGATCGTCGCCATGATGCAGTTCTCGATGTACCACCACTATACGGTGGACGAGCATCTCATCCGCTGCATTGGCGTACTGGCCGAGATCGAGCGCGGCGACGGCGCAAAGATCCATCCGCTGTCGCATTCGCTGATGCCAGGGTTGAAGAAGAGCCGTGAGGCGCTCTATGTCGCGGTGCTCCTGCATGACATCGCCAAGGGCCGGCCGGAGGACCATTCGGAAGCAGGCGCCAGGATCGCCCGGCGCATCTGCCCCCATATGGGGCTGTCGGCCGCAGACACGGAGACCGTCGCCTGGTTGGTCGAGAACCATCTCGTGATGTCTATGACGGCGCAAACGCGCGACCTCAACGACCGCAAGACGATCGAGGATTTCGCCTCGATCGTGCAGTCGGTCGAGCGGCTGAAGCTGCTTTTGATCCTCACCGTCTGCGACATACGCGGCGTCGGGCCGGGTGTCTGGAACGGCTGGAAGGGGCAGTTGCTGCGCACGCTCTATTTCGAGACAGAGCTGCTCCTGACCGGCGGCTTCTCCGAGGTGTCCCGTGCCGAGCGCACGGCGGCGGCGCGCGAGCGGCTGGCCGAAGCGCTCGCCGCCTGGCCGGCGAAAGAGCGCAAGCGATATGTCGCCCAGCACTACGAGAACTACCTTTTGACCGTCGACCTGCCGGACCAGCTGCGGCACGCCGAGTTCGTGCGCGAAGCGGATGCGGCAGACAAGAAGCTCGCCACCATGGTCAAGACCTACGAATTCGAGGCGGTGACCGAGATCACCGTGCTGGCGCCGGACCATCCGCGCCTGCTCTCGGTCATTGCCGGCGCCTGCGCTGCTGCCGGCGGCAACATCGTCGACGCGCAGATCTTCACCACTTCGGACGGACGCGCGCTGGACACCATCCTGATCTCGAGGGAATTCGACCTCGACGAGGACGAGCGCCGGCGGGCCGAGCGCGTCGGCCGGCTGATCGAGGACGTGCTGTCCGGCAAGAGCTGGCTGCCCGAGATGATCGAGAAACGCAC
The DNA here is from genome assembly GCA_040755925.1 of Pseudomonadota bacterium. Lineage (GTDB taxonomy): Bacteria > Pseudomonadota > Alphaproteobacteria > Rhizobiales > Rhizobiaceae > Mesorhizobium. Next base: position 37,327 of record JBFLWR010000500.1, read on the forward strand.
CAGGCCGAAGCGCGGCGCCAAGGCCTTCCGCATTCCGCCGCGCGCCGAGATCCGCAACACCCTGTCCAACCGCTTCTCGGTGATCGAGGTCGAGGGACTGGACCGACCGGGCCTGCTCTCCGAAATCACCGGGACGCTGTCGGACCTTTCGCTCGACATCGCCTCGGCGCACATCACGACCTTCGGCGAGAAGGTCATCGACACTTTCTACGTCACCGACCTCACCGGGCAGAAGATCGACAATCCGACCCGTATCGCCACCATCCACAAGCGGCTCATCGACACCCTCGAAGGCAATGCGGCGGAACGCAACGGCGGCAAGGCCAAGGCGGCGGCCGAGTGACCATCCATTTGACGCAATTTCCCTGGCAGTCGTCCCCCGCATGAGCCTAGTCAAGAAATTCGCCACCGTCGCTTCCGGCACGCTGATGAGCCGCGCGCTGGGATTCGGCCGCGAGATGCTGATGGCGGCAGCCCTTGGTACCGGGCCGGTCGCCGACGCCTTCAACGCCGCCTTCCAGTTTCCGAACACCTTTCGCCGGCTGTTCGCCGAGGGCGCCTTCAACGCCGCCTTCGTGCCGCTCTTCGCCAAGGAGATCGAGACGCACGGCACCGACGGCGCCAAGCGCTTTTCCGAGGAAGTGTTCGGGGTGCTGTTCTCGGCGCTGCTGGCGCTGACCATCGCGATGGAGCTCGCGATGCCGCTGATCGTGCGCTACCTCGTGGCGCCCGGCTTTGCCGACATTCCGGGCAAGTTCGAGACGACCGTCCGGCTCGCGACGATCATGTTCCCGTATCTCATCTGCATGTCGCTCGCCGCCATGATGGCCGGCATGCTGAATTCGCTGCGCCGCTATTTCGCCGCGGCCATCGCGCCCGCCTTCCTCAACATCATCCTGATCAGCGTGCTTGCCTACGCCTGGTACCATGGGCTGGATGCGCATGATGTCGGCTTCGGCCTGTCCTGGGGCGTGCTGGCGGCGGGCATCGTGCAGCTGGCCATCGTCTGGGTGGCGGTGCGCAATGCCGGCATCTCGATCGGCTTTCGCCGGCCGCATATGACGCCCAACGTCAAGCGGCTGCTGATCCTGGCGCTGCCGGCGGCGATCACCGGCGGCATCACCCAGATCAACCAGTTGATCGGCACGGCGATCGCCTCAGCGCAGAACAGCGCCGTGTCGTCGCTCGCCTATGCCGACCGCATCTACCAACTGCCGCTCGGCGTCGTCGGCGTGGCAGTGGCGATCGTGCTCCTGCCGGAGCTGTCACGGGCGCTGAAGTCGGGCAACCTGATCGAGGCGGCCAACCTCCAGAACCGTTCGGTCGAATTCACCCTGTTCATGACGTTGCCGGCGGCGGCCGCGCTCTGGGTGATGTCGGAGCCGATCGTGCGGCTGGTCTACGAACGCGGCGCCTTCGCCGCCAACCATTCGACGCCGGTCGTTGCATCGATCCTGGCGATCTTCGGCCTCGGCCTGCCGGCCTTCGTGCTGATCAAGGCCTTCACGCCAGGCTATTTCGCGCGCGAGGACACGCGCACGCCGATGATCTTCGCCGCCATATCGGTCGGCGTGAACGTCGCCACCGCGCTGACGCTGTTTCCCTCGATGGGCGCGCCGGGCATCGCGGTGGCTTCCGCCGTCGCCGGCTGGGTGAATGCGCTGATGCTCCTCGCCATGCTCATCAAGCGCGGCCATTGGGGCCGCGATGTTCCCTTGCTGAAGCGCATTCCCAGGCTGGTGCTGTCGGCTGTGGTGATGGCGGCAGCGCTCTATTTCGCCGAGCATTATTTCGCCGCAAGGATCGGCCCGGGCTCACCCCTGGTGATCAAGGCGACGACGGTGCTGGCGCTCGTCGCAGGCGGCGCGGCACTCTATTTCGTCACCGCCTTCGCGACCGGCGGCGCCGATTTCGGCATGATCCGCAGGAACGTCAAGCGTGGCACGAAGGCGGCGCCGCAGCAGGAGTAAAGCCCATCGGCATTGCAGGCTTACCCACGCTCCAGAGCCAGCCTTGCGCCGAACATGATGAGCAGCCCGCCCGCCACACGATCGATGGAGCGGCGCAGCCGCCGGTAGCCGTTCGAGACGGCTTCGGCCGCGAACAGCCAGACCACGCAGGCATACCAGCCGACCGAGATCGCCACCATCAGCAAGACCGATGCGAGGCCTAGCCCCAGCGATGGCTGCGCCGGCAGGGCCACGGCGAAGATGCCGGCTACCGACAGCGCGGAACGCGGGTTTGCGAGGCTTGTTGCCAGACCGATCCAGAAGGCGCGCCCGGACGAGAATCCCTTGCCGTCGACGGGCAGCGCCGCGTCGGCCATGCTGCGCTTTTTGGCCAGCACGATCAGCCTTATGCCCGAATAGATGAGATAGCCGGCGCCGGCGAATTTCAACGCTGCATAGGCCCAGGGCGCCGCAAGGAACAGGGCCTTGACGCCGGCGAGCCCGCATATGCCCCAGATGGCGGTGGCAATGCCTATGCCGCAGACGGCGGCGAAACCGGCGCCGCGCGAGCGCGCCACGGCGATCCTTGCGGTCATCAGGAAGTTCGGCCCGGGCGAAACCGCCACGACCAGCCACACGGAAGCGACGGCAAGCAGATGCGAAAGCATGATGGAGCCCTTTGACAGACCACTATGCTAGGTCAGACCAGATGGTTCTGGCTATAGCCATTCAGGCTCCGGAGCCGGGCTCGCCTCTTGATCCCGCAGACAGCTTCGTCCATAAGCGCGCCGTCGCAAGACTTTCGCCGCGCGCGGTTTCCAGCCGCATGATTGGCTCCAAAAAGTCTGCAACTTTTTGGAATCATGCTTATACGGCCCTCCACAAGCCACGAGGAAACCATGTCCGCCTTCAAGCCACTCGTCTTTTCGGGCGTCCAGCCGACCGGCAACCTGCATCTCGGCAACTATCTCGGCGCCATCAAGAAATTCGTCGCCCTTCAGGAACAGTCCGACTGCATCTATTGCGTCGTCGACCTGCATTCGCTGACGGCGCAGCTCGTCCACCAGGACCTCGGCGACCAGACGCGGTCGATCACCGCCGCCTTCCTCGCCTCCGGCATCGACCCGAAGAAGCACATCGTATTCAACCAGTCGCGGGTCATCCAGCACGCCGAGCTAGCCTGGATCTTCAATTGCGTGGCCCGCATCGGCTGGATGTACCGGATGACGCAGTTCAAGGACAAGGCTGGCAAGGACCGCGAGAACGCCTCGCTCGGCCTGCTCGCCTATCCGAGCCTGATGGCCGCCGACATCCTGCTTTACCGCGCCACCCACGTGCCGGTGGGCGAGGACCAGAAGCAGCATCTGGAGCTCACCCGCGACATCGCGCAGAAGTTCAACAACGACTTCTCCGACAAGATCGCCGCGCTCGGCGTCGGCGTCGAGATGCAGGTCGGCGAGGAAACCGTGAACGGCTATTTCCCGATCACCGAACCGGTGATCGGCGGTCCCGCCGCGCGCATCATGAGCCTGCGTGACGGCTCGAAGAAGATGTCGAAGTCCGATCCGTCAGACCTGTCGCGCATCAACCTGACGGACGATGCCGACACGATCTCGAAGAAGATCCGCAAGGCGAAGACCGATCCGGAGCCCTTGCCGAGCGAACTCGACGGACTGGAAACCAGGCCGGAAGCTGAAAACCTTGTCGGTATCTATGCCGGCCTCGCCGAGATATCGAAGGAAGACGTGCTGAAGCAATATGGCGGACAGCAGTTTTCCGTGTTCAAGCCGGCGCTTGCCGACCTCGCGGTGGAAAAGCTCGCGCCGATCGCTACCGAAATGCGCCGCATCGAGGGCGACCGCGCCTATGTCGACGCCGTGCTCAAGGACGGCGGCGACCGCGCCCGTGCGATCGCCGAAGGCACGATGAAGACGGTGCGCGACATCATCGGCCTGCTGCAGGACTGATCGACCGGTCTTGTCGAACCACCGCCATGCCGGCCGGCGGCTTGCCGCCGGTCCCTGGCGGTGGCAGATTGCGGCTGAACCATACCGAGCAGATAGACATGGTCTCCAAACGCCTCAGCCGCGAAGCCGGGCATCGCCGCAAGTTCCTGGCGATCATTGACGACACGCCGGAATGCGAACGCGCCGTCGCCTACGCCTCGAAGCGGGCGCAGAGCACCAGCGGCGTGCTGGTGCTGCTCTATGTCATCGAGCCGGACGACTTCCAGCACTGGCTGGGGGTGGAGAAGATCATGCGCGAGGAGGCGACGGCGAACGCGCGCGCCGCGCTCGACACCCATGCCCACAAGGTGCGCCAGAAGCTCGGCATCGAGCCGGAGCTGGTGGTGCGCGAAGGCAAGCCGACCGAAGAGATCCACAAGCTGATCGAGGAAGACCAGGACATCGCCATCCTGGTGCTGGCGGCCGGCGCCGGCAAGGAAGGCCCCGGGCCGCTCGTCGCCGCTGTGGCCGGCAAGGGCGCGGCCTTCCCTATTCCAGTCACGGTGGTGCCGCAGAATCTGTCGGACGAGGAGATCGACAGCCTGGCCTGAGATGTGTTGGTATTCAGGTGATGCCGGCCTGCAAATGGCGGCTTCCTGCGCTTCCGGTGCTCACGTACTTCAAGTACGCTCCGCTCCGGTTCTCGGTATCCACCATTTTCGACTCGGCCTGACCTGAACCTCAACACATCTCCCGTGATGCAGGGCCGAAAAAACATTCCGCCAGCCAGCCGTTCGGGCGACGCGTTTCGCTTGAATGTCCAGCCGATAGAGCCTATTTAGAACCATTCCAAACTATCGGCCCGAGAAGGGCTTTGGAGATATCCCATGTTCATCCAGACCGAATCGACGCCGAACCCGGCGACGCTGAAGTTCCTTCCCGGCAAGGAAGTGCTTCGCGAAGGCACCGCCGACTTCCGCGATGCCGGTACCGCCGCCGAAGCTTCGCCGCTGGCCGGCCGGCTGTTCGAAATCCCGGGCGTCACCGGCGTGTTCTTCGGCTACGACTTCATCACCGTGACCAAGGATGGTCCGGACTGGCAGCATCTGAAGCCGGCGATCCTCGGCGCCATCATGGAGCACTTCATGTCCGGCGCGCCTGTGATGGCCTCGTCCGGCCCGGTGGCCGACGCCGACCACGCCGGCGAGTTCTACGACAAGGCCGACGAGGAATTGGTGCTCACCATCAAGGAACTGCTCGACACCCGGGTACGCCCGGCCGTCGCCCAGGATGGCGGCGACATCACTTTCCGCGGCTTCGAGAACGGCACCGTGTTCCTGCACATGAAGGGCGCCTGCGCCGGCTGCCCGTCGTCGACGGCGACGCTGAAGCACGGCATCCAGAATCTGCTGAGGCACTTCGTCCCCGAGGTGCAGCAGGTCGAGCAGGTCGCCTGATCCCGCGCCGCTGCCGCCAGGATTTAATATCTCAAAAACAAAAAACCGGGCCCCAACAGCCCGGTTTTCTGTTTTTGGACGTCTTGTTGTTGCCTAGACGGTCCGCTTGCAAAAAGTTCCGGCCTTAGCCTTCGTGCTCAGAGCACGATGACCTTGGCGCCGACCGACGTGCGGTCGTAGAGATCGATAATGTCCTGGTTCATCAACCGGATGCAGCCCGACGACATCGCCTTGCCGATCGAGAACCATTCCGGGCTGCCGTGCAGGCGGTAACCCATGTCGCCGCCCTTGTTGAACAGATACATGGCGCGCGCGCCGAGCGGGTTCTTGAGGCCCGGCTCCATGCCGCCGGCGAATTTGGCGAGCTCGGGCTGGCGCTTGATCATCGGCGCGGGCGGGGTCCAGGTCGGCCATTCGCGCTTCAGCGCGATATGGGCGGTGCCGTGCCACTCAAAGCCTTCGCGGCCGACGCCGATGCCGTAGCGCATCGCCCGGCCGTCACCCTCGACGAAATAGAGGAACTTG
>JBFLWR010000501.1:0-3480 GCA_040755925.1 Pseudomonadota bacterium
ATTCTGCTGGATCGAGATGCCCTTGTCGTCGATCTTGAGCTCCACGCCCTTGGGCTTAGTCTGCTCGCGATAGACATAGACGCCAAGCACGATGACGACGGCGATCAGCGCGCCGATGATCAGATAAAGCGTGTTCTGCCGCATTGACCCCCCTGTCTGCGAGCGTGCGTCACGCTCGCTTCAGAACCCGGACCACCAGCAGAAGGATGATGGCGCCGAGCGTGGCATGGATAATGGATGCCAGGATGCCGCCGCCAATGGCGAAACCCAGCCTCGGGAACAGCCACCCGGCGATGAAGGCACCGATGATGCCGACGATGATGTTGCCGATCAGGCCGAAGCCGAAGCCCGACACGATCAGACCAGCCAGCCAGCCGGCGACGGCGCCGATGATGATGAAGACGAGAAGACTTTCGATACCCATGCAGGTTCCTCCGGGCAAACGGCGAAATTCGGGCACGGCCCGAATCGGCCTTCGATATCAACGTCTTCAGGCTATGCGAAAGCAGTTTGCAGCGCCAGCGACGTCATTGCTGGTCGTCGTCGCCAGATGCTGGCCGCCAGCTCGTCGGGTCGACTTTCTTCTGCGTGTTGCTGTCGGTGTAGACCCACCAGCCGCCATCGCGATATTGCGCGATCGATTCGTTGACCACGCCATCGCCGTCCTTCCACATGACGGTGACCTTCGAGCCGTCCTTCGGCGCGCTCGCTATCGGTTTGCGTTCTGCCATTTCTCCCTCCCTGGGCTGGCGGAAACGCCCCTGCGGCGCTCCGGGTTCCCTCAGCTGTGCGCGAAGATATCTTCCTCCGCCCAGCCCATCAGGTCGAGCTTGGCGCGTGTCGGCAGGAAACGGAAGCAGGCATCGGCTTCCTTCGTGCGGCCCTCGCGCGCCAATCGCGCGGCAAGCGCGTCACGCAGCTGGTGCAGATAGAGCACGTCCGAAGCGGCATAGTCGAGCTGCTCCTGCGACAGTGTCTCGGCCGCCCAGTCGGACGACTGCTGCGCCTTCGACAGTCCAATGCCGAGCAGTTCGTTGCAGAGATCCTTCAGCCCGTGCCGGTCAGTATAGGTGCGCGTCAGCCGCGAGGCGATCTTGGTGCAGAACACCGGCTCCGCCATGACGCCGAAGGCATTGTAGAGCACCGCGATGTCGAAGCGGCCGTAATGGAACAGCTTAGTGATGGCGCGGTTCCGCAGCAGGCTGACGAGGTTCGGCGCCTTCTTCTGGCCCGCTGCGATCTGGATGACGTCGGCGCTGCCGTCACCCGGCGAAATCTGCACCACGCAGAGCCGGTCGCGATGCGGGTTGAGCCCCAGCGTTTCCGTATCGATGGCCACCGCCGCGACATTGTAGCGGGACAGGTCCGGCAGGTCGTTCTTGTGGAAACGGATATCGGTCATTCTCTTCTCCGGATCGCGGCCGCCACGCCACCCATCCCTTGGGTGCACCGGGCTGCAGCGGCGTGGCGCTGATCGTCCGTCCTCGCCGCGATCCGGAGAAAAATCAACAAAAAGTTGATTCTCGCACTTTTCGCGACTTTCGCCTCAGCGGGTCAGCGCATCGAGGATGCGCGCCCAGGAGCGCTGGCCCTTGTGGAAGGAGGTCAGCTCATATTTCTCGTTGGGCGAATGGATGCGGTCGTCGTCGAGTCCGAAGCCGACCAGCAGCGATTCCATACCGAGATAGGTCTGGAAATCGCCCACCACTGGAATGGAGCCACCGCTGCCGGTGGTCACGGCCTGCTTCTCCCATTCGTCGGACAGCGCGTCCTTCGCCTTGGCCAGGAACGGCGAGTCGTATGAAAGCTGGATCGCCGACGAGCCGCCGCGTGGCTGGAATTCGACCGAGCAATCGGCCGGAATGCGCTCCCTGACGAAGGCCTCGAAAGCGGCGCGTATCGCTTTGGGATCCTGCTTGTGGACAAGGCGGAAGGACACCTTCGCAGAGGCTTCTGCGGCGATCACCGTTTTGAACCCTGCGCCTGTGTAGCCGCCGATGATGCCGTTGAATTCGGCCGTCGGCCGCGCCCAGGTGAGTTCCAGAACCGAGCGGCCCTTTTCGCCTGCGGGGATAGATAGGCCGACCGGCCCAAGGAAGGTTTCCGCCGTCTCGCCCAGGGCTTCCCACGATTTCAAAACCTCCGTGGGGGTTTCCTCAACGCCATCATAGAAGCCCGGAATGGTCACGCGACCGTCCTTGTCATGCATGTCGGCCAGGATTTTCGCGAGGATGCGGATCGGATTGGCGGCCGCGCCGCCATAGAGCCCCGAATGCAGGTCGCGGTCGGCGGCCTTGACCGTGATTGTCTCGCCGACCATCCCTCGCAGGGAGACGCAGATCGAAGGCGTCTCGCGGTTCCACATGCCGGTGTCGCACACAAGCGCGAAGTCGGCCTTGAGTTCTGCCGCGTTCGCCTCGAGGAACGGTATCAGCGACGGCGAGCCGGACTCTTCCTCGCCCTCGAACAGGATGGTGACGCGGCACGGCAGGTTGCCATGCACCTGCTTCCAGGCACGGCACGCCTCGACGAAAGTCATCAGCTGTCCCTTGTCGTCGGCGGAGCCTCGGCCCGTGATCACCTTGCGGCCGGGCTCGATCTCCTTGATCGACGGCGCGAACGGGTCGGTCTCCCACAATTCGATCGGATCGACCGGCTGAACGTCGTAATGGCCATAGAAAAGCACGTGCGGAGCCCCTGCCGGCCCTTCGTGATGCGCAACCACCATGGGATGGCCAGGCGTGGCGCGCACGCTGGCGTCGAAGCCGATCAGCTTGAGCTCGGCGACCAGCCATTCGGCGCCCTTGCGGCATTCGGCGGCATAAGCCGGGTCGGTGGAGATCGACTTGATGCCGAGCAGGCCGAAAAGCCGCTCCAGGCTCTGGTCGAGGTTCTGGTCGAGGCGGTCGAGGACAGGGGAGATTCTGGACATGATGGGCCTTTCGCGTTTTGCGCCGACCCTAAAGGTCGGGACCTGAAACGAAAAGCCGTGATCGTTGGACCAAGCAGCGAAAGCTGCCCGACTTATGCCGACCAACGCGTGACGGAGGGCAAAAAAGAACCGCCGTGGTGGAGGGGGAACCACGGCGGTCTTTACTCGAAACGATGCGGCAGCCCGGAGAGGGGGGATAGGCTGCCGCAATTTGCCCGGGATAGGCGGGGGACGGGCCTTGCTCCGGACTTCGGCGAAAATTGCCGATGACAGCTATTTGGGTCTCTGAACGTGGCGATTCAAGGGCACGAAAATTACACTTTTGTAACATGCCCGTGAGCGGCCCGATCAGGGACGGACAGGATCTGTCAGGGGCGTTGCCGGAACCCGCGCCTTCCACAGCCTTTGGCATGGACCGCGAAGGCTGGCCGCGCTATCCCTGCCGGCATGAAAAAAGGCGATCATCTCTTCCTCGTCGACGGTTCCGGCTACATTTTCCGTGCCTATCACGCCCTGCCGCCGCTCAACCGCAAATCCGACGGCCTGCC
>JBFLWR010000502.1:0-4760 GCA_040755925.1 Pseudomonadota bacterium
AGGCGGCCAAGCCCGCTGCGACGCCGGCTCCGGCAGCCGAGGCTCCGGCCAAGGTCGCCGAGGCAACGCCGTCGACCGACGTTCCCGAAACGGTGGCGCCGAAGCTGGAGCATGCCGACGGCGCCGTCATCATCCGCCGCAATGACACGCTCTGGCGCATCTCGCGCCGCGTCTATGGGCACGGCGTGCGCTACTCGACCATCTATCTCGCCAACCAGGATCAGATCCGCGATCCCGACCGCATCTGGCCGGGCCAGGTGTTCAAGGTTCCCGGCAAATCGAAGGAAGGCGAGGCGGCCGACATGAAGGCCATGGGCGACCAGATGACCTCGGTGCCGGCCAAGACGGAGTAGGAAACATCTCGTCATCCTAGGGTCTCCGCTTCTCTGCGCGCTGGGATGACGAGCGCAAAGGCTGCGCTGTCTCCTTCGAACGAATCTACCCATCCGCCTAGCTTGCCCTCTCATCCTTCATCGTCTATCGCCGATGGACGATGACCGAATCCCTTCCCGAAAGCGGCTGTGCTGGCCGCGCTCCCGACAGCCATGCCATTGCCACGCGGCTGGCCGCGCTGTCGCACCCGGCGCGGATCGAGATCCTGAAGCGCCTTTCGGCCAGCCGCTGCTGTTCGTGCCGTGAGGTGGTCGACCATCTCGATCTCGCCCAGTCGACCGTTTCGCAACATCTGAAGATACTGGTCGAGGCCGGGCTCGTCCGCTTCGAGGCCGACCGCCAGCGCTCGCGCTACGCCGTCGATCATGCGGCGCTTGCCGGCATCTCCACGTCGCTCGACGAACTCGTCAAATCCTGCTGCCCCAGCCGCTGACCCTCTCACCCAAAAAGGCAAGACTAGTGGCCGAAAAGACCGTCTCCGCCGAAGCCGGCACCCTCACAACCCTACGCAATCTGTGGCCCTACATGTGGCCGGCCGAGCGCGCCGACCTCAGGGCGCGCGTCACTTGGGCGACGCTGCTGCTGGTCGTCGCCAAGCTGACGTTGGTCGCAGGTCCCTATTTCTTCAAATGGGCGACCGATGCCTTGGCCCATGCCGCCAAGACGCCACCGCCGCTGCCGTCCTTCCTGCTCGCGCCGGTCATGCTGGTCATCGCCTACAATGTGCTGAGGCTGGTCCAGCTCGGCTTCAACCAGCTGCGCGACGCGCTGTTTGCCCGCGTTGGCCAGTATGCGGTGCGCCAGCTTGCCTTCCGCACCTTCGTCCACATGCACCAGCTGTCGCTGCGTTTCCATCTCGAGCGCCGCACCGGCGGCCTGTCGCGCATCATCGAGCGCGGCACCAAGGGCATCGAGACGATCGTGCGCTTCATCATGCTGAACACGGCGCCGACCATCCTCGAATTCGCGCTCACCGCCGGCATCTTCGCCTTCACCTATGGCTGGAGATACGTGGCCGTGGTGGCGATCACCGTCTGGCTCTATGTCTGGTTCACGGTCAAGGCCAGCGACTGGCGCATCTCGATCCGCCGCGACATGAACGACAGCGACACCGACGCCAACACCAAGGCGATCGACTCGCTGCTCAATTTCGAGACCGTCAAATACTTCACCAATGAAGCCATGGAGGCCGAGCGATTCGACCGCTCTATGGCGCGCTACGAGATCGCCGCGACCAAGACGTGGACCTCGCTTGGCTGGCTGAACTTCGGCCAGGGCGTCATCTTTGGCCTCGGCACCGTCATCGTCATGTGCATGTCGGCGCTGGAAGTACAGGCCGGCACCCAGACGGTCGGCGATTTCGTCTTCATCAACGCCATGCTGGTGCAGCTTTCGGTGCCGCTGAACTTCATCGGCTTCATCTATCGTGAAATCCGCCAGGGCCTGACCGATATCGAGCACATGTTCGACCTGCTCGACGTGCCGCAGGAGATCGTCGACAAGCCGGACGCCAAGCCCTTGAAGGTCGGCCCCGGCAAGGTCGAGTTCCGCGACGTGCATTTCTCCTACGACCCGAACCGCAAGATCCTGAAGGGCGTTTCGTTCGAGGTGCCGGCCGGCAAGACGGTGGCCATCGTCGGCCCGTCGGGCGCCGGCAAGTCCACCATCTCCAGGCTGCTGTTCCGCTTCTATGACGTGCAGTCCGGCCAGGTGCTGATCGACGGCCAGGACGTCCGCGACGTCACGCAGGAAAGCCTGCGCGCCGTGCTCGGCATGGTGCCGCAGGACACGGTGTTGTTCAACGACACCATCGCCTACAACATCCGCTATGGCCGCGTCGGCGCCGGCGAGGAAGAGGTGCGCAAGGCGGCAGAACTCGCCCAGATCGGGCCGTTCATCGAGAAGCTGCCCGACGGCTACAAGTCGATGGTGGGCGAGCGCGGCCTGAAGCTTTCGGGCGGCGAGAAGCAGCGCGTGGCGATCGCCCGCACCATCCTCAAGGCGCCGCCGATCCTGATGCTGGACGAGGCCACTTCGGCGCTGGACACCCAGACCGAGCAGGAGATCCAGGCCGCGCTCGACCTCGTCAGCAAGGGCCGCACGACGCTTGTCATTGCCCACCGGCTGTCGACGGTGATCTCGGCCGACGAGATCATCGTGCTTAAGGACGGCCAGATCGCCGAGCGCGGCACCCATGCCGCGCTGCTTGGCAAGAGAGGCCTCTATGCCTCGATGTGGGATCGCCAGCGCGAGGCGACCGAGGCCGAGGAGCGGCTGCGCATCGCCCGCGAGAGCGACGAGCTCGGCGTCATCGTGCGCAGGCGAACCTCGGAAGTATCGTAGCCGCGTCCCGGAACGCCACCGCGTCGACCTTGTCAGTGGCAAACAAGGTCCCGTTGCGAAGATGGGCGAAGGCGCGCCATGCCTCGCCGCCGATCTTGTGGAGAAGGCGCTTTTGCCGCTCCGGCGGTTCGATCTGGACAAGGCTTGTCGGCGTGCCGTCGCCGAGCAGGAACTGGGCCTGGACGCACAGCGCCGGCACCAGCTGGTAGACCGTGCTGCGAGAGCATGTCATCCGGGTCGGGCAGAACAGTGTCTCGTCGACTGCCGCCTTGAGGCGCTCGGTGCGTTTGAGCAGCCTTTGCGCCGCCTCCCTGGAGACGACATAGCCGGCCGAGCCGACATGTCGCCCGGCGAGCGGGAGGAGCGAGTATCCGCCGCCTGCCGGCAAACGCCTGCGCCCCAGCCTGACCCTGACGAAGAATGTTTCGAGCTTGACCAGATCAGCATCGGCAGGCACCCAGCCGTCGCCGGACAGAAGCGGCCCCGCATCGCCGGCGAAGGCGACATCGTCCTCGAAGACGGCGACGTGGCGTTCGCTGCCATCCGCGGCGATCTGCCAGCAGAGGCGATGGCTGAGAAAGCAGCATATTTCGGGCGTGCTCATCGACGGTGCCGAAACCGGGCTGCCGTTCGCCGCATCCACCGCGGCTACCCGCTCGAAATCGATGCCTATCCTGGCGAATTGCCCGGTGACATGCGCCAGCCGGTCAACCGACCGGTCGAGGTTGATTACCAGGCATTTCATCCGCATTCCCCCCGGGATACGGGCGATAACTTGTCCCCTTGCCATTTTGCGTCGCAAGCGTCCCCGGGAGCAACTCAACGAAACGTGTGCGAGGGCTCCGCAAAGGACTTGCGCAAAAACAGAAGGTTAGAGCGTTGGCCGGCGCCGCGAAAACCATGCGCAGCTTAAATCTCGTCAGCCGGGTTCAGGCTCGGCGGAACTCCACCGCATCGACCTTGTCGGTGCCGAACAGGGTGCCATTGCGAAGATGGGCCAAGGTGCGCGATGCCTCGGCGCCGATCCTGTCGACGAAGCTTTTCCTCGCTTCGGACGGGCCGGGCTGAAGGCTCGCCAGGAGATTGTCGTCGAAAAGCCTGTGCGCCTGCACGCATGGCGCAGGCATCACCTGGTAGATGGTGCTGCGTGAGCATGTCGTCATCGTGGGGCTGAACAGCACGTTGTCGACAGCTGCCTTGAGATGCGTCGTGCGCCGAAGCAGCCTCTGCGCGGCCTGCCTGGAGAGGATATAGCCCGCCGCGCCGACATGTTGCCCGACCAGCCGGGCGAGGAAGTAGCCATGGCCGACGTCCACTCGGCTACGCCCCAGCCTCACCGGCACGAAGAACGTTTCGAGCTTGACCACGTCGGCATCGCGCGGGATCCAGCCGGCGTCGGCCAGCAGCGGCCCGGCGTCGGGGGCGAAGACGACATCGTCCTCGAAGACCGCGCCGTGACTGTCGCTGCCGTCGGCGATCATCCGCCAGCAGAGGCGATGGCTCAGGAAGCAGCAGACTTCCGTAACGGTAAGCGGCGGTGCCGAGACAGGGCTTCCGTTCGCCGCGTCCACCCCAACGACACGCTCGAAATCGACGCCGACCCTTGCGAATTGCTGGGTGACATGCGCCAGCCGGTCGACCGACCGGTCGAGGTTGATGACCAGACGTCTCATCGCTTCTTACCTGTGAGCGGAAACCGCTGAATCCCCGCGAAACGCCACGGCATCGACCTTGTCCGTTCCGAAGAAGGTTCCGTTGCGCAAATGCGCATAGCCGCGAGAAGCCTCCGTGCGAAGCTTTTCCAGAAATTGCCACTGCCGTTCCGGAACATCGAACTGGATCAAGGTTTCGGGGCTGTCGCCACCGAGAAACTTGGCCTGTGCGCACATCGCCGGCATCAGCTGGTAGATCGTGCTGCGGGCGCATGTCATCAGCGTCGGTGAAAACAGCACATCGTCGACCGCGCCGTTGATGCGCTTCGTGCGCTTGAGCAGGGTCCGGGCCGCTTCCCTCGAGACGACATA
>JBFLWR010000503.1:0-20482 GCA_040755925.1 Pseudomonadota bacterium
GTCGACGACATGATCCTCGATATCGTGGGGGCGAGGGGCGTGCCGGCCGCCATGCTGGAGATCGAGATCACCGAGGAAGCGCCGGTCGACCGCGACCGGGTCGACGAGAAGGTCGGCCGCCTGGCCGACGCCGGCATCTCGATCGTGCTCGACGATTTCGGCACCGGCTTCTCCACCCTTGTCTCGCTGAAGGACAGCCGCATCCGCAAGATCAAGATCGACAAGGACTTCGTGCGCGACCTCGCCAAGTCGATCGAGGACCAGGCGCTGGTCAAGGCGGTCATCGATCTCGGGCGCACGTTGGGCATAGAGGTGATGGCCGAGGGCGTCGAGACCGACGCCGACCGCATGATCCTGCGCTCGCTCGGCTGCATGGTCGCCCAAGGCTATCTGTTCTCGGCCGCCCTTCCCATCCACGACGCGCTCGCCTTCGACGCCAGGCGAACCGGCGCCGACGCCAAGACCTTCCTCGATGCGGCCAAACTGCCGCTGCGCACGCCCCGGAGCGGCAGCGCGGCCTGAAACCGGCATCGCCCGGGCCGCTCAGGCCCGCGCCAGCTCCTCGACCGCTTCGTCAGCGCTGCTGTCGGCAATCACGGTGGCGACCGGCGCCGACAGCGTCCACCGCACGAGGCCGGGAAGCCGCTCCATGGACGCGCTGCCGGACAGGCTGGTGGGCACGACGCGCTGCAGCACGACGCTGCCGAAGCCGCCGCCGGGCTCGGCCTCGGTGGGGGCCGCTCGCTGCGGCAAGCGTTCCTCCCAGGTCAGCTCGAAATCGCTCCTGTCGCTGGCGCTTTCCGTCAACCGCCACGTCACTTCGACCGTTCCGGCCTCGCCCGACAGAGCGCCGTATTTCGTGGCGTTGGTGCCGAGCTCGTGCAGCGCCATGCCGATATTCTGCACCGCGTTCGACCGCAGCGTCACGTCCGGTCCGGATAGCGTGATGCGTTCCTCATGCCCGAAGGGCCTCAGGTGCTCGCGCACCAGGTCGGACATCCCGGCGCCGCGCCAGTCGTTCAGGACCAGGAGGTCGTGCGAGCGCGACAGCGCCATGATGCGCTCGCGGATGCGGTATTCGAACGCGCGCGGGTCGGTCGCCCGCTTGCTCGTCTCGCGGATCATCGACAGGATCACCGCGTACTGGTTCTTGACGCGGTGGTTGACCTCGCGCATCAGCACCATGATGTGCTGTTCGCTCGCGCGTCTCGCCGTGATGTCGGCGGCCATGCCGAACCATTGCAGGATGGCGCCGTCTTCGTCGAGGATCGGGATCGCCCGCGACAGCGTCCAGCCGGCGGACCCGTCGGCGCGCCGCACCCTGTGCTCGAGCTCGAAGACGCCGCGCTCCTCGATGGCGCGGTCGATGGCCGCCTGGATGCTCGCCCGGTCTTCCGGGAAGAGATATTCGTCCCGCCACTGGATGGCCGGCCCCTCGACAGTCGACAGGAAGCCGCGACCGTCCAGTTCGTGCATTTCCTGCCAGTCCGGGCTCATCCGGTAGATGACGTCGGAACTGGCGTTGACCAGCGCGCGGAAGCGCTGCTCGCTTTCGCGCACCTTTGCCGCGGCGAGCACGCGCGCCGTCGTTTCCGAAACGATGCACAGCACCGCCTCGACCGTTCCGTCCACCGCCCGCACCGGGGAATAGGAGATGTCGAAATAGACCGTTTCGCCCACCGCGCCCGAGCGCTCGATGTAGAAGGGCCGGTCCTTGGCCGAGAAGGTCTCGCCGGTTTCGAGCACGCCCGAGAGCAGCGGTTCGAGGTCGCTCCACAGCTCCGTCCAGCTTTCCCTGGCCGGACGTCCCAGCGCGCGCGGGTGCTTGTCGCCGATCGTCGGCGCATAGGCGTCGTTGTAGAGCGCGACGAACTCCGGCCCGCAGAACAGCACGATCTCGGCCCGCGCGGCGAGCATCAGCTCGACCGTCGTCCTGAGGCTCGGCGTCCATGACTCCGTCGGCCCCAATGGGCACTCGTCCCAGGGGTAGTCCCGGATCAATCCGGCGACCTCGCTGCTGCCGCGAGGCCAGGTGTCTGAAAGGAGCCCATCCGCCATAGGCGGATTAACGCGCGACCGCCCTTAAGTATCCGTACCGTGAGCGAAATTTCTGCCGGCGGCCGCGATTGGGGCAGGGCGGGCAACGGAGCAGCGCCCGGCCACCCGCGCGACGCGGCCTGGAGGCGGGGTGCGCACCCGCCCGCGCGGCGAGCGCTCCGTGAAACCTTTTGACTGCGAGGCCGTTGTCGGGCGATGTCCCAAGCCGCAGCCAAACCCGAACCGGCCGATAGCGCCGAACCCGTCGACGCCAGCCAGCCGGGCGGGCAGTCTCCGCCGGTTGTCGAGGCCGCTTCGGAAGTGGTCGGCGAGGCCGCGCCGCCACCGCCCGAGGAGATCGAGCCCGGCCCGCAACTGACGCCCGAGGAGACCGAGAAGGCGCGCAAGAAATACCTGCTCAAGCGTTTCTGGATCAGCGCGCGCGGCTATTGGAGCCGGCGCGGCGACAAGCTCGCCTGGCCGTGGACGATCGCCCTTCTGGCGCTGATCTGCCTCAATGTCGGCTTCCAGTACGGCATCAACGTGTGGAACCGCTCGATCTTCGACGCCATCGAGCAGCGCAACGCCCACACCGTCTATTTCCTGTCCGCCATCTTCGTGCCGATCGTGCTTGGCAGCATGAGCCTCGTCGTCGCGCAGGTCTACCTGCGCATGACCATACAGCGCCGCTGGCGCTCCTGGCTCACCACATCGGTCATCGGCCGTTGGCTGGCCAATGGCCGCTATTACCAGCTGAACCTCGTCAGCGGCGACCACCAGAACCCGGAAGCCCGCATCGCCGAGGACCTGCGCATCGCAACGGAATCCCCCGTCGACTTCGTGTCCGGCGTCATCAACGCCTTCCTCTCGGCCTCGACCTTCATCGTCGTGCTGTGGACGATCGGCGGCGCGCTGACCGTGCCGGTCGGCGGCACCAGCGTCACCATTCCGGGCTTCCTCGTCATCACCGCGGTGATCTATGCGGGCGTGACCTCGACCTCGATGGTCTTCATCGGCCGCCATTTCGTCGAGCTTTCCGAGAAGAAGAACCAGGCCGAGGCCGAGTTCCGCTACACGCTGACGCGTGTGCGCGAAAACGGCGAGAGCATCGCGCTGCTGGGCGGCGAGGAGGAGGAGCGCAGCGGCATCGACAACAATTTCGCCCATGTGCTGAAGCAATGGGCGATGCTGGCCGGCCAGCATATGCGCACCACGCTGGTGTCGCAGGGCTCCAGCCTGTTCGCGCCAGTGGTGCCGGTGCTGCTCTGCGCGCCGAAATTCCTCGAAGGCTCGATGTCGCTCGGACAGGTCATGCAGGCGGCGTCCGCCTTCGCCCTGGTGCAGGGTGCGTTCGGCTGGCTGGTCGACAATTATCCACGCCTTGCCGACTGGAACGCCTCGGCCCGCCGCGTCGCCTCTTTGATGATGTCGCTGGACGGGCTGGAGCGCGCCGAGCAGAGCGATGCCTTCGGCCGTATCAATCGCGGCGAGACCAAGGGCGACGCGATGCTGAGCCTCAACAACCTCTCGGTCTCGCTCGACGACGGCACCGCCGTTGTCAAGGAAACCGAGGTCGCCATCGAGCCCGGCGAGCGGGTGCTGGTGGCCGGCGAATCCGGCTCGGGCAAGTCGACGCTGGTGCGCGCGATCGCGGGCCTGTGGCCATGGGGCGGCGGCAGCGTCGATTTCAACAAGGACAAGCGCATGTTCATGCTGCCGCAGCGCCCCTATGTGCCGTCCGGCACGCTGCGTCGCGCCACGACCTATCCGGGCGCCGCCGACAACTGGGAGCCGCAAGAGGTGCAGGCCGCGCTCGACAAGGTGGGGCTTGGCCATCTCAAGGACCGCATCGAGGAAGAGGCGCCCTGGGACCAGACGCTGTCCGGCGGCGAGAAGCAGCGCCTCGCCTTCGCCCGCCTTTTGCTGCACAAGCCCGACATCATCGTGCTGGACGAAGCCACCGCCGCGCTGGACGAGAAGAGCCAGGACCGGATGATGGAGACCATCATCAAGGAGCTGCCCGACGTCACCATCATCAGCGTGGCGCACCGGGTCGAGCTCGAAGCCTACCACAGCCGCAAGATCACGCTGGAGCGCCGCAAGGGCGGCGCCAAGCTGGTGAGCGACATAGAGCTCATCCCGCGCAAGCGCAACCTGATCAAGCGGGCGCTGTGGGGCAGCGGGCCGAGGGGCAGGAAAGCGGCGTGAGTTTCTCGCCCCCACGCAAGTGGAGAGTAGGACCCTGGCTTTCGAATGACGCCGCCCCGCGACCGCCATTTCCTTTGCCCACGAAAGTGAAGTGGCGCGGCGAAGCCGCGACGGAGAGCGGCGTCCCATGCGTTATCGACATCGCCGATCCGCGCGCATCGACTGGCTTCGGGCGCAGCGGGCTCTGTCAGCCAGTTGTCAGGTCGGGTGCGCTATGCGCGTCGATGACGGTCAACGCCGTCGCGGCCAGACGGCCGATCGCATTGCAACGTCCACCTCGCGAATGGAGATCCCATGTATCGCACTCTCGTTCTAGCCGCCCTCGCGGGCATGATCGCCGGTCCGGCCCTGGCGGCCGGCAGCTGCAGCACGGCCGAGAAATCGAAGTTCCAGCCCAAGGCGACGCTTGAGGCGCAATTGAAGGGCGAAGGCCTCACAGTTCGCCAGATCAAGACTGAGAAGGGCTGCTACGAGGTCTACGCGGTCGACAAGGCCGGCAAGAAGGTCAACGTCGCCTACAATGCCGAGACCCTCGAGAAGCTCGACAATGCCGAAGCCGGCGAGAACTGATCGGGCATCGGCGGCACTCCTCGACGCGCCTGCATCCATGGATGCGGTGCGCGTCTGGGATCCGGTCGTGCGCGGCTTTCACTGGACGCTTGTGACCAGCTTCGCCGTAGCCTGGTTCACCTCCGGGACCATGGAGGCGGTGCACCACTGGGCCGGCTATGCCGCCGGCTCGCTGGTCGCGCTGCGGCTCGTCTGGGGCGTCGTCGGCACGCCCTATGCGCGCTTTTCGCAATTCGTGCGCGATCCGGCGACGGTGCTGCGCTATCTCTCCGCGATCCTTAAGGGCCATGAAGCCCGCTATATCGGCCACAATCCGGCGGGCGGCGCGATGGTCGTTGTGCTCATCGCCGCGATGGGGCTGGCCGCGCTGACCGGATGGCTGATGACGACGGACACGTATTTCGGCGTGCCCTGGGTGGAGGCGGCGCACGGCCTTGTCGTACATGTCGTGCTCCTGCTCGTCATCGTCCACGTCGCGGGCGTCGCGCTGGCGAGCTTCCGTCATTGCGAGAACCTCGTGCGGGCGATGTTCACCGGGCGCAAACGCAAGGCCGGACCGGCCGATATCGATTGACCCGCCCCGCATCGGCGCAACCGCGCGGGCGCCAGTTTCGTCGCGCTGCCGCTGGGCGGCTGGCATGCTACCTTGAGCCGAATAAGGTGGCACGGACGAGCGATCGCCGAAAGATTCTACCCCTCCGTCTTCGAAAGCCGCTCGAAATTCTTGCGCACGCGCCGGCCGGCGGGCCTTGCGGCGGCGGCGATGGTTTTCTTCCACGCCGCGCCGCTGAGTAGCGCGGGCGTGCGACCCGAGAAGAATTCCGGCCAGAAGCTCAGCGTCGCGTTCAGCATGGAAGCCTGCGCGGCGAACATGCCTTCGACGGCGGCGGCCGCCTTCTCGTCGATGGCGCCGAGCATCTCCTTGCCCCTCGGCGCGCCGCTGGCGGCCTCCAGCGCGATCAGCGGCAGGCGCATCATCACGACGGCCGGCGCCAGCATCAGGTCGGCCTGGACCGAAGCGCGGCGTTTTCTGCGAGCTGGCATGCTGGACCCCTTTCGCGGCCCCGATGGCCGGCAACGCATTACGCGCCAATGCGTGGTTTGGTTCCGCCGCGCGATGCGCCTTCGATCGGCGGTGGATTGTCGGGCCGGCCTGGAATAGGCTGGCTGCGTCAGCGAGCAGGACCGATGCCAGAGGTTCATCCACTCTACGAGGCGCATCGCGGCGCCATGGAGGCCGCCATGCGCCAGCGGCTCGACCTTGCCGAGGCGATGCTGCGCGAGCGCGCGGCGCTTTCGGACATGGAGAGCGTGCGGCGAGACATCATGGACGAGTTCGAGGTCGTGCTTGGCCAGATGCCCTATGTCGGCGGCTCGGCCGGCCGCATGAGCGACTTCTTCATGCGTCTGTCGGGCTTCATGGCCATCGGCCGCGTGCTGCGACGGCACGGCGTGCCGCTGCCGGTGATCGGCGAGATCGAGCGGGAGAGCTACAAGGCGCAACTGCTCACCGTGCCCGAGGCCGAACGTCTGGCCTCGGGGCGCCGCTTCATGTCCGCCGAGAACCGGGCCTTTCTGCGCGATCAGGCGGCGGCCAGTCATGCGGAGCGATATCCGGGCGATTTCATCTATGATTTCGTGGAGCCCGGCGCCGGCGACAGTTTCGAATTCGGCATCGACTACCGGGCCTGCGGCTTCTGCAAATTCGCGGCGCGCCACGGCGACCGGGAAATCCTGCCGCACATTTGCGGGCTCGATTTCGATGCCTACGCGACACAGGGCATTCGCCTGGAGCGGACCCAGACACTGGCCGGCGGCGCCAGCCATTGCAATTTCCGGTTTTCGCGGCTCGAACCGGAATAGCCTGCCTTGCGGGGGGCGAGTGGTCAGGCTGGCGCCCGGCCACCGCGCGTCGGCGCGAGCCGCCGATTCGATGACCTTAATCCAGGAAGAACAACAGCATGAACACCGCCGAAACCTTGCCCTATCTGTCGTCGGCCTTCCTCGACCGCCTGGCGATCCCGACGGGCGACATGGTCGACGCCATCGAACGCATGATCCTCGGCCAGCGGCGGGGCGAGGTGTGGTGCGCGCCGAAGGCGGCGGTGATGCCGGGCGACGACCGCTACATCATGGCCACGCTCGGCGTCGCCTCCGAGCCGCCGGTGCTCGCCACCAAGTCGCTGGTCGTCAACCCGCACAACGCTGCGCGCGGCCTGCCGACGATCAACTCGCTGATAACGCTGCTCGACGCCGAGACCGGCCTGCCGCTTGCTTTGGTCGACGGCAATTGGGTGACGGAGAAGCGCACGGCCGCCTTGAGCGCCGTCGCCGCCAGGCGCATGGCGAGGCCCGACTCCTCATCCATCGCCTTCATCGGCTGCGGCGTGCAGGCGCGCGGCCATCTGGAAGCCTTCGCCGACCTCTTCCCTTTAAGCGAAATCCGCGCCTTCGGCCGCGGCGCCGCCAACCGCGACGCGCTCTGCCAGATGGCGCGGGATCGCGGCCTGCACGCAATCCCCAGCGACACGCCAAGGGCCGCGCTGGAAGGCGCCGACATCGTGGTGACGACGGTGACCCTGGTGCCCGCGCCCACGCCCTTCCTCGACGCGACCTGGCTGAAGCCGGGAAGCTTCACCGCCATCACCGACCTCGCGCTGCCCTGGCAACCCGAGACGATGCGCCGCTTCGACCGCATCATCGTCGACGACCTGGAGCAGGAAAGGAAAATGCCCAAGCCGATGGTCGACCCTGCGATGGTCGCCGGTGACTTGACGGGGTTGTTGCCGGGGGGGTGGGCGGGGGGGAGGCGACGGCGTTCGTGTTCCGGGGGATCGCGGTGGGGGATCTGGCTGTGGCGGGGTTGGTGTATGAGCGGGCGAAGGGGCCTGGGGTGGTTGGAGGGTAGGATGTGGCGGGAGGGAGAGGGGCGTTGAATGGTTTTCTTTTGATGGCCGGCCGACCGTCGTGGTCTGCCAGACGTCGGGCGAACGCTTCGCTGAGGAAGGGCGTCCGGTGATCGATGAAGTGGCGATTGAGTGACGCGTATTAAAGGGCCGGAAGTTGACGGTCAGCTTTCCGGTAGAAACCGACAAATGTTGCCGTTCGGCGTGGATACAGGGGCGCCAACGCGAGTTGGTTCCACGTATGAATGAGAAATTCAGAGCCGCTTGGCCTGCTCGGGCATCGTGAGGACCGGCAACAATCTAGCGACTGATATACGTCGCCATCGGTACCCAACGAAGGTGGTGCTCCGAGCTGGACATGAGCAGCAATCGGTTGACCGTATTGTCCTGAAAGCCTTTGACACGAAATAGACTAGTTACTTTTCCAGTACTGTATTGAACTTGTGCCTTGTCTATGGCGGCATCCGCAGCTCGCTTACCTCGTAAGAAACGTGCAGCAAGGTGCTCTTCGAAATTGGGCTTTGTCGCTCCCACCTTTCGGTCTAGAACGTAATTGTAGGCACGACGAAACACTGACGTTACATCTGAAAATGCTCCGTTTATTCGCAACACCTCGATCGCTTGATAGTCACCCGGAAATCGAAAAAGAGATGACTGAACGGCAGCTTGTAGGTTCTGGAGCGCCGATTCAGTTCCTATATGCCGGCGGTTGAGAGCTGCTTGCAGTTCTCGCCATCTGAAGGGGCTGTCTGTGAGGATTTGCGCGCCAGTAGCCTGAGCAAGATACATTGCCATCTCAAAATTCGGCGCCAACTTCATGATCTCAAACTGACCGCCCGATCCAAGAGAGTCCTCCTGCAAAACGGCCAGAGGGTCATTCATCTTCATCTGTTCGATGTAAGGCATCATCTCGTCGACATCTATTGTAACTTCCGATTGCGGCGCTTTGGTCAGCAGCGAGCGCATCGCCTGCTCGGGGATGCCAAGCATCGCTCGATGCATGTCTTCCTGGATGACGTCGTCCATCCTCGGGTCGTCCCTAGGACCGAACCTCAGCATTTTTCGACGCGCGCTCGCCATGTTCATTATTTGGTCGCGCAGGTGCAGGTCGAAGTCGCAGGGGTCCGGGATTAGGTGAGCAAGCCCAATCTCCACCAATGGCATAATATTCAAGAACGTCATCAGCGACTTCAGGACCTCGCCCCGATATGCGCTTGGATCCTCCGTCGGACGCACCTTCTTGGCCAGGGAACTGGGATTGATGAACGGATGCTGGATGATGATTTCACCGAAATAGAGCGAAGACCCCAAGGCGAATTCGTTAATGAGTTTGGGGTGCAATGAGCCGGTGTAAACCGAACGGAGAACTCCATCCGGTTTCGGCAGCAGCGAGAGCAAATCTGTCTCGCGAGGCCAAAGCGATTCATACATACCGTAGACCTTCGATATCTTCTCGTCGGTCATCTCCTTACGAACGGTGTTCCAGTCCTTACCCTCCATTTCAAACAGGTTGGCGACGCCGGTCAGCAGCATCAAGTTTCGCTCTCTGATACTCTTCTCCGACCAGATGGGCCTTAGGTGGTTAGGCTTCGATTTGCAGCAATCTCTGAAGGATAAGCCAGAGCCGCAGCCGCAGATGTCACGCAGTTTCAGAGGCTGAGCCGGGGCGGCCTTTACCAACCAAGGGCGCGGTTTTTCCGACCTTCCAAACTGATCTTGATAGCTAACCCGACCATTATCGTAGCCAACGTACATTTCGCCACCGAAGTGGAAGAGCTCATTCGGAGGTGGCAGAAGCGTCGTTCGCAGATCTCGCCATGACTTTCCGACCATCCTCTCGGGGTAGAGCCATTCCTCGCGGCCGGCCGCAATATGCCTCTGTGCGCGAGCCTTCATGATGAAGTTGATCTCAGCCACCTGTTCTTGGGTCAATTGCCTACTTCGAACAAAATTGATTGTTGACACCATAGCCGGATGGAAGCGTCGAGCGAATGTCCGCTTCACCAATGGGTCCACGCCCGGATCCTGCGCGTATTCTAGATTGGTTAGGATCAAACAATGATCGGCTCCGAGTGGATAGATGGTCTGCGACCCTTTCAGTGCAATAGACGGGTCGTCAGGGTATCGATTTCTGGGGTCCGCTGGCGGTACGCCATGGTTGTAAATCGTGACCGGATGATCGGTGACGATGAACTTAGTGGACGATTGCTCGGCCGATACGATCTCCCGAACGCCCGTCGTCCACGTTGTGATATTTAGCATTCGGATGCTTTGCATCTCCTGCATTAGCTCGTTCTGAGAAAGCTCAGGATATTGCTTGTGTAGCCAGGCCAATCCCTTGGGTGTGCGCAACTTTTGGATATCAAGGTATTCGAAGAAGTCTTCAAAACTGGAATGCCACGCTGTCTGATCAGTGCCACTGAAAACTCGAACCGCAATCGCTCCGCGGGCGTCGACATCTCCGAACAGCTTGCGTTCAATCTCATCGTCCACGTCAGTGCCGAAGAAGGTAGAATAGAGGTCCTTCTGCACGAAGGCGCGGGACGTCGGCGATCTAAACAACGAATTGCCCGGCTTGAGGCTTCCATCTCTCTTGGTGTGCATCGGAGGGGCGAGGTCTAGGTAGAAGAGTGTTTTCCTAGCGTCGGCGAAGAACCGTTCTTGATACCACTGGGGGACGAAATGGTTCTTCCTCGTTACTGACATGAACTCTCATCGGAAAAATTGACAGTTGGGATCAGATTGCCTCGATATCCACTCAAAATCGTATCAACAGATTCAAAGGGCAAGAATCTTTATCGTCCTTAATCAACTTTCGTTGTGTCACCCGATGATGGCTGCTGCCAGAACTGGTCTGAGTTGAGCACAAAGCACTATTGCTGGAGGAAAGATCGACGTGCAGACTGCAGATCAATGAACTGGATTGTCTGCCTGCAGCTTCGGCAACGCTGACGCTGCATCTCCGGAACGAGGCTCTGCGCGACCTGAGGGATACAGCTCCGCCGTCCGGCTCGCCTCTAGCGAAGCTCTACGCCCAGTTCGGCATCTGGGCGGCCACAACGGCGCAGGCGCGCGGCTTCGATCCGCGTGCGCAGGCTCGCTCTCGACTAGCCCCTTCCAATCAGCCCCACCGAATCCGTCCGCGCCTTCGCCGACAGCTCCAGTATCGCCCTCTGCGCTTTCGCCACGGCCCCGACCGGCCATTCGGCCCTGATCCTTCGCGTCGCGTCGGCGAGCAGGGCCTTGTCGGCCTCCTCGATCGAATAGGCGAACGGCCAGCCGATGCGGTCCAGAAGCGGCTTCACCTTGCCGGTGCCCTTTATCTGGTCGATGGCGATCACCGGCTTGCCCTTCGCCAGGCCGTAGAGCGAACCGTGCAGGCGGGTGGTCAGCACGATGTCGGCGTCCTCGAACTGGCGCTCGATCCTGCCGGCGTCGTTGCCCGGTCTCATCACCGTGTCGATCGCCACCGGGTCGGTTCCCGCCAGTTGCGACAGGAGGCGCTCGGCCTTCTCCCACTCGGTGTTGCCCGCGCCATAGTCGCTCTGGCTGCCGCGGAAGCAGATGGCGGCTTTCAACCTTTTGCCCGCCGGCGGCATGCAAGGGCGCACGCTGGCGATGGCGAGGTCGAAGGCGGGCTCGGCCACGCCGTCGCGCGCCAGGATCGTATCGAAGCGCCGCGCCACGTCCCGGTGGCGGGCGATCACGCTGACGCCGACGGCAAGCCGCCGCGCGTTGCGGTGGACGGTGAGCAGGTCGATCAGTTCGCCGCTGTCCACGATCGGCCCGCACACGAAGGCCAGCGTCTTGATCTCGGGGCGGACGTCGAACAGGTCGGCGACCTGGCGGTGGCCGGCGATGCCGAGGGCAGGGTGGCTCAGCACGTCATGCTCGATGCCGGCCTGGCTGAGGGCGGCTGAAAGATTGTTCACGGCGTGCAGGTCGCCGATCGTCGCGCCGCCGCCGTCCCGGAAACTGCCCCACCATACCAGGGTGGTGGGCGACGGATGCGTCCGCCGATTGAACCGGTAGCGGCGCTTCAGCGAACGGAGCTTGCGGCTAAGCGACGACATGTTGAGTTTCCATCAGGATCGAATAGACAGCCATGCAGCGACGGGCGAGGGCTCCTGCGCCATCTAACCGAAGACGAAGGCAGGCGTCGTGGCTGCTCCCACTGTGAACATGCTCTGGATCGGCGACCAGCTGGGCCGCATCGAGTTGCTGTCGGTCGCCTCGTGGCTGAGCCACGGACACCCGGTCCGTCTTCACGCTTACCGACCCATCGCCAACGTGCCGGCCGGCGTTGAGCTGGCCGACGGCGAGGCGACTGTTCCTTTTGCCGAGATGAAGCGCCTGCGCCACCGAAAGACGGGATCCTATGCGCTCGCCTCCGACTATTTCCGCTATCGGCTGCAATTGGCTGGTGCCGGCCTGTGGTCCGACCTCGACGTGGTCTGCCTGAAGCCGGTGGAGCTTGAAGGAGATTGCCTGTTCGGCCTGGAGGACGGAAGCCTCATCAACGGGGCGATCCTCCATCTTGGCGCCGCGCTTCCCATCACCGCCGAACTGGTGGGTTGCTTCCACGCCAACCGCGTCCCGCCATGGACGCGGATGCGGCGCGCACGCAAGGCGCGGCTGCTGCGCTTCCTGCGGCTGCCGGTTCGGCCGGCTATTCTCCCCTGGGGCACCTTCGGTCCGGACGCCATCACCGCGCTTGCGCACAAACACCGGCTGTTCGAAAGGGCGCGGCCTCGGAACGTGTTCTATCCGCTGCACTTCAAGCGAGCCAAGGCCGTCTACGACCCGGCCGTCTCGCTGGAATCGATTCTGCATGAAGAGACGCTCACCCTGCATCTCTGGAACGAGGCGCTGCGCGATCTGAAACATGCCACTCCGCCGTCCGGCTCGCCTCTAGCGAAGCTCTACGCCCAGTTCGGCGTCTGAGCGGCCACGGCGGCGCAGGCGCGCGGCTTCGATGCGCGTGCGCACGATCTTGCCGTTGCATTCGGCGCGGCTCGGGTCCGCCGGCGGATGCCAGATATGCAGGACTTCCGTGGCCCAGGTGCCGGAGCGCCGGATCACGCCGCTGTCCTGCAGGCGAAAGACGAAGTCGATATCTTCCCCGCCCCAGCCGACGAAGCTCTCGTCGAAGCCGCCAACCGAAACGGCGTCGGTTTTCCAGCAGGCGAGGTTGCACCCCTTGATGCGCCGCCAGACGAACGCGTTGTAGTTGCGCAGCCTGCCCGTGGGCAGCCGCACGAAGAGCGCGGTGATCTTGGAGACGTCGCCGGTGAGGCGATACCACAGCACGCCGCGCCGGAAGGCCTTGAAGCTCCACGTGCCGCTGGCCAGCAGTCTCCTGCTCAGCCTGCGGCCAAGCAGGATGCGGCTTCCGGTGATCAGGTGCTTCGGTTCCGCCAGGGCGCGATGTTGCGAGACGAAATCGGGCTGCAATATGCAGTCGCCGTCGACGAAAATCAGATAGTCGCCGCGCGACTGGGCGATGGCCTTGTTGATGATCGCGGAGCGACGAAAGCCGGCGTCTTCCTGCCAGACATAGGCGACCGGGATTGGCGCCGAACTGGCGAAGGCGGAAACCAGTTCCGCGGTGGGCGGGCCCGACCCGTCATCGGCCACGATGACTTCAAAACGACGATCGGTCTGGCTGGCGAGCGACTGCAACGTCATGCGCAGCGCCTCGGGCCAGTTGTAGGTCGTCACGATCACCGAGATCAAGGTGGACAGCGTCATGGCAGAGTCCCGCCGACGCGATCCGATATGGCATGCATTTGATTCCACCCCCGCGGAACAATTGATATCCGGTCAGTATGGCGGGCGGCATGTGCGGTCAACCGGCAGCCGCTGCCCCACTCACCCCCCAGCCAACCTTGGCAGCAGGAAAATCTCCGCTCCCGGTGGTAACTCCTTGCTCCAGGTATCGCGATAGATCGTGCCGTCGATCGCCACGGCAATCCCGCGATCGATCCACGGCTCGATGCCGGGATACTGTTCCGAAAGTTTCCGGAACAGCTCCCTTATGTCCTTGGCCTCGACCTCGTGCTCGGCCTTGCCGCCGGCGACGGCGCTCAGCGAGCCCCAGAGCGTGACGGCAACCATTGGAGTTTCAGCCTTCCCGCTCCGCGTCCAGCGCCGCCAGAATGCGGGGCGGGGACATCGGGATGTGGGTCATGCGCACGCCCACCGCGTTCGACACCGCGTTGGCGATCGCCGCCAGCGGCGGCACGATCGAGGTTTCGCCCACGCCGCGCACGCCATAGGGGTGGTTGGGGTTGGGGATTTCCAGGATCTGCGTGTCGATCATCGGCAGGTCCGAGCACACCGGGATGCGGTAGTCGAGGAAGCCGGCGTTCTGCAGCCTGCCGTCCTTGCCGTAGATATACTCCTCGTTGAGCGCCCAGCCGATGCCTTGCGCCGCACCGCCCTGGTACTGGCCCTCGACATAGGTCGGGTGCACCGCCTTGCCGGCGTCCTGCACCACCGTGTAGCGCAGCACGCGGGTCGAGCCGGTCTCGGGGTCGACCTCGATGTCGCAGATATGGGTGGCGAAGGACACGCCCGCGCCGTCGGCGACGAGCTCGCTGTGGCCGGCGATCGGCCCGCCGGTCTTGCCGGACTGCGCCGCGATCTCCTTCAGCGACAGCTTGCCGAGATTGCCGTGCTTCTCGCCCTTGGCAACCGCGTGGCCGTGTTCCCAGATCACGTCGTCCACCGAAATGTCCCACATCTGGGCGGCGCGGTCGCGCAGGATCTTGATCGCGTTGCGGGCGGCCGAGATGGTCGCCATCGAGGAGGAGAAGGTGCCGCGGCTGCCGTCGGTCATGTCGTTGTAGCCCAGCGAAGACGTGTCGGCGACGATCGCCTTCACCTGGGAATAGTCGATGCCGAGCTCTTCCGCCGCCACCAGCGACAGCGACGCGCGCGAGCCGCCGACATCCACCGTGCCGACGGCCAGCGAGATCGAGCCGTCCATGCCGATGTTGAGGTCGACGCAGGTCTGGCCGCCGAAGTTGAACCAGAAGCCGCAGGCCATGCCGCGCCCCTGGTTGGTGCCGAGCGGCGCCTTCATGTGCGGGTGGTTCTTCACCGCTTCCAGCGTCGGGCCGATGCCGATCGGGCCGTAGACCGGGCCGTAGGACGCGCGCGTGCCTTCCTGCGCGGCGTTCTTGATGCGGAAGTCGACCGGGTCGATGCCGATCTCGCGCGCCAGCTCGTCGATGGCGCTTTCCACCGCGAAGGCCGCCATCGGTGCCGACGGCGCGCGATAGGCCGCCGTCTTCGGCCGGTTCACCAGCACCTCGTAGCCCACGGTCTTGACGTTATCGAGCTTGTAGCAGGCGAACGCCGTCATCGCGCCCACCTCGGCCCAGGAGCCGGCATAGGGGCCACAGGTGTAGCGCAGCGTCGCTTCGGCGGCGGTGATCGTGCCGTCCTTGCGGGCGCCGATCTTGACGTCGATCGAGGTGGCGCTGGTCGGCCCCGAGGCGCGGAACACCTCGTCGCGAGTCATCACCAGCTTCACCGGCCGGCCGGCCTTGCGCGAGAGCGCCAGCGCAACGGGTTCTGCCCACACATGGGTCTTGCCGCCGAAGCCGCCGCCGATCTCGGAGGAGGTGACGCGCAGTTTGGAAGCCTCCAGCCCGAGCAGCTGGGCGCAATGCTGGCGGTAGACGAAAGGCCCTTGCGTGCAGACCCACAGGTCGGCCGTGCCGTCGGCGTTCACGCTCGCCACGCAGGCATGCGGCTCGATATAGCCCTGGTGCGTCTGCTCGGTCTTGAAGGAGCGCTCGATGATGAAATCGGCGTGGCCAAAACCCTGATGCACGTCGCCATGGCCGAACTGCGTGCGCTTGCAGACATTGGAGGGTTTTACCGGCTTTTCCTCGAGGCCCTCCGTGAAGATGGTGTCGTTGACCAGCGGGGCGTGGTGCTGCATCGCCTCGTCGACATCGGTCACATGCGGCAGCACCTCGTAGTCGACCTCGATCAGCTTCAGCGCCTGGCGGGCGATGCGGGCGTCGATGGCCGCCACCGCCGCCACCGCGTGGCCGTCATAGAGCGCCTTCCTGCGCGCCATCGAGTTGTCGAGGACGTCGTACATGGCGGCGTCGCCATCGGTGAGGTCCGGCATATCCTTCGCCGTGATCACCGCCTTCACGCCGGCGAGCTTCTCGGCCTTGGAGGTGTCGATGCTCCTGATCACCGCATGCGCGTGCGGGCTGCGCAGGATCCGGCCCACCAGCTGTCCGGCCATGTTGAAGTCCGCGCCATAGCGGGCGCGTCCGGTCACCTTGTCGATGCCGTCGGGGCGCAGCGGGCGCGTGCCGACGGAAGAGAACTTGCGTCCTGAAAAGCGCGGATCGAAATTCATGGATCAGGCTCCCTTCATCACATTGGCCGCGTCCTGGACGGCGCGCACGATCTTGTCGTAGCCGGTGCAGCGGCAGAGATTGCCGGCCAGCCCGAAGCGGATTTCCTCCTCGGTGGGCGAGGGGTTCTTCGCCAGCAGGTCCTTGGCCGCGATCAGGAAGCCCGGCGTGCAGATGCCGCACTGAAGTGCCGCATGCTCCAGGAACTTCTGCTGCAGCGGATGCAGCTGGTCGCCATGCGCCATGCCCTCGATGGTCTCGACCTTGCGGCCTTCCGCCTCCGCGCCCAGCACAAGGCAGGAGCACACCAGCCTGCCGTCGACGATGACGCTGCAGGCGCCGCAGTCGCCGGTGCCGCAGCCTTCCTTGGCGCCGGTCAGGCCAAGGCGATCGCGCAGCACTTCCAGCAGCGTCTCGTCAGGCTGGCAGAGATACTCGACATGGTCGCCGTTGATTGTCGTTGAAACCGCTACGCCAGCCATCACTTGCCTCCCGCACGCTTGTAGGCGATTGCCGCGACGCGCCTTGCCAGCACGCCCGCGACCTTCCGTCTGAATTCGATTGTGCCGCGCTTGTCGTCGATCGGTCGGCAGGCGCCCGAGCAGATCTTCGCCAGCCGCTCCAGCGTCGCTTCGTCGAGCTTCGAGCCGGTGAGCACCTGGCCCGCTTCCTCGACCAGCAGCACGGTCGGCGCCGCAGCGCCCAGCGCCACGCGGGCAGCCTTGATCACGCCATGCTCGTCCAGCGTCAGGTTCACGCCGGCGCTCACCACGGCGATGTCCATCTCGGTGCGCGGGATGAAGCGCAGATAGGCGTCGCCCGAATGCGGCGCGCGCTTGTCGAGCAGGATCGCCTCGATGATCTCGCCCTTGGCCAGAGAGGTCCGGCCCGGCCCGGTCGGCACGCTTTCGACAGCAATGGTGCGCTTGCCCGAAGGACCCGCGACCACGGCCTTCGCGCCGGCCGCCACCAGCGCCGGCACGCTGTCGGCTGCGGGCGAGGCGTTGCAGAGATTTCCGGTGATGGTGCAGCGGCCCTGAACCTGCTTGGAGCCGATGAGGTTCGCCGCCTCGACCACGCCCGGCCACGCCTTGCGAAGCGCCTTGTGCTCGCCCAGCACCGCGCAGGGCACGGTCGCGCCGATGCGGAAGCCGTCAGCCGTTTCGGTGATGTCGCTCAGGCCGGCGATCGCCTTGATGTCGACGATCAGCTCGGGCTCGACGAAGCCGCCCTTCATCCTGACCAGAAGGTCGCTGCCCCCGGCAAGGATGGCTGCCGGCCCGGCCGCTGCGGCCAGCTGGCCGACGGCATCTTCGATTGAAAGCGGACGTATGTAACGCATCGTCTCCCCTTGGTGATCGCGATCTCAGCCGACCGTTATAAAGAGTCTCCTCATAATGACCATCCCGTTCCGATGTTTCCGGGTTGGGCCAGAGGCGGCGAAACCTGTTCCAGATGGTCGCGCGCAATTGTGACAAGCGTTCGATTTCCGAAGCGCTGGCGCGGCCAGTCGCAAGCTGCGCCGGGCTTCTAAACCCATGTAACTGTTGCGTAAATGAGACATCGCAAGCCGGCGGCTCCTGCTAAGGATCGCCCACAAGGGCTCCTGGGGTTTGCAATGCGCCTTCTTTCGATCCTGTTCGCGGGTTTGTTGTCGCTGCTTGCCGGTTCGGCATTCGCCGCCGACGCGGTGGCGAACCCGCCGGTCGAGAGCATCAACTGGTCGGGCGCCTATATCGGCACCGAAGCGGGCTACGGCTGGGGCGGGGACAGCTATCACTATAATTCCGGCCCTCCCATTTTCGCGACCGGTTCGGTAGGGGTCCGCGCGGATGGGTTCGTCGGCGGCGTGACGGCCGGCTACAACTGGCAGCGCGACCACCTCGTCTTCGGCCTCGAGGGTGACGTCTCCTATTCCGCCATGAAGGAGAGCATGCACTCGGCAGGCATACCGCCATGCTTTGTCGAGGGTTGCACCGCCGAGGTGGATTGGTTCGCCACCGGCCGCGCGCGCGTCGGCTACGCCTATGAGAACTTCCTGCCTTACGCCACAGGCGGTTTCGCCGTCGGGCATGTGAAAGGGTCGGCGGATCTCGGCGCTTGCGGCTACATCGGGTCCTGCGACTACAGCGACACGCGTTGGGGCTGGACGGCCGGCGCCGGCGTCGAATGGGCCATGAACCAGCAGATATCCTTCAAGGCGGAATATCTGCACGTCGACCTCGGCAAGCCCGATTTCACCGCGTCGTCGGTGACCACCGACGTCAAGTTCGATGCTGTCCGCATCGGCATGAACTACCATTTCTGATCGCGGCTGGCCCTGCGGCCTGTCTGGTCGGCGCGCCTCCTGAACCGAAGTTCGAAAGAGCGACGGTCCCGTGCCCGGTGCTGTAGTGGCTGAAGGCGTGAATTAGCTGTCGCGAAAATACTGCGCGGGATTAACCATTCGTAGACCACGCTGTCCCACAATGAGACAGCGTGGTCTTTCTCATGACGGGGACTGCGCGGGCGGCTCCGGCCATCAGGCAACCCAACCCCAGGGTCGGAGCCGCTACTTTATACCAGCATTGGTTGAACGAACTCTTACCGGGTGTGCTTTCCAGTGCATTTCAGCGATCGCTAAAAGGCGACTGAGGCCGCGCCGCGCCTTGGGCAATGTTGTTATGCCGGCCCCGCGCCTGTAAGAGCGGGCATGACCTCGATCTCCCGCATCGCAGCACTTCTCCTGCTGGCAATCATCACCTTCGCCACGCTGTCGCCGATCCAGCTGCGCCCGCATCTGGGCGACGCCAACATGGAACGCGCCTTGGCGTACATCCTGTTCGGGCTGGCGCTGGCGCTCGGCTTCCCGTCCCGCGTCATGCAGACGCTCCTGTTCGTCTGCGCCGTGGCGGGCTTCCTGGAGTTCCTGCAGATCTTCGATCCCGGCCGGCACGCGCGTGTCCTCGACGCCCTGGTCAAGGCTGCAGCCGGCGTCGCGGGGATTCTGCTGGGACGCCTCATCCTCGCCGCCGCGAGCCGGGCGGCGGCGCGCCGTTAGCGCCGAAAATCCTTGAGACAAGCCGCGTCGGTTTTGCGTGCGGGCTCGACTGGCATTTCAGGATAATCTGCCTGAACAAGCTCGAGGGCAGGGGACGGTTCCGGGAAAAGAATGGCCAGGCGGTTTGCGTTTCTGTTGGTGCGCGACTTCACCTTGTCGCCGCTGTCGCTGTTCATCGACACGCTGCGGCTGGCTGGCGACGAGGGCGACCGCAGCCGCCGGGTCGAGTTCGACTGGCAGATCGTCGGCGAGCGCGGCCTGCCGATCCGCGCGAGCTGCGGCGTCGAGCTGTTGCCGACCAAGGCGATCGGCAATCCGGAGGATTTCGACAATGTCGTCGTGGTCGGCGGCCTGCTCGACACCAACCGCGCCTTGAGTTCCGAGAAGGAGGCGTTCCTTCTGCGCGCCGCCGGCAAGGGCGTGCCGCTGACGGCGCTTTGCACCGGCAGCTTCGTGCTGGCGCGCTACGGCCTGCTCGACGGCTACAGCGCCGCCGTCAGCTGGTTCCACATCAAGGATTTCCGCAGCCAGTTCCCGGACGTGAACGCCCATGCCGACAGCCTCTATTCCGTCGACCGCGGCCGCGCCACCTGCGCTGGCGGCACCGGTGCGGCCGACCTCGCCGGCTATTTCGTCTCGCAATTCATCGGCCAGAAGGCGGCGGAAAAGGCCGCCAAGATCCTGGTGCTCGACCGCATCCGCAGCAGCCGCGACGTGCAGCCCGTGGGCGACCTGTTTCCCGAGGCCGCGAGCCGCGCGGTGAAGCGGGCCTTGCTCTTGATGGAGAGCAACCTCCAGGAGAAGCTGTCGGTCACCGAGCTCGCCGCCCGGCTCAACTGCTCGCGGCGCCAGCTGGAACGGCTGTTCGGCGCCGAGCTCGGCATCAGCCCGATGGCCGCCTATCTCGCGCTGAGGGTCCATTACGCCAGGTCGCTGCTCGAGGGCAGCGATCTGCAGATCGGCGAGATCGCCTACCGCTGCGGCTTCGGCAATGCCGGCCATTTCAGCCGCGTCTTCCGCCAGCAGACGGGCATCACGCCGACGCATGTCAGGCATCCGAACCGGGTGGCGGCGGGAGGCTGATGGAGGGCTACGACGGGGTGGGGGAGCGCCGCCGACAACGATGATAAGCCTGCGCCAGGCACCCCCCTCTGCCCTGCCGGGCATCTCCCCCTCAAGGGGGGAGATTGGCTGTTTCGTTCGCCGCGCCTCCCTTGCAGCGTTGGTGATTTAGCGAAGCCCGCGAGGAGAATAATCTCCCCCCTTGAGGGGGAGATGTCCGGAAGGACAGAGGGGGGTGCTGTCCCGCCAGCCTCTCCGAGACGGGCCGCGTC
>JBFLWR010000504.1:0-3524 GCA_040755925.1 Pseudomonadota bacterium
GCCCTTACCAGCGCCCCGTCGGATTCCTTTCCCGGCATGGTGGCCCAGGTGACCGGCGGCACGCCGAAGTCGACGGGCGTTTTCTATGACGACAGCTACGACCGCACCTACTTTGCGCCCGCTTCGGACTGCAAGGGCGCGCCTGGCGCCGAGGTGGCTTTCGCGGAAAACATCGATGTGGATTCGACGCGTATCGACGGCGGCGGCAAGCCGGGCGATTTCCGCAGCCAGATCGACCCGGCCAAACTGCCGATGACATTGGTCGGCGGCAAATGCACGGTCGTCTATCCGCATGATTTCGTACGCGTGAACAATGTCTTCGAGATCGTCAAGGCGCATGGTGGCCGTACGGCCTGGTCCGACAAGCATCCCGCCTACGAATGGCTCAACGGGCCTTCGGGCAAGGGCGTCGACGACCTCTACGCCCTTGAGCAGGACAGCCTCATCCCCGGCACCAAGGTGAAGACGACCGGCAGCTTCAAGGCCGAGCGCGATTTCGACGACGCCCGCCTCAAGGCCGTGATCAACGAGATCAAGGGCCTCGACAGCACCGGCTCGCATCCGGCCGCGGTGCCGACGCTGTTTGGCATGAATTTCCAGGCGGTAAGCGTCGGCCAGAAATTGCCCAAGGCCGGACCCGGCGACGAGGCCGACCTTGTCGGCGGCTACAAGGACGCGGGTGGAACGCCCAACAGCGGCCTCGCCAAACAGCTGACCTATGTCGACGGCGCCCTCGGCGAGCTGGTTACGGCGCTCAAGGACAACCACCTCGCCGATTCGACCCTCATCATCCTCGCCTCGAAGCACGGCCAGTCGCCGATCGACCCGGCGACCTTCCAGGCGCTCGACGACGATCCGTACACGAAGACGCCCGGCTACGCTTTCCACATCGCCGACGATGCCGCGCTGATCTGGCTGAAGCCCGAGGATAGGGCCAAGAACCTGGACGCCGCGCAGGACTATCTCGAGAAGTCGAGCAAGGCGGAAGGCATCGCGCAGATACAGCCGCCGAACGTGCTGGCGCTGGCCTACCAGGACCCCGCCACCGACAGCCGCACGCCCGACTTCATCGCAACCGTCAATCCGGGTGTCGTCTACACGTCCGGCTCCAAGATCGCCGAGCATGGCGGCGCCAACGCGAATGACCGCAATGTCGCCCTCCTGATCAGCAGCCCGTCCATCGAGCCGCGATCGGTGCCGGCGCTGGTGCAGACGTCGCAGGTCGCGCCGACCATCCTGCACGCCCTCGGCTATGACGCGAACGAGCTCCAGGCGGTCAAGATCGAAGGCACGCAGGAACTGCCTGCCACGCCGTTCTGAAAACCTGGATGTTGTGGTGTGGCGCCTCGTATCAGCGGCGCCGCATTGCACGCCAGTTGTTGATATCCTCGCCCGTGGCCTTGCCGCCGCGCGGCCCGTGGATCGTGACCGAGCGGGAAGCGGCCGCCACCGAGAAATCGAGCGCGTCCGCGACGGACCGGCCTTGCGACAGGCACCAGGTAAACGAGCCACCGAAAGTGTCGCCGGCTCCGGTCACATCGACGACCTCGACCGGATAGCCGGAGGCGCGCACGATGGTCTCGCCGTTGCTCGCCTCGGCGCCGGCGGCCGCCATGGTGCGGACCACCCAGGCGATCTTCGCGGCGCGCATCCAGTCGCCGATGCGCGAGATATCGTCATGGCCGAAGCTTGCGCGGAAGCCCACCTGGTTGAAGATGACGACCTCGGCCCCGGTCAGGTATGGCAGATCCTCTTGCGCGCAGCCGCCGACATCCAGGTCGAATATGGCGCGGCGGCCATGCGCGCGCAGGTCGGCCAGCAAGGCGGCCTGTGCGAGCACCTCGTCGCCGTTCCCGCTGCGCAGCCGGCGGGCCCGGTAAAGCGTCAGGTAGAGAAAGCCCGGTAAGCGCAGCGCCGCCAGCGTCTCCGGTCGCAGCCACATCGGCTGCTGGCCCATTTCCACCGTCAGCACGATATGCTCGCCGCCGACGAGGAAGATGAGGTTGCGCGATTCCGCCATGGCCGGGTCGGTGAGCATATGCGCCACGCCGACACCATTGGCGCGCAGATCCGCTATCAAGCGTTTCGACAAAGCGCTGTCGTTGAGCAATGAGATGAATTCTGTCTCGCCGCCGAGCGACGCATGCACGACGGCCGCGTTGGCGATCGAGCCGCCGATTTCCGCCGGCAACTCCTTCACCATGCCCTTGTCGGCCGGACCGGGCCAACGCTCGGCGGTGTAATATTCGTCCAGCGCGACGTCGCCAATGAAGAAGGCGCTCACGCGGGTGCCCTCTGCTCCGAACCCGCGAGAACAAGCAGCGGTCCGCCATCGACGGGGACCCAGGGACTGGCGCCGAGCCCGCAGATCGCCATCCAGAAATAGGCAGTTGGTTGCGTCAGCCCCCGGCAGGCGTCGTGCCAGACGCCGCGGTCCATGACCACCGCCTGTCCCGGCGAGATTACGAAGGCCTCGATCTGGTCGCGGCGCGGCGCCGGCGCCGCGGAAGCCGGAGCCACGGCCAGCACGACCGGCGCGTCGGCGCAGAAGATCGCCTCTTCGGTACCGAGGTGCCGTTCCATCTCAGTGCAATGCCAGGGGGCGGCGCCGCCGCTGGTCATGCCGAGATGGCCGCTGCCGCCGATCAGCGGCTTGTGGGTGAAACCGTCCCGCCAGCCATTGCCGGCCGTCCAGACGACCTTTTCGTCGCTGCCGCCCGCAAGGTCATACACCGTGCCGAAACGGGCGAAGGCCTCGGCTGTTGCATGGCGGGCGACGATCTGATCCGGAGCGGTCATGCCGCGACCCGCGCGGAGCGCACGGCCCGCATCAGACGCGCCACGTGATCGGCCTCCACCGGGCCGGTGTCGCGGTGATCGCGCTTGAGCCAGCTTCCGACGATGGCTCCATCGGCCATGGCCAGCTGCTCGGCGGCGTTGGCTTCCGTCATGCCGGCACCGATCACCAGCGGCACCGCTCCGCCCGTCGCCGCGCGAAACCGCGCCACCTTGTCGAGGTCGGTCGGCTCGGCAGTCGCGTTGGAGGTCACCACCAGCGCGTCGCAGCGGGCGGCGCCGATTCCGACATCCTCGGCCTCCGGCCGGCCGGACAGCACCGGCTTGTACTTGAAGCGCACGCCGCCGAGCAACAGCACGGGAATGGCAGCCCGGCGCGCCGCCAGTTCGGCGGCGAACGGTTCATCGTCTGCCGGCGGTAGATGGCCGGCAACCGAGTCGATCTGGATGAAATCCACCGGATAGCGGCCGGCCAATGCGAAAGCGGTCGCGTCGTCGCGCAGCACGTTGACGCCGACCCTGCTGCCGAGGCTGAGGCCGCTGATGCGCTCGAGCGCGCGCTCGACATCCTCGGCGTCGCCGAAATAGTTCTCGATCACCAGCCCGTCCACGCCCTCGCCGGCAAGGATGCGTGCCTCTTCCTCGGCCTGCGCGAGCTTTGCCTGGCGCCCGTCGCCGGCGAGATGCAGCATCGCCAGGATCGGCTTGGGATTGGTGAAGGTTTCGCC
>JBFLWR010000505.1:0-13474 GCA_040755925.1 Pseudomonadota bacterium
GGTGCCCAACTATCGCAGCCGCCTAATATCGAGTAAAATAATAACTTCTCATCACGCTTATAGTTTTCTACTATGGCTTTGACCCTCGTCCAGTTGCGCTATCTCGTCGCCGTGGCGCGCCATGGCGGCGTCACCGCGGCCGCCCGAGCGCTGAGCGTCTCGCAGCCTTCGATCTCGGTTGCGATCGACAATGTGGAAGATACGCTCGGCCAGAAGCTGTTCGTGCGCCAGCGAGGAAGCGGCATCGCGCTGACGTCATTCGGGCGTAGCGCCGTTGCGAAGGCAAAGCAGGTGCTGGCCGATGCGGACGAACTCATGGGGCTCGGATCGCGCGAGGCCGATGTCGCGGGAGAACTGGTGCTCGGCTGCTTCGAGGACCTGGCGCCTTATTTCGCTCCGGCCCTGATCCGCGCCTTCTCGCAAAAGTGCCCGTCCGTGGCCGTCATTGTCCGCGACGAGACTTTCGAGACGCTCGGACGGCGCCTGGCGGACAATGCCATCGATCTCGGCCTGACCTACGACCTCGGCCTGCCTGCGCATTTTGCGCGCGTCCTGCTGCATGAGCTTCGGCCGCACGCGCTGTTGCCGGCCGACCATGCTCTCGCCGGCCAGGACACGGTCAGCCTGGCTCAACTCGCGGCGCATCCGCTCATCACCACCGACCAGCCGCACAGCTGGCAGCATATGCTGGACCTCTTCCTTAGCAGAGGCCTGTCGCCCGTGGCCCAGTCCTCGACAAGCTCGTTCGAGCTGCAACGCAGCATGGTGGCCAATGGCTTCGGCGTCGCGGTGAGCTACACCAGGCCGCATGGCGACATGAGCTATGACGGCCTGCCACTGGTCTGCAAGCAACTCTCCGATCCGCTGCCGATGCAGCGCATCATCCTGACGTACGACACGCGCCAGCGCCTGCCGAAGGCGGCGCTGGCGTTCATCGAGGTCGCCAAGGCATGGTTCGCCAGTCACGATGTTTTCACCGGATGATCGGCTCGCCCGCCGCTTGACGGGGCGCGGCGCGACTGCCACTTCAACACGATGGAAACAATCCAGTCGAAAGCCACCCAGGGCCGTGTCGCCGACGCGCCAAGCGGCCATTGGGCTTACCGGGTGCTGCCGCGCTGGCTCTGGCCTTATGCGCAGCTCGCGCGCTGGGACCGGCCGATCGGCTGGCAGCTATTGCTTTGGCCTTGCTGGTGGTCCGCGGCGCTTGCGGCAAGCGCCTATCCGCGCCCGACCGATCCGCTGCTGACGCTGCTGCCGGCGCCCTGGTATCTGTTCCTTTTCTTTGTCGGCGCGGTCGCCATGCGCGGGGCCGGCTGCACCTACAACGACATCGTCGACGAAGACATCGACAACCAGGTCGAGCGCACACGCTCGCGGCCGCTGCCGGCGGGCAAGGTGACGCGCCTGCAGGCTTGGGTGTTCCTGTTCATCCAGGCGCTGATCGGCCTTGCCGTGCTGTTGCAGTTCAACAGCTTCGCCGTTCCGCTCGGCATCGCCTCGCTGGCGATCGTCGCGATCTATCCGTTCATGAAGCGCTTCACCAACTGGCCGCAATTCGTGCTCGGCCTTGCCTTCTCCTGGGGTGCGCTGATGGGTTGGGCGGTCGAGTTCGGCGATCTCGATGGCCCCGCCATCATGCTCTATATCGGCTCGATCCTGTGGGTCATCGGCTACGACACCATCTACGCGCATCAGGACAAGGAAGACGACGCCATCGTCGGCGTGCATTCGACCGCGCGCCTGTTCGGCGACAACACCAAGACCTGGCTTATCGGGCTCTATGGCGGCACGCTCATCTGCTTCGCCATTGCCTTCGCCTCGGCGCAGGTGCCGATGCCGGCGCTGGCCGGTTTGATCGCGGCCGGCGCGCACATGACGCGCCAGATCATCCGGCTCGACATCAACGATCCGGATCAGTGCCTGAAACTGTTCAAGTCGAACAACCAGGTCGGCTGGCTGATTTTTCTGGGGCTGCTCGGAGGAGCGGTCTGGATGTGGCTGAAGCCGCAGCTTTAGCACCCTTCTCCCCCGTGTAGGTGAAGGGGAGTTGCGCTACTCGCGCGCGATGATCTCCTGGCCGCCGATGACCAGCCTGAGGCCGAGATTGCCGGCCTTGCGACGGGCAAGGAAGCGCGGGCGGCGCATGTTCGACGCACGTCCCTGGCGACGCTCCTGCGGCGGCAGCGCCTTGATGGCGGCGCCGAGCGACTCCTCGAGCGTGCGGGCAATGCCGTCGGACTCGATCAGAAGCATCGGCAGGCGATAGGCATCGGCCCAGGCGCGCCAGTCGGCGGCGACGTCCTCGAGATCGTCGGCGACCAGCAGCGGCACCGACAGCATCGGGTCATTGTGAAGAAGTTCCAACGTCACCGTGACGTTGCCCTCCGGGTCTTCCATGGCGCGGGCGGCGACGCCGCGAAACGCATTGGCGGGCATCGCGATGATCGCCGGCACGCCGCTCATCTCCAGCGTGCGGCGGATGACGGCGCCACGCTGATCGATGGTGAAGGATACATCGCCATAGTCGTCGCGCGTGGCATAGCTCACCATCTGCGGCAGGCGAAACGGGTCGAGACGCATGTTGCGCCCGGCCCAGACTGGCTTCAATCCAGTGTTCATCGAATGCCTTCCCTGTTTCTCCTGAGGGCCGGTTTTCCGGTTCTCTCAGGGCCGGTTTTTCCGGCCTCGTTATGGGAAGAAACATTAGCGCTGGCTTCTTACCGTCGCGCTTAAGAAAGTCGGTTAAATTTTGCTGATCTCAGCGATGGTTATCGGAATGCGACCGGCCACCGGATAAGGTGAGGATCAGATAACCTTACCGGGATTCATGATGCCGGCCGGGTCGAAGGCCGCCTTCACCCGGCGCATCAGATCGATCGCCATAGGCGGCGCCGTGGCGATCAATTCGTCGCGCTTCAACTGACCGATGCCATGCTCTGCGGAGATCGAGCCATGGAAGGCTCGCACGACATCGTGCACTGCGTGGTTCATGGGATGGTAGAGTTCGAGGAACGCTTCGTCCTGCCAGCCCACGGGACGCGAGATGTTGTAATGCAGATTGCCGTCGCCCATGTGGCCGAAACAGACCACGCGCGCGCCGGGGCAGACCCCTTCCACCACGCCGGCCGCCTTTTCTATGAACTCCGGAATCGATGCGATCGGCACCGAGATGTCGTGCTTGATCGAGGCGCCTTCGGCCTTCTGGCACTCTGGCAGCGTCTCGCGAAAGTTCCAGAAAGCATCGCCCTGGGCAAGGCTGGCCGCGACCACCGCGTCGCCGACGACGCCCTGTTCGAGAGCCTCGGCCAGGATCTCCTCGATGAGCGCCCTGCCATACTCTTCGGAACGGCCCGAGGAAACCTGCATCAGCACATACCATGGCCAGTCGTCGGCCAGCGGCCGCACGATGCCCTGGCCATGCAGGAGCGTGAAGTCGTAGGGCCTTTTGCCAATCAGCTCGAAAGCGGTGAGCGAGGCGCCAGCCCGGTCCATCGCCAGGGTAAACAACGAAAGGGCGTCCTTCGGAGACGATGGCAGACCGGCAAACGCCACTTCCCTGCCCTTCGGCTTGGGAAAGAGCTTCAGCACCGCGGCGGTGATGATGCCAAGCGTGCCTTCGGCG
Organism: Pseudomonadota bacterium; assembly: GCA_040755925.1. Taxonomy (GTDB): domain Bacteria; phylum Pseudomonadota; class Alphaproteobacteria; order Rhizobiales; family Rhizobiaceae; genus Mesorhizobium. The sequence goes on from JBFLWR010000505.1 coordinate 3,626, forward strand.
CCGACGAACAGGTTCTTCAGGTCGTAGCCGGTGTTGTCCTTCTTCAGCTTGCGAAGATCGTCGAATACTTCGCCCGTCGGCAGCACGACCTCGACGCCGAGGCAGAGCTCGCGGGCATTGCCATAGGCAAGCACGCCGGTGCCTCCGGCATTGGAGGAGAGGTTGCCGCCGATCTGGCAGGAGCCCTGCGCGGCGAGCGACAGCGGAAACAGCCGGCCGGCGGCGTCGGCCGCCTCCTGAAGCGTCTGCAGGATAACACCTGCCTCGGCCGTTACCGTGTTGGAGAGCACGTCGATCTCGCGGATGCGGTTCAGCCGCGACAGCGACAGCACGATCTCGCGGCCGGAACTATCCGGCACCTGGGCGCCGACCAGCCCGGTGTTGCCGCTTTGCGGCACGACCGGCGTTCCGGTCTCGCTCGCCAGCCGCATGATGCGGCTCACTTCCTCGACGCTGCCGGGGCGCAGCACCAGCGATGTCCGGCCGTGCCAGAGGCCACGGCGTTCGGTCAGATAGGGTGCGATGTCGGCCTGGTCGCGCAGCGCGTATTTGTCGCCGACGATTGCCGCAAAGCGGTCGATGAGGGCGGGATCGAGGTCGAAGGGCTGGTCGTTCATGGGCGGCGAGACTAGAGCAATTCCAGGAAAAGTGTGAAGCGCTTTTCCGTCCGGAATTGCGTCAAAACAAAGAGATAGGCTCAGGCGATCTTGTCACGCGGAGCGGCAGCGCGCGCCAGCCGGTCGTTGATCGCCTCGCCCAGCCCGTCAAACGGAACCGGCTCGACGGCGATGGTCGCGGCGCCGCTGCGATCGAGCGCCTGCATATAGGAAAAGAGGTTGGCGGCCGCTTCGCGCAGGTCGCCCGCCTCGGAGAGATTCTTCAGCGCGACGGCCTGCTGCCAGCCTTCGGCGCGGACCGGGCCGAAAGCGAGGAGCGCCTCGTCACCGCCGACCCGTTCGGCATCGAGCCGCATCGACGCCCCTGGGGCATAGTGAGAGGCGAGCATACCGGGCGCCTCAATGCCCGTGGCGCCGCGCAGCATTTTCGCTCCGGCCACGGCTTCGATCTCCCCGGCGGCGATGCCACCCGGCCGCAACAGCCGCAGCTTGCCGTCCTCGACCTTGACGATGGTCGATTCCACGCCGACGGGCGTCGCGCCGCCATCGACCACCAGCCTGATCCTGCCGCCGAGATCGGCGGCGACGGCTTGCGCTGTGGTGGCGCTGATCCTGCCGGAGGAGTTGGCGCTTGGGGCGGCGAGCGGGCGGCCGAGCCGCGATATCAATTCACCGCCGAATCCCCTCGGCATGCGCAGCGCGATGGTGCCCAGTCCGGCGGTAACCAGCGGGTGGATGCCATTTTCCGCGCGCTGCGGCAGCACCAGAGTCAGCGGACCTGGCCAGAAGGCAGCCGCCAGCCTCGCCGACAGCGGATCGAAGAGCGCGATGCGATCGGCCATGACGAGATCGGCGACATGGGCAATCAAGGGGTTGAAGCGCGGGCGGCCCTTGGCCTCGAAGATGCGCGCCACAGCGGCGCCGTTGGTGGCATCGCCAGCCAAGCCATAGACGGTCTCGGTCGGAATGGCGACGACATCGCCGCCTTCGAGCAATACCAGCGCCCGCTGCATGGCCTCGCCGACGGCAATTATCTCAGCCAGTTGGTCACCAATCCTGAACATGCTGGTCCCGTAATACGGCGGCCGATACGGGGCAAGTACGGGCATTGGCGATTTATCAATGCCTAAAATGTTAAGTTTCCGCGCAAGCCGGCATCAATTCGCCGGCACTAGGGTTTGGGTTTGTGCGTTCGCGGGTGGGGTTTCGACCATGGTGTCAGTGCGTATCCCTGGGATTTTCGGCGTCGGCCTGCTGGTGATGACGGGCGTGGCGCAGGCCTCGTCCATCGTCGCGCCGGGCATCCCGACCGCGACGCCTTCGGTCATCACCGTGCCGGCGATCGAGCCTGTAAGGCTGTCGGCCTCGGCGACACCGTCCTTCGTGGCGCTCGGCGAGCCCGTATCCGACGAGAAGGTCGCGGCAATTCCGGAAGACAGCGAATATGAGCGCGCGCGGACGCCGATGATCATTCGCGGCGGCGTCGTCGGCGGTGCTTTCGCGACACCGGCCGCGCCAGCCAAGCCCGCAACAGCGAAGGCCACCGCGCCAGCCAACGGCAACACGCCCGCCAACGGCAATACGCCCGCCGCCACGCCACCCAACGGAACGGCATCGATGCCGCCCAATGGCAACAGCAACGCGACCAGCAAGACAGCCAGCGCTTCCAGCGGAGCGCAACAGCAACCTGCCTCCCAGACGCCGGCGAAACTGCCCGCGGCCACCAAACCGATGTAGGTGGATGCGGAGCCGAGATCGGGCGGACCGAGGGCAAGCCAGCCAGGCCGTTGATCGAGGCCACCGTTCAGACGGACGGGAGACGGCCTATCGTAGTCGAAAGCCGGAACCCATGAACCATGAAAAAAGGCGACGCGTGCCGCGTCGCCCTTCGTTCTCAAGCAGCGAAAAAACGGCTCAGGCCGCTTCTTCCTCGTCCTCGTCGTCGGACTCGTCTTCGTCGTCCTCGCCGTCTTCATCCTCGTCGTCGCCCGAAGCCTTGCCTTCCTCGTCGGCATCTTCGTCGTCGTGGTCTTCGTCTTCGTCGTGCTCGCTGTCTTCGTGGTCCTCGTCGCCTTCTTCCTCGTCATGGTCAGACGGCTCGGTGGCTTCGGCAGCCGCGGCGGCGGCATGGTCAAGGACGTTTTCAGAAGCGGGTTCGGCACCCTCGACGGCGGCCGGGGTTTCTTCGGTCAGTTCGATTTCGTGAACGGAATTCATGGCATGCCTCCGTGGTTAGGGAACGTCTTGGGCTTCGTCGCGCTGAAGTGATTCAGGGCGCCGTGCCTTAAGTCTTTGGTTGATGCGTATCGTTGCCCCGGAGGCGCTGGCGCTTCCGGGCGACACGCATCAGTTCTCCCATGCGGAGGTCATCGCCGTATGACTGTAAGCCGGCTCCGGTGCATTAATTTTCGAACGCAAAATTGTCGAGGAATGCCCACATCCTAGCCGATGCGGGCATTCCAGAAGACGCAAATTTCGAGCCGTCAGCCGACGATTTTTGAAAAATCCGCGACCTGGTCGGTGGCGGCGCGGATGCGGGCGAGCAGCGCCAGACGGTTTGCGCGAACGGCCTGGTCCTCATCATTGACGAGAACGCCTTCAAAGAATGAATCAACCGGCTCACGCAGCACGCTAAGCGCCAGCATGGCGGCGGAAAAATCTTCGTTTTGAATCGCTTCGCCGGCTTCCTTCTCAGCCTGATTCACCGCCGCAAACAGCTTCCTTTCGGCCTCTTCGCGGAACAACGCCGGCTCAACAGTCGCGGCGACGAGCGTTTTCTTCTTCTCCTCGGCGGCCAGGATGTTGGCCGCGCGCTTGGTGCCGGCGAGCAGGTTCCTGCCTTCGTCGGTCTCGAGCAGGGAACCGAGTGCCTCGACGCGGCGCACGATCTGCAGAAGGTCGTCGGACTGCGGCGTGATGACGGCGTCGATCAGGTCGTGCCGCGCGCCCTGGTCGCGCAGATAGACTTTCAATCGGTCGTGGAAGAATGCGAGGAGATCGGACGACTGACCCGCACCGCCAGGAAAGTTCGCAAAGGCCTTGGCAAAGACCGACGTCAGCGCCAGACGAATGCGGTTCTCGATCAGGATCCTGACAACGCCAAGCGCCGCGCGCCGCAGCGCGAACGGATCCTTGCTGCCGGTCGGCTTCTCATCGATCGCCCAGAAGCCGGTGAGCGTGTCCAGCTTGTCGGCGAGCGCGACGGCAACCGACACCGGGTCGGTCGGCACGCGGTCCGACGGGCCCTGCGGCTTGTAGTGCTCTTCCGCGGCTGCCGCCACGGATGGATGCTCGCGCTGCAGCAGCGCGTACTTGCGGCCCATGGCGCCTTGAAGTTCCGGAAATTCGCCAACCACTTCGGTTTGCAGGTCGGCCTTGGCGAGCACTGCCGCGCGGGCGACCAGCACAGGGTCGGCACCCACTGCCGGCGCCAATGCTTCCGCGAGCCGCTTGATGCGCTCCACGCGCGCTCCCTGCGTGCCCAGCTTGGCGTGGAAGGTCACGTTGAGATGGTCGAGGCGCGCCATGCGCTGGTCGAGCGGCTTCTTCGGGTCCAGATCGAACTTTGCCGCCGAGGCCTGGAGTTGGTCGAGGTCGGGCAGGTCGCCCTGGTCGGTCTTCCAGAAATAGAGCGCGTCGGACAGGCGCGCCCGCACCACCTTGCCGTTGCCGTAGGCAATCTCCTTGCCGCCATCCTTGGCCTCGATGTTGGCGACGAGGATGAAGCGGTTGGAGAGATCCTCGCCCGCGCCCTGCGGCCGGGTGACGAAACACTTCTGGTTGGCGCGGATGGTGAGCCGGATGACCTCGCCCGGAATGGTGAGGAAATCCTGCTCGAATTCACCCATCAGCACGACCGGCCATTCGACGAGGCCGGACACCTCCTCCAGCAGTCCGTCGTCCTCGACCAGGTCGAGACCGTTGGCGAAGGCGATATTGCGGGCGTCGGCCAGGATGATCTCCTTACGCCGGTCGGCATCGAGGACGACCTTGGCCGCCTCCAGCTTGGTGACGTAGTCGTCGAAGCGGCGCACGGTGATCGCGCCCGGTGCATGGAAGCGGTGGCCGTAGGTGATGTTGCCGGAGCGGATGCCGTCGATCTCGAAATCGACCACCACCGGCTCTTCCGTCTCCGGGCCGAAGGTACAGATGATCGATTGCAGCGGCCGCACCCAGCGCAGCGAACCGGGCTTGGCCGAGGCCGGCCCCCAGCGCATCGATTTCGGCCAGGGGAAGCCACGGATGATGGAGGGCACCAGTTCGGCGATGATTTCCTCGGCCGCCCTGCCGGGCTTCGAGATATGGGCGACATAGAAGTCGCCCTTCTTCGGATCGGAATGGACATGCGCCTCGGCGATCGAGGTGAGGCCGGCCTTGCGCAGGAAACCCTGCACGGCCTGCTCGGGCGCGGTGGTCGAAGGGCCCTTGATCTCCTCGCGGATGTCCTTCGAGCGCGGCGTCAAGCCCCGGATGTCGAGCGCCAGGCGCCGCGGCGTCCAATACTCCCGCGCCGCCTCATAGGTCAGACCCGCCTCGACCAGACCGTCGGTCAGCATCTTCCTCAGGTCGCCGGCCGCCTTGCGCTGCATGCGCGCGGGGATTTCCTCGGAGCGAAGTTCGAGCAGTAGGTCAGGCATTGGTCGGCTCCTTACCCTCCCCTGGATGGGGAGGGTCGGCGCGCAGCGCCGGGTGGTGTCACGAATGGGCGGGAAATAGCAACTCGGCTGGCCGCTGTCACCCGGCAAGCTGCGCCTTGGCCATAGGTCATTTCCGGAAATTTGCAGTCTGCTGTCGGGACCGAGCGGAGCCACCCGTCCTTTGAGCAGAATTCCCATGAACCGAACGCAGCACTGAAGCGACCAACGCTCAGGTGGAGAACTTTTGGCTGAACGACCATGAAAACGGCATCGAGAACCCTGCAGATCCTGGCACTGAGCGCCTGCTTCGCCGCCCAGGCGCATGGCGCGATCGCGATGCCCGGCGTCAGGCAGGCGCTGCGCACGATCGACAGCGCAACCACGCAAAGCGCCTTGCCGATTTCCGTCGCCGACGTCGCGAAGGCGGTGTCGCGTTAAGCCGCCAGGCCGCCTGCCTTCGTCTTCAGGAACGCCTCGCCGCAGGCCTTGGCCAGATTGCGCACGCGCAGGATGTAGCTCTGGCGCTCGGTGACGGAGATCACGCCGCGCGCATCGAGCAGGTTGAAGACATGGCTTGCCTTGATGCACTGGTCGTAGGCGGGAAACACCATGCGGTGCATCGCCAGATTGTCGTTCGACGCCGGCGCGCCGGCGCTGAGCAGCGCCTTGCACTCGGCCTCGGCGTCCTCGAAATGGCGAAGCAGCATCGCCGTGTTGGCGAACTCGAAATTGTGGCGCGAATATTCCTGCTCGGCCTGCAGGAAGACATCGCCATAGGTGACCTTCTCGGCGCCCTCGCGGCCGTTGAAATTCAGGTCGTAGACATTGTCGACGCCCTGCACATACATGGCGAGGCGCTCCAGACCATAGGTCAGCTCGCCCGCCACCGGCGCGCATTCGATGCCGCAGACCTGCTGGAAATAGGTGAACTGCGAGACCTCCATGCCGTCGCACCAGCACTCCCAGCCAAGCCCCCAGGCGCCCAGCGTCGGGCTTTCCCAGTCGTCCTCGACGAAGCGGATATCGTGCAGCAGCGGATCGACGCCGATCGCCTCGAGCGAGCCGAGATAGAGCTCCTGCAGGTTCGGCGGGTTCGGCTTCAGGATCACCTGGTACTGGTAATAATGCTGCAGCCGGTTCGGGTTCTCGCCGTAGCGGCCGTCCTTTGGCCGGCGCGAGGGCTGTACGTAAGCCGCGTTCCAGCGCAGCGGACCGAGCGCGCGCAAGGTGGTCGCCGGATGGAAGGTGCCGGCGCCGACTTCCATGTCGTAGGGCTGCAGGATGACGCAGCCATAGGCGGCCCAGTAGTTGTGCAGGGTCAGGATCAGCCCCTGGAAGGAGCGGCTGGGATGCATGTGGGCGGGGATGTCGATGGTCACGGCGGCCTCGAAAGCGCGGAATGGAGCATTCCCTAGTTGCCGGGCCGGCGAGCGTCAAGGCAGCGCGCGGCGTCAGGAGAGGTTGAACGCTTTGCAAGGCGCTGGCCCATTGCCGACAGAGGCCGTCCGCCATTTTGCTGACGCTGCCTCAACAAACACAGGTTCAGCCATGTCCGGTCAACTCACCGTCCGTCCCGTCGCCCGGCAGGATTATGAGCAATGGCTGCCGCTCTGGGACGGCTACAATGCGTTCTATGGCCGCGCGGGCGCAACCGCGCTCCCCGGCGAGATCACGCAAATGACCTGGTCGCGCTTTTTCGATGCCTATGAGCCGGTGCATGCGCTGGTGGCCGAGCGCGACGGGCATCTGCTTGGCCTCGTGCACTATCTCTACCACCGCTCGACGACGGCTATCGCGCCGAGCTGCTACCTGCAGGATCTCTTCACCACCGAGGCCGCGCGCGGACACGGCGTCGGCCGGGCACTGATCGAAGGCGTCTACGGGCACGCGAAAGCTGCCGGCGCGAACCGCGTCTACTGGCAGACGCATGAGACCAACCACACTGCCATGCAGCTCTATGACAAGGTTGCCGAGCGCTCGGGGTTCGTCGTCTACCGGAACCTGTTCTGAAAAAAGCAGCGGGGCCCGAAAGGCCCCGCCGGATCGCTTGAAAACAGCAGCGTGGGCGTCAGCCCTTCGGCGCCGGCGTCGGCGCCGGCTTTGCCTTCGGAGTTTCCTGCGCCGTGTTGGATTCGATCGGCGGCAGGCCCTTGAGCAGTTTCTGCTGCAGGGTGGCAAGCACGTCGGGATCTGGCTTCAGGTCGCGTGCCTGTGCCCACTGATAAGTGGCTTCCAGCTTACGGCCGACGCGCCAATAGGCATCGCCCAGATGGTCGTTGAGGACCGGATCTTCCGGTTTCAGCGAAACGGCGCGCTCCATCTCGCGCACGGCGTCGTCGAAGCGGCCCATGCGGAAATAGGCCCAACCCAGCGAATCGACGATGTAACCGTCGCTTGGCCGCAGATCCACGGCCTTCTGGATCATCGCCAGGCCTTCCTTGAGGTTCGTGTTCATGTCGACCCAGGAATAGCCGAGATAGTTCAGCACCTGCGGCTGGTCGGGCTGCAGCTCGAGCGCCTTGCGGAAATTCGGCTCGGCCTTCGGCCATTCCTTCAGCCGCTCATAGGCGATGCCACGCTGGTAGAAGACGTTCCAGTTGGCAGCGGTCGGCGTCTTCAGCACATCGACGGCCTTGTCGTAGAGATTGGCGGCCGAGCGGAAATCCTCCTTGGAGGAATAGACGCCGCCAAGCGCCAGATAGGCGCGCATATCGTCCGGATGCTTGTCGAGGAACGCCTTGAGATGGGCGATCGCCTCGTCGTTCTTGTCAAGATCGGCAAGGTTGAGGCCGAGCTGCAGGTCCGACAGCTCCTTCAACGGCGAGGAATCGGGAATGCGGCGGTAGAGCGCGATCGCCGTCTCGCCATCCTTCAGCTGCTCGGCGACACCGGCAAGCTGCACGAGCGCCGCGTCGCTGTCCGGCTTCAGCGCCAGTGCGAATTGCAGATAGAGCCGCACGAAAGGCTCGCCGCCGCCGCGGTTGAGCGCGGTAGCAAGGTCGAGCAGGATTTCCGAGGCGCCTTCGGCGGGTTTGGCGACGAAAGGCGGTATCTTGTCGCCCTTGCTGATCCTGTCGCGCAGCGTGGTGATTTCCAGCTTGCCCGGTGCGAATGCCTCGGCCTGGTCGAGAACCGAAATCGCCTTTGCCTTGTCGCCCTTGCGGGCGAGGAAGGAGGCATAGGCCTGGGCGTTGCGCATCCAGGTCTCGGGCGCGGAGCCGCCGGCGGCGGTGTCGGCCAGGGTGGCGGCGTAGATTTCATCGGCCTTGTCGGAGAGGCCGGAAGCATCGGCGATCAGCGCGCGATGGAACGATTTGAACAGGCCGAACCAGTCTGGCCCCTTGAGCTTGTCGATCGAGGCCATCGCCTCCGAAGCGTCGCCAGCGCCCTGCTTGGCCCAGCCGTCCATGACGCCGGACAGCAGCCGGTCGAGATCGGATTCCTGCGAGAGCTTCAGCCAGTACTGAGCCTTGGCGAAATCCTTCTTGTGGAAGGAATCGACCGCCAGCGCCAGGCGCGAGAAACGCTCGACGTCCGGCGTTTGCTTGAGCTTGTCGGCGTAGACAAGCGACTCCTCGAAACGGCCTTGCGCAACAAGGGCCAGCATCAGGCTCTGCTGCAGGTCCTTGTCGTCGGGAGCGAAGGCCAGCGCCTGCTTGTAATAAGCGATGGCATCGTCGAGATCGTTGTCGGCCTCGGCGATGTGGGCAGCGAGGTAGGCGCCCGAGAAGGACGTGATCTGGAGCGGCTGGGCATTTTCCTTGGCCTGGGCCGGCAGCACCGAAAGCGCCACACCGGTCAAAAATGCCAGCCTCATCAGCCAGCGCGAACGTCCTTGCCGCATCTTATCCCTTTCAGCCAGACACGGTCATGCCCCTCGGCGGACCGCCCATAGACTCGAAGTTTTCCCGGTAAAGCATGGCCTTTTTGCGGTCAGCCTACAATCCGGTGCGAATCACAATCCGATCATCCCGCTTAACAAACGATGGCGAGCAAGGGAAATATGCCGCGCCGTCGCGCTCTTTCGGGACCGCTCTAAAGGCGCGCGCCGCGAAATCTGCCCGCCGCGACCGTGCCGCACAGGTCGAACCACTCGCATCCGGGACAGGCCGCGCGCGTCTTCCCGGAGGAAAACGCCTTACGCATTTGCGCTAACGTCGAAGCGTCCAACGCGACCCTCGCGCCGGCCAGGATCGGGTGGCCGAGAAGATCGCCGACGTCGCGCGCGGCGAGTCTATCACGCTCGCTGGCGCTTTCTCCCAGGCAATGCGGATCGAGGTCGTCGAGCAATGGGGTGCAGATATCGTCCGGACCCGAAACGATCAGGGCACCCTCCCCCGCGGCCAGGCGCTCCACCACCTTGTCATAGTTGGCGGTGAAGGCCGGGGTGTAGCCCTTGCCGACATAGGTCAGCAGGCAAAGCAGATGATGGGCGCGAAGCCTGACACTCATCCGATTATCAAGCCCTGCTTGAAATACGATTATCGGGCCCTGCCCGAAATCTGATTATCGGGCCCTGCCCGAAAACAGCTTCAGCGTCGCGGCGCCGAGCGCCGACTTGAGAAGGCCGCCGACTATGAACGGCAGGAAGCCGA
>JBFLWR010000506.1:0-23211 GCA_040755925.1 Pseudomonadota bacterium
CGCGGAGATGATCAGCGGTCATGTATCGGCATACTGTCGCCGCCAGTTCGTGTCCGAATTCCTTTTCGATTGTGTCGATCATCATGTCGAAGGCCGCGAACCCGCCGGAACAGGTAACCAATGCGCCATCCCGCACGAACAACGCCGTCTCGACCCTCAAGTCTTCGAACTTCTCGGACAGAGCGGCCGCCTTGTGCCAGTGGATGGTGCACCTCGCGCCCGCAGGGAGTCCTGCCTTGGCGAGAAGCCAGGCGCCGGTATTCACTCCGAATAGCGTGGTTCCGCGCCGGGCGTGGAGTCGGACAAGCGACGACACCGACTGCAAGCAGAACTTTTCGACTTCGTCGGCCGCGCAGATAACGAATGCATCGCAGACTTTGCCCGCGTTGACGGCTGCGCGCTCGGAATCCACGGAGGCGGCTACGCCGATCGGTATGCCGCTCGAACAGTAGACTGGCTCGCTCGAAAGACCCACTAACCGCCATCTGAACAGCTCGCGGCGGGCTAACATGTTCGCCAGTCTCAGTGGCTCGATGAGCGACGAAAGGCAAACCTGGGAGAACCCGGGGACGAGCAGGATTGCCAGATCGTAGCAACATGCGTTCGAAAAGGGAGCCGCGCCCAACCGAGGGTCGATCAAGTTTGCACCAAGGAGACTCGTTTTGTTGCTCACTACGTTCATCGGTCGATACCAGACGCCGTGGATTGGCTGGGGTTGGAGACATCCTGGCGCTAGCAGGCGCCTGTGTCGTGCGATCCGTCTCCGATCGCCCCTCGTGACACCAAACGCTTAAGTCGCGGTCTGAGAGTCGGATCGGGCGCCATTATGAATTCTCTCTGGTCGGAGCCATGGCCAACGGGTAGCCTCTTCGAAGAGAGAGCATTCCGCCACACTCTTCCGGGGTAAAGAGCAATTAGATTCATGGAAATATGAGCCACGACCGATGAGCTTTCGGCAATTAGTACCGTCGCTGCATGGATTGATTTTGTTCGAGGTAGCTGCTCGCCATCTGAATTTCTCGACGGCCGCCGGCGAACTGTCGATCACTCAGCCAGCGGTAAGCCATGGCATCAAACAGCTGGAGAGCAGTTTGGGCCATCCCTTGTTCCTGCGGGAACACAGAACGCTCAGCCTGACGACCCAGGGAGCGCGGCTCTATTCCGCCGTTTCAAGCGGCCTCGGAACCATCTCCGAGGCGTTGGCCGAGATCACAAACGATTCACTGCAGCGGGACAAAATCGTGGCGGGCGTTTCAGCGGTGCTCGCCACCGAGTGGCTTTTGCCAAAATTGGGAAGGCTGCGCCAAGACTATCCCAATTTGCAGATTGAAATTCGATGCCTTGACCGCGACCCGGACCTACCGTCCTCGAGCATCGATTTGCACGTCCGTCTAGGCGACGGAAACTGGCCCGGCTGCACTAGCGTGCGGCTCTGGCCGGAGCACATTGTTCCTATTTGCAGCCCGGAATTCCTCGAGCGACATGGCCCGTTCAACTCGATTTCGGAGTTGGTGAGCTCGCCGCTGATCCACTATGTCGACCCGTATCGGTTTAGGCTTGGTTGGGGCGATTGGCTGCGGGCGTTGAATTTGCCAGTACCCCCAAATTTGCCGGTCGCCCTGGAGGTCAATGACATGCTTCTGGCTCAGAAGGCGGCCGAAAAAGGGGAAGGACTCTTGCTGGGGCAGCGGCCAATCATAGATCAGGCGCTGGATACGGGACGGTTGAAGATCGCCCTCGATTGCCCTCTCGAAACGGGGCGTCATCACTATGCGGTGATGCCTTCAGGAACGGGGATCCGCAAAGCCGTCGCCCAGTTCCGGGACTGGCTGCTGGCCAATACTTCTCGCTAGACGCGGCCTTCCGATGTAGTGAATCTAACAATCGACGGCGCGCGGCAAGTGCCGCCCTGGCGATGCCGGTGGCCGGCCGCCTCGGCGTCTGCGCTTATACATCCATGAATCGAATTGCCCTTTACCGTTTCCCCCGGCGACGGAATCCTTAGCACGAGATAGCCGTACAGGCGGATGGCGCGTCCAGTTCGCGGCGACAAATGGGTTAGCCGCAGACTACGCCTCAAGTAAGCCGAGCACAGGGACCGGAGAGGGAGATCATGCCGCTTTCAGCGACAGCGGCTGGCCAGCATTGCTTTGCCTATTCCCAAGCCAACCAGTGCCTGCGTTTGTCTTTTTCAGTGAGGCGCCGGCGCACGAGAATTCGATCGCGAACAAGGTCTTTGGCATGCCCGATAACGAAATGGTTCATCCCAGCCGTCTCGGTGACCAACCGATGCGCAAGCGCAACGTCCGCGCAGCCACGACACGCATCTTGCGATGACATCGGCGATGACAGCTGTCGACACTTCCTCGACACGCCGCCGCGGCGGCCGCTCATCGGTGGTTGCCGCACGCATGGGCGAGACCAGACCCCGCCTGTCGACGCTCAAATACCGGATCCGGCCCGTCGAGGTCGTCAATGCCGAGCAACTGGAGCGCATACATCAGGCTTCGCTCGCAATCCTGCGCGAGATCGGCATTGATTTCAGGGATGAAACTGCGCTGAGGCAGTGGCGCGAAGCCGGCGCCGACGTGAGAGGCCAGCGCGTTCATCTCGACGGCGACATGGTCATGAGCCTCATCGCCAAGGCGCCGCGCAGCTTCGAAATGACGTCCAGGGATCCAAATCAGCGTGTCGAGATATCGCTCGATACGATGACGTTCGGCACCATGCAGGGTGCGCCGAACATCCGCGATCTCCAGGGTGTGCGCCGCTCATCGACCATCGACGATCTTCGAAACATGAACCGGCTTACCCAGATGCTGCCGGGGTTCCACATAGCCGGCGGCTTCACCTGCGAGCCGACCGACATCGCGGTTCCGTGGCGCCACCTGCACATCAATCATTCCAGCCTTGTGGAAACCAACATGCCGTATTTCGGCCTGACCACGGGCCAGGAGCGCGCGGAAGATTCGATTGCGATGGCGCGCATCGTGCATGGCCGGGAATTCCTCGAAAACAACGCGGTGATCGCGGGGCATGTGTCGGGCAACTCGCCACTTGTCTGGGATGCCACGATGCTCGAGGGACTGCGTGTCTACGCGGAAGCCAACCAGGTCGTGTTGCTGTCGCCTTTCGTGCTTGGCGCTGCCAATACGCCAGCCGACATTCCGGCCACGGTCGCTCAGTTGAACGCCGAGGCGCTGGCCGCCTTGGCATATACCCAACTCGCCGCGCCGGGCGCGAAAATGATCTACGGGCAGTACTCGGTCTCGGTATCGATGCGGAGCGGCGCGCCGATGTCCGGCATGCCCGAGGTCACGCTGATGAACGCCATCATCGGCCAGCTTGCGCGCCGCTACGGCCTCCCGTGGAGAACCACCGCGTCGCAGTCCTCGGCGAAGACTTTCGACGCCCAGTCCGGCTATGAATCGGCGATCGCCTACATGTCTGGGGCCAGCGCCGGCGCGAATCTGATGATGCATGCCGGCGGATGGGACGAGGCAGGCCTTGTTTGCTGCATGGCCAAGTTTGTGGCCGACGCAGAGCAAAACCTCCTGATGGCGAAATACGCCGGGGGAGTTTCGTTTGACCACTTCGACGACGCGCTGGAGGCCGTCCGACGCATAGGGCCGGGCGGCCATTACCTTGGCGACGCATTCACGCTCAAGCGTTTCAAGGACGCTTTCATCGCGCCCGAGATGCTGGACTATCTGAGCTACGAGCAGTGGCGGGTTCAGGGCTCGAAGGAGATGCCCCAGCGCTGCCGCGAAAAAGCGCAAGCGATCATCGCCGGCTACGAACAACCATCGATGGATCAGTCGGTCCGCGAAGAGCTCGACGCGTTCGTGGCGAAACGCCAGGAGCAGATTTCGCCAAGCCTGGCCTAGGTGGCCGGCGCGCAGGAATAACATGGCTGCGCATGGTTTTCACCGGCGCGGCGTCCGTGGTCTCACCGAACAGCGTGGGTTCGGTGTCGGTTAATCAACACACCACGCATTGAGTGAGGAGAACACAATGAGAAGAATGCTGTTTCCTGCCGTTGCCTTCGGAGCCCTGCTGAGCGCCGGAGCCGCAAACGCGGCCTGCGGCGACATTACGCTGGCTGTCTTCAGCTGGCAGTCGGCCGAGGCTATGTCCAATGTCGACCAGTTTATCCTGAAGAACGGCTATGGCTGCAACGCAACGACGGTTGCGGGCGACACCGTGCCGACGATCACCGCGATGATCGAGAAGGGCCAGCCGGATATTTCCTCGGAATCGACGCCGAGCCTGCTGGGCGACGTCTACGCGAAGGGCGCAGCCGAGGGGCGGATCAAGCAGATCGGGACGGCGATCAGCGACGGCCAGGTTTCGGGCTGGTATATTCCGAAATATGTCGCCGATGCGCATCCCGACATCAAGACCGTCGACGACGCCATGAAGCACCCGGACCTGTTCCCGGCCCCGGAAGACCCCTCGAAAGGCGGTGTCATCCAGGGACCTCAGGGCTGGGGCGATACCGTCGTGACCGCGCAGCTGTACAAGGCCATGGATGGCGACAAGAAGGGCTTCGAACTGGTCCCGAGCGGTTCGGCCGCGGCCCTCGATGGCGCCATCACCAAGGCCTACGAGCGCAAGCAAGGCTATATCGCGGCCTATTGGGCGCCGACCTCGCTTCTGGTGAAGTATCCGATGGTGCGCCTCGAAATGGCGCACGACGATGCCGAGTGGGTGCGCTGTACCTCAAAGCAGGACTGCCCGGACCCGAAGCCGAACTACTGGAAACCCGCCGAGATGGTAACGTTGGCCAGCAGCAAGTTCCTGCAGCGCGACGACGTAGGTCCGGTCAGGGACTACCTCGGCAAGCGCAGCTGGACTCAGGCCGAAGTCGGCAAGGTCATGCTGTGGATGACGGACAATCAGGCGAACGGTGAAGACGGCGCCAAGTGGTTCATCAAGAACATGCCCGAAGTCTGGACGAAATGGGTGCCGGCTGACGTGGCCGAGAAGGTCAAGGCCGCGCTCTAGAATCTGGCATCATCGAGTGGAGGCTTCGAGCGTTCTCGAGGCCTCCATCGGTGCGGTTTGATGCGCCGGCGTAGCTGCTTCCTGCTTTTGGTCCCTGGCCCGCGATGCATCTATTTGCATGGCGGCGCGCGCGATCAACGGCGTGTTCACGATAGGGCATCCCAACATGGATTGGCTGTTCAAATTCCCGCAACTGGACCCTGACGTTCTGCTGACCGTCAAACGGGCGATCGACGGTTCGCTCAGGGCCCTCACGCGCGACTATGGCGACGCGATCGAGAACTTCTTCTACCCGCTGCAGCGCGTCCTGATCTTCTTCGAGGCGGTGATTACCGGTGCGCCTTGGCCGCTGATCGTCCTTGCGCTTGCCGCGATCGCATGGTTCGCGGCGCGCAAATGGAGTGTGGTCGCCGCGGTTGTCGGAACATTGATAGCGATCGGGCTGATCGGCCTGTGGCAGGATGCGATGAAGACGATCTCGCTCGTCTTTACGGCAACCATTTTCTCCATCGCCATCGGCATACCGCTCGGCATCCTGATGAACCGTAACAGGCGCGTCGGCGGGGTCATGCAGACGGTTCTCGACGTCATGCAGACAATGCCGCCTTTCGTCTATCTCATTCCGGTCGTCATGCTGCTGGGCATCGGCCGCGTGCCCGGATTCATCGCCGTGGTGATCTACGCCATCCCACCGATCATCCGCCTCACAGACCTTGGCATTCGCCTGGTCGACAAGGAGGTCCTGGAGGCGGCCGACGCTTACGGCTGTTCGAGGGGGCAGAAGCTCTGGAAGGTGCAGATGCCGCTCGCCATGCCAACCATCATGGCCGGTATCAACCAGACGATCATGATGGCGCTTGGCATGGTTGTCATCGCTTCGATGATCGGCGTTCAGGGGCTAGGCCTGAACGTGCTGCAGGCCATCGCCAACCAGTACTTCACGCAAGGCATCTTCAACGGCTTTGCCATCGTCGGCATCGCGATCATTTTCGACCGCATCAGCCAGGCCTATGGACACCGGCTGCAGAAGCATCGGGGTGCAGCGCATGAATAAGGGCGACGCGTCGATCGAAATTCGTGACCTCTACAAGATCTTTGGTGGGTCTCCGCGGCAATACGTCCAAGCTGTCCGCGATGGGTTGTCGAAAGCCGAACTCGGCAAGGTGCATGGCCATATCCTTGGCCTGAACAACATCAACATCTCCATGCCTGCCGGCAAGATCCAGGTGGTCATGGGACTGTCCGGCTCCGGCAAGTCGACGCTGATCCGGCACATCAACCGTCTGATCGAACCCACCTCCGGTTCGATCATAATCGACGGACGCAACATCCTCGAGATGTCCGAGGTGGAGTTGCGCGAGTTCCGCCGCAACCAGACGGCGATGGTGTTCCAGAGATTTGGACTCCTGCCGCACAGGACCGTCATCGACAATGTGACGTTCGGCCTCGAAGTGCGCGGGATCGAGGCGTCCAAGTGCCGCCAGATCGCCATGCGATGGATCGACCGCGTGGGCCTCATCGGGTTCGAGCATCGCTACCCGAACGAATTGTCCGGCGGCATGCAGCAGCGCGTGGGGCTCGCGCGCGCGCTCAGCAACGATGCTTCTATCCTCCTGATGGACGAGGCCTACTCGGCTCTCGATCCCCTGATCAGAACCGACATGCAGACCATGCTTCTGGAATTGCAGGCGGAGCTCAAGAAGACCATCGTCTTCATTACGCACGATCTCGACGAGGCGTTGAGGCTCGGCGACCGGATCGTCATCCTGCGTGACGGTTCCATCATCCAGCAGGGCGACAGCCAGGACATTCTCTTGCGTCCCGCCGACGACTACATCGAGAGATTTGTGAAGGACGTCAATCGCGCCCGTTTCATCAGGATCGATGCCGTGATGGATCGTGCACCATGCTCCGAGAAGGCGTCGCTGCCGAGGCTGAAGTCCGGCACCACACTCGAGGTCGCGGCGAAGGAGTTGACGAACTCGACGTACGACCAGGCTGTCGTTGTCGACGGCAGCAGCGAGCCCCTGGGATTGGTATCCCTCCGGCAAATCACCGCCGCGTTGTCCTCTCCTGCCGAAACGAAGTCGTCGGCCTAGACCCATGCGTGCCAACCGGCGGATGAAGCTCGACACAAATTCGGCGCTGAGGGAGGCCGAGCTTGCAACGATCTGCCTGCTAATGATGCCATAAATAGAATTGCAGTTTACCGACTATGCGACGTGGAAGAAACTGTGATCAAATCAATAGCCGATACATGCCAGACGGCACTGGATCGACGAAACTATGCTTAGAGAGTTCCTGAAATGTCGAATGATCCATTACTGCAGCCTTTCCAGTTGAAGCATCTGACTCTGCGAAACAGGATCATGTCGACGTCGCACGAGCCTGCCTACACGGAGGATGGCCTGCCGAAGGAGCGCTATCGCCTCTATCACGCCGAGAAGGCAAAGGGCGGGATGGCGCTGACAATGATCGGCGGATCCGCTGTCGTGGACATCGACAGTCCGCAGGCATTCGGAAATATCCAGCTTCACAAAGATGAAGTCGTGAAATGGCTGGGCGAGCTTGCCGATGACGTGCATTCGCACGGCGCCGCGGTGATGATCCAGATGACGCATATGGGCAGTCGGACATACTGGAATAAGGCGGACTGGCTGCCCATGATCGACGCTTCCCATGTGCCGGAGCCCGTGCATCGCGCGTTTCCGAAGGCCATGGAGGACTGGGACTACCAGCGCGTCGTCAACGCGTTCGCCGACAGTGCCGAGCGGGTGAAGGCATCAGGACTTGATGGGTTCGAACTTGAGTGCGCGTCGCATTTGATTGCGCACTCCTGGTCACCGGCGACCAACAAGCGCGAAGACGAGTATGGCGGATCGCTCGAAAACAGGATGCGGTTGGTGATGGAGATCCTGGCCGCGATCCGCAAGCGGATCGGCCAGGACTACATCGTCGGCGTTCGAATGGTTTGTGACGAAGCCCTGAACAGGGGGCTGACGGCCAACGAAGGTGTGGAGATCGCAAAACGTCTTTCCGCCAGCGGAATGATCGACTTTGTGAACGTCATTCGGGGCCATGCTTCGAGGGATGAAGGGTTGAGCCATGTCATCCCGGGCATGGGCAAGCCCTCGGCGCCACATCTTGATTTCGCGGGCGAGGTTCGAAAGGCGGTGGGGCTTCCCACGTTCCATGCGGCAAGAATTCAGGATGTGGCCACCGCGCGCCATGCGATTGCAAGTGGCAAGCTGGACATGGTCGCACTTACACGTGCTCATATCGCCGATCCTCACATCACTCGAAAGATAATGGAGGGCCGCGAAAACCAGATCCGACCGTGCGTCGGAATGGGCTACTGCATCGACTCCATTTACCCCGGCCAGGCGTCCTGTGTGCACAATGCCGCGACAGGCAGGGAAGGCACCCTGTCTCACATAATTTCGAAAAGTGAAGGTCCGCTCCGAAAAGTTGTGGTCATAGGCGCGGGTCCGGCCGGTTTGGAGGCTGCCCGCGTTGCTGCGGAGCGAGGCCACCGGGTGAAGGTCTTCGAAGCCGGTCCGAAGGCGGGCGGCCAGATTCTGATCACCTCTGCGCTGAAGCGGCGGCGCGAGATCCTGGGCATCGTCGATTGGCGGTTGGCGGAATGCGACCGGTTGGGTGTCGAGATCGAATACAATCGCTACGCCGAAGACAGCGACGTCCTGCAGGAGAATCCCGATATCGTCGTCGTCGCCACCGGAGGATTGCCAAGCCTGGACTGCCTATACGGCGGTCAGGACCTGGCAACGACAACCTGGGACATTCTGAGCGGAAGCGTGCCGGTGGCCAGATCAGTCCTGCTTTACGACGATGGCGGATCACACAACGCAATGACCGCGGCCGAATTCATTGCAGAGGCTGGCGCTGAACTCGAGCTGGTCGGTCCGACGAGGACCTTGGCGGCAGATATCGGGGCCACGACTTATCCCGCATATTTCAAGGCGCTGAAGAAGGCGAACGCCGTCGTTACGATGAACCTGCGAATCGAGCGGCTCGAGCGTCGCGGCAACAAGATCGCCGCCGTCTTCCTGGACGACTACACGAAAGAGTATTCGGAAAAGATCGTCGATCAGGTCGTGATAGAGAATGGTGTGACGCCGCTGGAGGATCTCTACTTCGCGCTGAGGCCGCTCTCGAAGAACCTCGGCGAGGTTGACTACAAGGCGCTTGTGGCGATCCAACCTCAGGAGACCATGGCGAATCCGCACGCGCGTTTCCAGTTGTTCAGGATCGGTGACGCAGTCGCCAGTCGCAACATCCACGCGGCGATCTATGACGGTCATCGGTTCATGGCCGCCGTCTAGCAGCGTCAGATCGTCGGCAACAACTGCTTAGGCATCACCCCTGGAAAGGACACTTCATGCCCGCGCACGCACTCTCAGGCCGCATCGATCATGGCTCTCTCTTCATCGACCTCAATTCAATCGAGTGGACACCGGCGGAAGACGGCTTCTACATGAAGACGATCTACAAGGACGAGGTCAGTGGGGAATCCACGATCATCATGAAGATGGATCCAGGAACGCGCTCGGCGATGCATTCTCACGATCAGGTCGAGGAAATCCTCGTGCTGGAAGGATCCTTTTCAGATCAGGACAATACCTACACCGCGGGCCAGTATTGTATTCGCGCCGTCGGCGCTGAGCACGAGACGTATTCCGAAAATGGCGGCATCGTGTTGCTGATCTACCGAAATTAGTCGGGTGGTATGCTGGAAACGTTGCGGCCGCCGGGAGCAAACGGTTGGCATCACGCGGGTGGCAGGGTCGGCTTTTGTGGTTCGAAAATTCCCAAGGTCGACGTCCCGCTTTCAGCAATTGAAGATACTCGCCTGGATACCAAGCAATCCAAGTCTCCGCTGAGTGGCTGCTACCGGCGGAAACGATTGTCTGCTCTCAATGTGTGAGCGGGAAGCAGATATGTAGTGCCCCTGGGACGGCCCAAATGCCACTCGTGCCACTCATGAATCAGCTGCCGTGCTCATAGCCTGAGCGAAGGTCTCGGCGATTGCGAGAACGGCAGCGTGAATCGGTCCTGCGGTGAGACTGGGGATGACCGAAGCGTCAACGACAAAAAGATTGTCCAGCGCTTTGAGGCGCAGATTCGAGTCGACGGCGGCGTTTGTGTCCTTGCCCATCCTGCAAGTACCGCAGGGATGGTGGTGCGTGATGACCGACCGCGCTATGAAATCGTCGACCTCGGATTCGGCGTTCAGCGGGCCTGGCAGAATTTCGTGCTCTCGCCATTCGGCGAGTTCGTCTCGGTGGCCGATCTCCCTTGCCGCTTCCAGGGCTCGGCGAAACAATTCTCGGTCTCGACCGGTTTGCAGGTATGCAGGGTCGACGATCAATCGATCGCCTAGGTCCGGCCCGCTTATGCGCAAACTGCCGCGGCTCGTCGGATGGGTGATTCCGAACAGCAGCGAATAGGCCGTGCCGGCCGCGGGCGCCTGGAAGCATTCGGAAACGATCGGCGCGATGCCGCAGCCGACGACTATCTCGGGCTGTCCGGCGGCGGTGAAGCTGGCGGCTCGCATATAGGCCATCGATTCCGAGTGCTGGAGGCGCGATGGAGGAACCGGCTTGCGGGCCGCATAGAGGTTGCCGGCGCCAAGCAGGTGGTCCTGAAGGTTGCGGCCGATTTCCGGCATATCGATCAGGCAGCCAACACCCGCGGCATCGAGCATATCGTGCGGACCGATGCCCGAGCGCATCAGCAAAGCCGGGCTTTCCAACGCTCCGGCACAAAGTGCAATCTGATCCGCAAGGACTTCAACCGAACCCTGTCGCCCGACGACCTCGAGACTGCGGACCCGATTGCCGTCCAATTTAAGCCGCCGCACCCGGGATCCGGTAAGAATGGTCAGGTTCTTGCGGTTTCGAACCGCCGGCGTGAGCCAGGCATCAGCAGCCGTAACCCGCCGCCCGTCGCGAATGTTCAAAGAGTTCGGGGTGACGCCGATCATCTGTCCGCTGTTGTGCCCCTCGAGGCGCGACAGGCCCAGGGACGCGCCGGCTTCGATGAACGCGCGCGCCACCGGACTGACCTCGTCCATCGGCAGGTGAACCGGCATCGGCCCGCCCTTGCCGTACAGGCCGTTGCCGCCGTGCGGGTGATCTTCAATGGCCTGAAACGCGGGCAGCAATTCATCCCAACTCCACCGGCGATCGCCAGTCGCATCAACCCAGGCCTGGAAGTCGGAGGGATGGCCGCGCATATAACCCATCGCATGCAGGCAACTCGAGCCGCCGATCACCCGTCCGCGCGCCCAGTGATGCACGCGGCCCGCGGTCCCGGCTTGTGGCTCGGTGCGATAGTCCCAGTCGTAGCTGCGGCCCTGAAGTGCTGGCCAGGCGGCGGGGTTCCAGATATCGGGGTCGCTCGCCTCTTCGCCTGCCTCGATCAGCAGGACGCGGCGGGCCGGCTCTTCGCTCAGTCGCGCTGCCAGCAATGCGCCAGCCGAGCCGCCGCCGACGATGACGAGATCGGCATTCGTTTCGCGCTCGACCGTAGGCTTGCTCATCGTCTCTCCATCTGGCAACCGCTGGCTGTTTGCCGCTATGAGCGGCGCCGGAGTGGACGAGTCCAGCCCACCGATCCGCGTTCGGCGGATATTCGATCCGCAAGATCAGGACTTCGAGTTTCAGGCCGAGCGACTGGCGTTCGAAAAACTCAGATATCGCTGTCCATGGATATTTTCGCTGCCGCCTTTGCCTTCAGGACGTGCTGCTTGGAGGCCTTGCGCGCGGCGTTCTCGTCGCCGGCGGCGATGGATTCGAATATCTCGCGCATCTCCGCCAGGCTGCTTTGTGCTCGGCCCTCCAATGACATCGATCGTCCCCGAAAGAAGCTTATTCTGGCCACCAGACCGCGATGGACTTCCTCCAATATCGGATTCCCGCAATTGGCCAGTATGATCGAATAGAAGTCCGCGGCGGTCATGACCTGCGCGATGCTGTCTTTGCTCAAGGCTGCTTCTTCGAATGCGGAAAGAGATCTCTTGAGTTCATCCAACTGCGCGGGAGAAATTCGTGACGCGCACCGCCCCGCCGCCTCGACTTCCAGCAACTCGCGAACCTCGTAGATGGCGGTTGCCACCTCCCACGAGAGCGCCGGTATCGACGGGCCTCGATTGGGAACGATCTCGATCAGGCGCTCGGCCTCGAGACTGCGCAAAGCCTCCCTCAGCGAGGGACGGCTGATGCCGAGCTGCGCGCACAGCTGGCTCTCGATGAGGCGGCTTCCCGGCTGAAACAGCCCAGACAGGATGGCAAGCCGCAGCTTGTCGACGGTTTCCTGCTGCACCGTTCGTGGTGAAATCCGCAAATTCAGGTCTGGCGGCATCGGTTACGTCTCATGGGCCTAGAGTCGCGATCGGCTGCATCATATGCGACGCCACACGCATTGGACAGCAGGAATGGTCAGATTGTCAATTCTCAAGATTGAAAGAATGTCAGACAATCTGGTTGACGCGCCTCATGGTCTATGATCCTCTCGGGTCACACGGGTAGCAGCGATGAGGGTCATAAACGTGGCGACAGACATGCAGCCGAGATCGCGACGCATCGCCACCGATCGCATTACGTTGAACGTGCGCGAGAGCGGCAGCGGCCCATTGATGCTGTTTTTCCACGGTATAACCTCCAACTCGGCGGTGTTCACGCCGTTGATGGCTCGGCTCTCCGGTCGCTTCACGACCGTGGCGATCGACCAAAGGGGACATGGCCTGAGCGACAAGCCGGAGGCCGGCTACGAGGCGAATGACTATGCCGACGACATCGCCGGGCTGATCCGCACTTTCGAGTACGGGCCAGCCATCCTCGTCGGTCATTCCCTCGGCGCCAGAAATTCGGTGACAGCCGCGGCCAAATACCCGGACCTGGTGCGATCGGTCATCGCAATCGACTTCACCCCCTACATCGAGACCGAAGCGCTGGACGCATTGGAGACGCGGGTCAATGCGGGCAGTCAGCTTTTCGAGGACGTAAAGTCCGTCGAAGCATATCTCGCCGGCCGTTATCCGAATATTCCCGCCGCCGCCATCAGGATCAGAGCCGAAAGCGGCTACCATCGTGTCGACGGTGGCTTGCGGCCATTGGCGTCGCCCGCAGCCATGGCTCAGACAGCCAAGGGCCTGCGATCAGACCTCGTACCTGCCTATCGGGACGTGACGAAGCCCGTCCTCATTGTTCGGGGTGAGTCGAGCAAGCTGGTTTCGGCGGCGGCGCTGGCGAAAACAAGTCGGCTGCGGCCCGATCTGCCTGTGGTCGTCGTTCCGGGCGCGGACCATTACGTCAACGAGGTCTCTCCTGAGATCACGTTGAAAGCCATCACGAATTTCATCGACGCCTGACGGTTCAATCCGCCGTCTTCCCGTACGCAGCATCAGGATAGCAAATGGCCAATGTAAACAAAACTTCGGGCAAGACGCGTCGCGCCGAGGTCGCCGGCGGCGGCTTTGCCGGCCTGACGGCCGCGATCGCTCTCAGGCAGAACGGCTGGGATGTCAGGCTGCACGAGAAGAGTTCGGAACTGCGGGCATTCGGCGCAGGTATCTATCTCTGGCACAACGGCCTTCGTGTCCTCGAAGGACTGGGCGCCCTGGATGACGTTCTCCAGGGTTCGCACACACCGCCGACCTACGAGACCTGGATGCACAACAAGTCCGTTTCCAGGGAGACGTTCAACGGTCTGCCCTGGCGCATCATGACCCGCAGCCACCTGCATGATGCGCTGGTCAACCGCGCTCGCGCGCTGGGTGTCGACATATCGGTCAATTCTGAAGCGGTCGCCGCCGATCCGGAAGGCCGCCTGACCCTTCAGACCGGAGAGGTTCTCGAAGCCGATCTGATCGTCGGCGCCGACGGCGTTGGCTCCAAGGTCAGGGATTCCATCGGCTTCAAGCAAGACCGATGGGTTTCGAAAGATGGTCTCATCCGACTGATCGTTCCTCGCAGGAAAAAGGAACTCGGTCACGGCGAGTGGGACAACACCATAGACATGTGGAACTTCTGGCCGCGCGTCCAGCGCATCCTTTATTCGCCTTGCAACGAGAACGAGCTCTATCTGGGTCTCATGGCTCCGGCCGCCGATCCTCGCGGCTCGCGGGTTCCGATCGACCTGGAGGTCTGGGTCGAGATGTTTCCCTTCCTCGAGCCGTGCCTGGTCGAAGCAGCGAAGCTGAAAACAGCCAGGTACGACAAGTACGAGACGACCAAGCTGGACAGCTGGACAAGAGGCAAAGTGGCCCTTGTGGGGGATGCCGCGCATGCCATGTGTCCGGCCCTGGCCCAGGGCGCCGGTTGCGCCATGGTCAATGCCTTCAGCCTGTCGCAGGACCTGGAGGCGGAGTCTTCGGTCGAAGACGCGCTCGTCGCGTGGGAGCGGCGCATTCGCCCGATCACTGATCGCTGTCAGGCCCTGTCCGGCGACTATGCGGCGAACCGCTCGCTCTCGAAGGGAAACATGTTCACGCCGGCGGCGCTGGAAGCTGCCCGCTACGACCCGCTGCGCCGTGTCTACTCATGGCCTCAGTAGCGCCGGTCGGACCGGCCAACGAATTAAATCGGCGCGCGCGAAAGATGCGCGCTCCCTTCAGGAGACAACGATGAACTATTCCAGTGAAGTCGAGCGGGACTATGATGTCAGGGGCTGGTACGCTTCGGTCCAGGAAAGCCGGCATGACGGCGGCAAGCCTGGCGATACCCTCGTCAAAGTCGCTACGGGCGTCGTCATACGCAACCCGTTCGCCGGAAAGTTCGTCGCCGAATTATCCGAGTTGACGAATCCAAGTTCGGCTATCGGTCATGCGCTCGGTGAGCGAGCCGTTGCGTTGCTCGGCAACCGGCCGGTTGAAAGCTACGGCAAGGGCGGTATCGCGGGCACGGCGGGCGAACAGGAACATGTCGTCGCTTGCATCACCACGGTGTTCGGAGACCCGCTGCGGCAGCAGGTGGGGGGCGGCAAGGCCTGGATCTCGTCGGTCAGCAAGGTCGCCGCCGCCGGTACATCCATCGATATCCCGCTCGCCCACAAGGACGAGCTTTACATCCGCTCTCACTATGATGCCGTCACATTCTGCGTGCCGGACGGCCCGCGCCCGGACGAGCTTCTGATCTGTGTCGCCGTCGCATCCGGCCCGCGCGTGCATCAGCGCGTCGGGGGCAAAACCGTCGCCGACCTCAAGGCCGGTGTCTAGTTCGATCGAAATTGGCGAAGGAAGAATTCCATGCCCCTGAATATCAAGGACCTCAAGATCACATCGGTGGATTTCGAACCGCTCGGGAGATTGCGCGACGAACATGCCGGCGACAAGGGCAACGTATTGCCCAAACTTACGGTCAGCGGCGTCCCGGCAGGCGCGAAAGAACTGGCGGTCATCTGCCATGACCCCGACGCGCCTTTGGCCAACGGTTTTACGCATTGGGTCGTCTACGGAATCGATCCGTCGACCACGGATCTTTCGGACGCGCAGGAAAAATTCCGCGTCGGTCCGAACGGCGCCGGCCACAAGCAGTATTACGGTCCTCAGCCGCCCGCCGGCCACGGAGAGCATCACTACTACTTCTGGGTCTATGCCCTCGACATCAAGGTCGAAGGGACGCCCACCCGGGAGGAGTTCCTGCAGAAATATGCCGGCAACATCATCGAGCAGAACCGGATCGTCGGCCTCTACGAAAACAACTGAAATCCGCGGGCGTCGGCGACCGATAACAAGAACAAGAATGGTCGCCACCGCCGCAATGGGAGAATTTGGACATGAAAGACAACAACCCCGCGCGCCAGAAGGTCTTCGAAGAGCTGGTCACCGCGACGAAGATCCTTCTGAACGAAGGCATCATGGATACGTTCGGGCACATTAGCGCCCGTGATCCCGAGGATCCCGAAGGCTTCTTCCTGGCGCAGAAGCTTGCTCCAAGCCTGATAACCGTCGGCGACATCCAGCGCTTCAATCTCGACGGCGAGACGACGGACAATCGGCCGTCCTATCTGGAGCGCTATATCCACAGCGAGATCTACAAGGCACGGCCCGACGTTCAGTGCGTGCTTCACACCCACTCTCCGGCTGTCCTTCCCTACTGCTTTGTCGATACACCGCTTCGGCCGGTCACCCATATGGGCGCGTTCATCGGCGAGTCCGTCCCGGTCTACGAGATTCGTGACAAGCATGGCGACGAGACGGATCTCTTCGGTGGCAGCCACAGCGTCTGTGCGGATATCGCTCAAAGTCTCGGCAGCCAAACCGTGGTTCTCATGGCGCGGCACGGCGTCGTCAATGTTGGAAACTCAGTGCGGGAGGTCGTCTTCCGCGCCTTCTATCTCGAACAGGAAGCGAAGGCGCTTACGGCTGGCCTGCAGATCGGCAAAATCAAATATCTGTCGCCGGGCGAGATCAAGACGGCGGGAAAACTCGTCGGTGCCCAGATCGATCGAGGATGGAACCACTGGTCGCAGCGTCTGAGAGAAGCCGGCCTGGCCTAGAGTCGACCACCGTGAGGAATACTTGGACCATCCCCGTCTTGGCCGGGATGGTCCAGGCCCGGTTTTCAACAGTTCCCCGGCGCAGGGGCGCCGGATCAAGGCAGTGAAACGCACCATGCCGCACGCTGAAAGTTTCGACTACGTCATCGTTGGGGCCGGATCGGCCGGTTGTGTGCTAGCCAACCGGCTGAGCGCCGACCCTCGCTGTTCGGTGCTGTTGCTCGAGGCCGGCGGCTGGGACCGCGACCCCATGATCCATATCCCGCTTGGATGGGGTAAGATCCTGACGGAGCGCCGCCATGACTGGATGTATTTCTGCGAACCCGAAGACAATGTCGGCGGGCGCAGGGTCGAGTGCGCGCGCGGAAAGGTCATTGGCGGATCGTCGTCCACCAACGCCATGGCCTATGTGCGGGGGAATCGCGGGGATTACGACCGTTGGGCCGCCGGTGGGCTGCATGACTGGTCCTACGACAAAGTCCTGCCCTATTTCCGGAAGCAGGAAAGCTGGGAAGGCGGCGAGAACCACTTTCGCGGCGGCTCCGGCCCGGTAAACACCCAGTTCTGCCGCTATAAGGACTCGCTGATCGATGCCTTCGCGCAGGCCAGCGTGCAGGCAGGCTATGCGCAGACCAGCGACTACAATGGCGAGCGGCAGGAAGGTTTCGGCCGCCTGCAGATGACAATCTCGAAAGGCCGGCGCAGCTCGACCGCTTCCGCCTATTTGCGCCCGGCCCTGAAGCGGCCCAACCTGACCGTCCTGACCGGAGCGACGGCGACGAAGATCACTCTGGAGGGCACGCGCGCCACCGGGGTGGTGATAAACCATGACGGCGGGCAACGGACGGTCGTCGCCCGCAAGGAAGTCTTGCTCTCAGGCGGTGTCATCAATACGCCGCAACTCTTGATGCTGTCGGGCATAGGGGCGCCGGAAGAATTGGCGGCGCACGGGATCCAGGCGCGGGTCAACCTGCCGTCGGTCGGCATGAACCTGCAGGATCACGTCTCGGTCATTCTCATGTACCGGCGCCGCACTCCAGGCCCGTTCCTGCGCAACATGCGCGCCGATCGGATCGGGCTGGATTTCGCCAAGACCTACTTCACTGGACGGGGCTTCTCGGGCGATGTGCCCGGCGGGGTCGTTGCTTTCCTGAAAAGCGGTCCGGAGCGGCCGTTGCCGGACGTGCAGCTGCTGTTCACGGCGGCTCCGCTCGCCGCATGGCCTTATCTCAAGCCGTTCAAGGCGCCGTTCCCGGACGGCTTCGCCACGCGGATCGTGGCGACACAGCCCGAAAGCCGGGGGGCGGTGAAACTGGCGTCGGCCGATCCTGCTGCGGCGCCTCTGATCCACCAGAACTTCCTTGCCTCGCCGAAGGATTGGGAATCGCTGCGGGCCGGCTTCCGGGTGGCGAGAAATCTCGCAGCGCAGCCCTCCATGCAGCCCTTCATCGAGGCGGAGTTCTTTCCCGGTCCGAAGTGCCAGAGCGACGACGAGATCGACGAGCATATCCGCAAGACCTCCATCACCGTGCACCATCCGGCCGGGACGTGCCGGATGGGAGCCGATGAGGCATCGGTCGTTGATCCGAAATTGCACGTTCGCGGCGTCGACGGCCTGAGAGTGGTGGATGCATCCGTTATGCCCGACCTCGTCTGCGGAAACATCAACGCGGCGGTGATCATGATTGCCGAAAAGGCTGCCGACCTTATCGCAGCGTCAAATACAGCAACGGGAAGCAGGGCAGCATAATGATCCAGCGCATCGCCATCATCGGTCTGGGCACGATGGGGCCGGGGATGGCCGCCCGGCTCGCCAGGGGCGGCCTGCAGGTCGTCGCCTACGATGTCGCCCCGGCGGCGATCGAGCGTGCCGGAACCATGCTGGGCATCGCAGAAGGCGTCCTCGATTCCCTCGGCATTACGCCGCCCGCGTCCGGCGCGGGAACGGTTCGCTTCACGGACGATATCGCCGACGCGGTGTCGGGCGCCGATCTCGTCATCGAGAACGTTCCCGAAAACATCTCGATAAAGGCCGATGTCTATCGCGCGATCGATGGTCTGATAGGACCGGAGACGATCGTGGCTTCGGACACGTCGGGTATCCCGATCACCAAGCTGCAGGCGCATATCTCGCATCCGGAGCGGATGGTGGGCATGCACTGGTCGAACCCGCCGCACATCATTCCGATGATCGAGGTGATCGCAGGCGAGAAGACCGCGCCGCAGGTCGTTACGACGATCCGCGACCTGATCCGCTCGATCGGCCTGCTGCCGGTGGTGGTGAAGAAGGACGTTCCGGGCTTTGTCGAAAACCGCGTGCTCTACGCGCTGCTGCGCGAGGCGGTCGACCTTGTCGAGCGCGGCGTCATCGAGCCGGAAGACCTCGATACATGTGTGTCCTGGGGTATCGGCTACAAGATCGCCGTGATCGGGCCGATGGCGCTGCTCGATATGGCGGGCCTCGACATCTACAAATCCGTCTCGTCCTTCCTCAACGCCGATCTTTCCAATCGCGACGATGTCGCGGCGATGGTGCTGGAAAAGACCGACGCCTCGAAATTCGGCATCAAGTCCGGCGAGGGCATGTTCTCCTACACGCCCGAGCAGATCAAGGCGCTGCAAGGCGAACGCGCGCGCAAGCTCGTCGCGGTACGGCGCATCCTGGAGGGCCGGGACTAGCCATGCGCATTGAACCCATTCGAGCAGCAGGCGGCCGGCCAGCCCATATCCGCCACGATGACGACCTGATCTCCGCCAAGGGCGTTTCGGTCGTCATGGCCAGGCAACTGGTACTGCAGAATATCGATCTTGCGATACCGAAGGGGTCGTTCGTCTCCCTCATTGGCCCTTCCGGCTGCGGCAAGAGCACCCTGCTCAAGGTCCTCGCCGGGCTTGTGGATCCGACAAGCGGCAGCGTCTCGATCGCCGGACTTTCGCCGGTCGAGGCGGCGCGCAAGCGCATGATCGGCCTCGTCTTCCAGGACGCCAACCTGCTGCCCTGGAAGAATGCAGTCGACAATGCGTCGATGCTGCTCGGCATCGCCGACAAGTCGCTGTCGCGCGCGCAGTTGAAGGCGCGCGGGCAGGAGATGCTGGAACTGGTGGGCCTGGGCGACAGCGCCCACAAGCGTCCACATGAATTGTCCGGCGGTATGCGCCAGCGCGTCGCCATCGCCCGGGCGCTGGCGCTCGATCCGGCGGTGCTGCTGATGGACGAGCCGTTCGGCGCGCTCGACGCCATAACCCGCGATTCGATGGGGCAGTCGCTGCTGGAGATCTGGCAGCGCACCGGCAAGACCATCGTCCTGGTCACCCATTCCATCGACGAGGCTATTCACCTGTCCCGCCATGTCCATGTGTTGGGCATCAAGCCGGGGCGGATTACCGAGAGCCTCGACATCGGCCTGCCCTATCCGCGCGATCTGTCGGTGACCGAAGATCCGGAGTTCGTAAGGCTGACGGTTCAGTTGCGCACCATGCTGCGCGCCAGCCATCAACCGGGAGGCGCGTCGTGAGCGATCAACCCATGACCAATTTTTCGGAGTCGCGTTTCGCCTCCAGCTGGAGTGCGGCGACAGGCAGCTGGCTGCCGGCGGTCATCCTGTTGCTGGCGACGATCGCGGCGTGGGAAGTCGTGGTGCGGATTTTCGCCATTTCCGCCTTCATCATTCCCGCCCCGTCGGAGATCGCGCGGTCGCTGGTGGCACAATGGGCAACGCTGATGCAGGCGACATTGGTGACGGCGGGAGAAATCCTGTTCGGGTTCCTTGTCTCCGTCGTGGTTGGCATCGCCATCGCGCTGGTCATCGTTCGCTTCGACTG
This sequence comes from Pseudomonadota bacterium, assembly GCA_040755925.1. Classification (GTDB taxonomy): domain Bacteria; phylum Pseudomonadota; class Alphaproteobacteria; order Rhizobiales; family Rhizobiaceae; genus Mesorhizobium. The sequence goes on from JBFLWR010000506.1 coordinate 20,350, forward strand.
GCTGGGCCGGGCGCTCTATCCGCTGGTGGTGCTGTTCCAGAACGTGCCCAAGGTGGCGCTGGCGCCGATCTTCATTCTCTGGTTCGGCTATGGGCTCGCGCCCAAGATCGGGCTGATCCTGGTCATCGCGTTCTTCCCGGTGACTTTGTCGATGCTGGCCGGCATGCAGGCGGTCGACCGTTCGCTGCTGTCGCTGATGAATTCGGTCGGCGCCAGCCAGACGCAGATCCTGTTCAGGATCCGCGTTCCGCATTCGCTGCCGAACCTGATGGCCGGAACCAAGATAGCCGCGACGCTGAGCGTCATCGGCGCCATCGTCGGCGAGTTCGCCGGTGCATCCGACGGGCTGGGCTACGTCATCCAGTTCGCCTCGACCCAGCTCGACACCGCGCTGGTCTTCGCGGCCCTGCTGCTCGTCTCCGTGCTTGGCATCGCCTTCTACTACGCCGCCGAAATTCTCGAACGCATCGTGGTGCCATGGGCACCCAAGTTCAGCCAGGCCTAGGCCTCTCGATCAACCAACGTCAATAAAAGGGAACAGAAATGCTGAGACGCTCACTTATCAAGGTAGCCACGCTTGCGGCCTTTGCCGGCGCGCTCGGCTTCTCGAACGCGGCGCTGGCGGCGGACAAGGTCAATGTCCAACTCGACTGGGTGGTGCGCGGCAACCACGCCATGTTCTTCGTCGGCAAGGAAAAGGGCTTCTTCGCCAAGAACGACATCGACGTTGCCGAAATCCGTAAGGGTTCTGGTTCGCCCGACGCCATGCGGCTGGTCGGAAACGAGAACGCCGATTTCGGCTTCGGCGATTTGCCCACGCTCGCCGTCGCACGGTCGCAGAATGTCCCGGTGGTGGCGGTTGCCGCCGTCAATCAGCATTCGCCACTCGCGATCATCTCGCTGGCCAAGACGGTGAAGCTCGCCAAGCCGGCCGATCTCAAGGGTCTCACCATCGGCATTCATCCGGCCGGTTCGACTTACATCTTCTTCAAGGGCTTCCTGGCGGCCAATGGGCTGACCGAGAAGGACATGACGCTGAACAGCGTCTCGCCGCCCTATGAAAGCTACCTGCTTCTAGGCCGGGTGCAGACGGTGGTCGGCTATGTCGACGCCGAGGTTCCCGAACTGGAGGCGAAGGCCGGCGGTTCCGGCTCGCTCAGCATCATGATGGGCGCGGACCATGGCTGGAAGGCTTACGGCTCCGGCCTGTTCACCTCGGAGAAGATGATCAAGGACAAGCCGGACGTCGTCGCCCGCTTCGTCAAAGCCTATCGGGAAGCCTTCGACTACGTCGTCGCCCATCCGGAAGAGGCCGCCGAGATCACGGCCAAGGCGGCTCCGGGCTATGCGGACAAGAAGGATGTGCTGCTGGCGCAGATCAACGCCGATATCGCCTCGACCTTCACCAGTTCCGACACCAAGGAGCACGGTCTCGGCTGGATGACGAAGACGCAGTGGGAGGAAACGCTGAAGACGCTCACCGATCAGGGCGTGCTCAAGACGGCCCTGCCGGCGGATGGCGTCTTCACCGACAAGTTCCTGGCGAAGGAATAGGGCGCGCCATGCCGCGGGCTGACGGATCGATGGGCGCCTATCTGCACGCCAGCCTGTCCTGCTCCACGCCGCAGGACACGGCGCGCCTCCCCTGGGCCGCATCGGCACGGTCGAGCGTGACCTGTGCCCGGGTGGCATATGCGCGGCGCGACAAGCCGCACCACAGCCGCTCGATGGGCAGGTTCTCGCGCTTGTCGTTGAGGATCGTGAACGTGCCGGTCTTGGGATCGAACCACAGCTCGAGGCAGGCATTCTTGCCGGGCTCGATCGTCGCGATCCCAGCCGAATACCAGTGGGCGAAGTCGGCATTGCAGGTCAGTTCTTCATTGCCTGCATTCGAAATCGTCAACGGGACCATGTCGAGCCCATCTGTGCCCTTCCGGACGTTGACATGGTGCAACTCAACCGCGTTGGCGAAGGACGTGAACGACAGCATCGCCGGGAGGACATAACGAATTTTCACTTTGCCTGGGCTCCATGGGTAACTTTTCTCAGGCAGTCTATCTCGCTTCGGCGCAATAACAACAAGAATATTGATTGGTAAATCAAACAATGAGGGTGACATGTTAAAGATTCTTAAGAGTAGTGTAAGTGCATTCATCTTTAGCGGCGTCTTGCTCGGAAGCGCGCTGGCTGGCGATGTCAAGTCGATCGCCATCCTGACGCCAGAGGAAGGCACCGACTATGGCTGGAACCAGCAAGGTATCGATGCCGCCAAGGCGGCCGGCAAGGCTGCCGGCGTCGAGGTGGTCGTGGCCCAGGGCCTCGGCTACGGCGACGTTCGTCCGACGCTGCGGGAGCTCGCATCCGACGGGGCCAGCCTGCTCATCGCGCACGCCAGCGGCTACAACACCTCGGCGCCTGAAATTGCCAAGGAACTGAAGGTCCCGGTGGCGATCGTCGATACGCCGAACGGGCTGGAGAAGGGTCTCGTCGCCGATTACACGCTAAGCGGCCATCAGGGCGCCTATCTTGCCGGCCGTCTTGCCGCCAAGATGTCGCGCTCGAAGTCGGTCGGCGTCGTGGTGTCGGGCGAACCCCCGTCATGGAATTCGCAGTCGGCGGCGTTCGCGCAAGGCGTCAAGGCGGAAAACCCGGACGTCAAGATCACCTACGCGGTGATCGGGCCGGCCGCCTACAGCGACGCGGCCGGGGGCAAGCGTGTCACTGAAAGCGTCATCTCCTCGGGCGCCGACATCATCTTCGGCCAGGGCAATGGTTCCAGCTTCGGCATGCTGCAGGCGGTCGAGACCACCAAGGCCGCTGATGGCGGCAAGGTCTATTTCATCGACGTCATCGGTGACAAGT
>JBFLWR010000507.1:0-6636 GCA_040755925.1 Pseudomonadota bacterium
GTGGCCGGAGTGACAGCCGCGCGCTTCGGCGAGAAGGCGAGCCGCCCGCCATCGCGCATCACCGTCATCGGATGATGGGCGACGGAAATGGCGCCGGCGCCGCCGGAAAAGACATGCTCCTGGTAGAGGAAAGGATGGCCGTCGCGCAGGGTGAAGACCTTGTCGACCGCTGCGCCCATGACCTTGCGGCGCAGCCGGAAGACGGCGCGCCAGCCGCCGACGACGGCGCCGTTCTCGGTCACATCCCACTCACTGTTGGCCGGCCAGCCATGCAGGGGCGCGACCTCGACATCGCTGGTGGAGAAGGGCGCGCAGAGGAAATCGCCCGACAAGCGCACGGTGCCTTCGGGCAGGTTTTCCGGCAGCGTCTGGCGCGGCAAGCCGACCCATGGCGCACGATGCAGCGGCGTCAGGCGGCGGCCATCGGCCTCCACCTCCATCGCGGCGATGTGGCCGACCGCGAGATCCAGCGACACAGAAATGCCCTTAGCGCCGATCGTGACCGTGTCCATCGTTCCACCCCGAATCTGTTGGAGGGCGCAGCAAAGCCTGCCCGACCTTGGAAAGGCAAGCACGGCGGCAGGCATTTTGCATCACCGCCCAATCGCGCCGCGGAGAGCAGACGTGCTGAAACCTGGGCAAATGCCTCGATCCGACCGTTAACCAAATGGACGCAGCGGGTGCGTTACGCTAGCGTCGCCTCGTCTCAGCAACAGCTTAAGAACAGTCTTGTCCTATCCGCGTCCCCTGTCCGTCCTCCAGAAACTGATCGCAGCCCTTGCCTTTCTGGTGCTGGTGGCCGGCTGCACCACGGCCGCGCCGCCCGAAAGCGTACTCAGCGTGCCGGCGCCCGCGCAGCGCTACGCGGCGATCGTGATCGACGCATCGACCGGCAAGACGCTGTTCGAGGTGAACTCGACGGCGCAGCGCTACCCGGCGTCGCTGACCAAGATGATGACGCTCTACATGCTGTTCGAGGCGATGCAGAGCGGCCGGGTGACCAAGGAGACGCAGATCCCGGTCTCCGAACACGCCGCCTCGCAGCCGCCGACCAAGCTGCGCTTCCGGCGCGGCGAGACGATCGACGTCGATTCCGCCATCCGCGCCATGGTGGTGAAGTCGGCGAACGACGTGGCGGTGGCGGTGGGCGAATATCTTGGCGGCGGCAGCGAGGACCAGTTCGCCGCCATGATGACCGCCAAGGCAAGGCAGCTCGGCATGACCGGCACCAGTTTCCGCAATGCCTGCGGCCTGCCCGACGATGGCCAGGTGACGACGGCGCGCGACATGGCGGTGCTGGGGCTGGCGCTGGAAAAGCGCTTCCCGCAGCATTTCCACTATTTCTCCGAAAGCGACTTCATGTTCCGCGGCAGGCTGGTGCGCGGCCACAACGACATGCTCGGCCGGGTGCGCGGCGTCGACGGCATCAAGACCGGCTATATCCGCGCTTCCGGCTACAACATCGTCACTTCCTACAACGCCGACGGCCGGCATCTCATCGTGGTGGTGATGGGGGCCGAAAGCGCGCGCCGGCGCAACGACCATGTCGAGGCGCTGATCCAGCGCAGTCTCTCGCCGACCTCGGCCGACGCCAAGACCAAGCTGATGTTCGCCGGGGAGCAGCAGGTCGGTTCGCCGCTTCCCGGCCTGTCGCCGCCGGCTTTGCCAGCGTCCGGTTCGCCAGCGCCAAGTTCTTCGCTGCCGGGGTCGCCGGCATCCGATCTGCCGTCGCCGGATTTGGCCTCGCCGAGCTCGCCGCTGCTGCTGTCGCAATAGAGCGAGGCCCAGTCGGGCGCGTCGCTGCTTTTCCTGGAATTGCTCTACCGCACCACCAGGACCGGGATCTCCGTCAGCGACAGCACTTCCGCCGTCTGGCTGCCGAGCAGCAGCCGGCCGAGGCCGCGGCGGCCGTGCGAGGCCATGACGATGAGGTCGCAGGCCTCGGTGCGGGCGATGTCTAGGATCGCCTCGGCGGGCGTGCGGTTCTCGATGTGCATGCCCTTCGAGCGCAAGCCGGCCTCGTCGGCCGAGGCCTTGCACTTCTCCAGCACGTCGCGGGCATATTGCCGGGCGTTTTCCTCGTAATTGGCCAACTCGTCGCCGGCTACGTAGCCGGACATGGCGCCGCCCCAGGCCAGGATCGGGAACGGCTCCGAGACGTTGACGAAGGTGACGGAGGCGCCAAGGCCCTTGGCAAGCGCCAGGCCATGGGCGACGCCCTTCTGGGCCAGTTCCGATCCATCGGTGGCGATGAGAAGATGTTTGTACATGGTTGCGATCCCTCTATGCGCGGAGCGCGATGCGCCCCTCAGGTGGCGGGAGCCCGGCCGGCTCTTCCAGTCGGCGGGCCTTACTTCGATATAGTTTGCCTGCCAGGCCCGCCACAGGGCCACCTTGATCCAGATCAAGGCCAGCCGGGTGGAGACGATTGCGCCAGCATGAGGGAGGCGAGCCGGTCCGATCCCGTGTGATATGCGGCGACCATCACAAAAGCTGCACAGAAACGTGAAATAGGCGGTGACGGTAGATATGTCGCGCCGGCTTAGCATATCGTGTGTGAAAGCCGAGAACAGGAGCACTGAGCATGGCCAGCGACCCCAAGGCATCCGCGCAGAAGAAGGCAGATAACCAGAACGACAGCGGCGGCGAGTATCTGGAGGCCGCGACCGTGCCGGAGGAGCTGCATGCGGGCTCGGACGAACACCTCGAAACGCCGGAAGTGCCGGACTCCGAGCCTGCCTCGCCCGGCACGGGGCGGGTCAAGGCGAAGAAGAAGCCGTCGGCGATCAGCGGCAAGAAATTCCGCAAGCGCGACCTGGTGCGCATCGACGACCTGCGGCCCAGCCTCGCCGACCGCATCCGCGCCGACCACCCCGAGCTGCCGCCCGGCGCCCGCATCAGCCGCGAGGAGCTCAGCCGCTACCGCATGCGCTACACGGAAGAGCTGCTGCAGCAGGAGCACGGCGAATTCACCGAGCTCGACCGCCAGGTGGTGGAATCGATCGCCAGGCAGGACACGATCTCGGAAAACTCCGAAGAGGAGTTCGAGGAGCACCGCTCCTTCGCCGACCGCGTCTCCGACAACATGGCCGAGTTCGGCGGCAGCTGGTGGTTCCTGATCTCGTTCGCGGCGATCCTGCTGATCTGGATCGGGCTCAACCTCATCCAGGGCGAATCGAAAGCCTTCGACCCCTACCCGTTCATCCTGCTCAACCTCGTGCTTTCGTGTATTGCCGCGATCCAGGCGCCGGTGATCATGATGAGCCAGAAGCGGCAGGAAGCCAAAGACCGCCTGCGCTCCTTCAACGACTACCGGGTGAACCTGAAAGCCGAGTTGGAAGTGCGGCACCTGCACGAAAAGCTCGACTACCTCATCTCGCGCCAATGGCAGCGCCTGGCCGAAATGCAGCAGATGCAGCTCGACGCCATGCACGAGCTGACGCCGAAGAAGCAGAAGCGGGCGCCAAGGGCGGTGCGGCGCAAGACGGCGAAGGTGCCCGTGGAGGGGTAGGCCAGGAGTTCCTCGCCCCACAAAGTGGGGAGAGGTGGCTCGGCGAAGCCGAGACGGAGAGGGGATGCGCCATCTCCGATAGCCTGTCGCTCAGACGATCAGCCCATCCGAGCGCCGCACAATCGCCAATTGGCCGTTGAAGCCCGCGCGCGCTTCCGCTAAGAAGCCGTGGCTGGCCGGCTCACCGGCTGGTTCGTTTTCCGGTTCCCCGGGAAGCACCCGTAGCTCAGCTGGATAGAGCGCTGCCCTCCGAAGGCAGAGGTCACAAGTTCGAATCTTGTCGGGTGCGCCAACTCTCCCTCAGATATGACCTCGCCGCTTCTCCGAGCGCGGCCGCCGCCGCATCCAGCTCCCACACCTCATGCCCGCTGAACCCCAGCACAAACCCCTCCGCCTCGGCTCGCCCCACGCAAGTCTCCGACAGCAGCCAGGCCTCCACGCCCGCGCGCTCCCGGATGACGGCGGCCGCGTCCGGCGGCAGGCCTGCCGGCAGCAGCGCCAGGAGGTGCAGGCCTTGCTCCGGCCTCACAACGCTCAGCGCTCCACCAGCCGAAGCTTCCAGCGCCGAAACCACCGCGTCGCGCGCGGCGCGGTAGCGGCGGCGCATGCGGCGGATGTGGTCGGCGAGGAAGCCGCTTGCCATCAGCTCGGCAACGGCGCCGGCCATGATGCCGGGCGGGAAGCGGTCGTGGCCGGCGCGGGCCGCGATGACGGCGTCGACGGCGGCGGGCGGCACGACCATGTAGGCGAGGCGCAGGCCGGCGCCGAGGATTTTCGAGAAAGTGCCGAAGTAGATGACGCGGTCGCCGCCGCCGATGCCGGCCAGCGCCGTCAGCGGCGGGCCGGCATAGCGGAACTCGCTGTCGTAATCGTCCTCCAGCAGCCAGGCGCCCGAGGCTCGCGCCCATTCGACCAGGGCGGTGCGCCGCGCCATGGTCATCGTCACCCCCGTCGGGAACTGGTGCGATGGCGTGACATAGGCCGCCCTGGCGACGGCGGCGGTCGCCAGGACGGCGCGCATGTCGAGACCTTCAGAATCGACCGGGACGGGAACGATGGTCATACCGGCCAAGGCCAAGGTTTTTCGGGAGACAGGATAGCCGGGCTCCTCCATCCACACGGTGTCGCCGGGGCTCAGCAGCGCCTCTGCGCAAAGCCTCAGCCCCTGCTGCGTGCCGCTGATGATAAAGATGCAATCCGGGTCGCAGACGAAGCCGCGGCTCGTCGCCAGATAACGCGCCACCTGCTCGCGAAGCGCCTTGTTGCCGCGCGGGTCGCCATAGCCGAATTCGATGTCGTCGGCCCGCATGATGCGCCGGCGCGTGACGGCGGCCAGCCGCCGCAGCAATTGCGGGTCGGCATAGGTCTTGCCGAGCGTGAAGGGCCCGGCGGGCCGTGGCTTGATGGTTTCGGGCAAACTCTTTGCGGGCTCAGGACGGCGCGCGGGCGCCGGGAGAAGCGCGACGAAGGTGCCGGAACCGATGCGCGCCTCCGCCAGGCCGTCGCTCTGCAGATGCTCGTAGGCGATGACCACCGCGTTGCGCTTGACGCGGAACTGCCTGGCCAGCGCGCGCGTGGAGGGAAGGCGCAAGCCCGCGGCCAGCCGGCCCTCCAGGATGGCGCCGCGCAGGGCCGCATGGACCTGAAGCGCCTGGTTGCCCCGCGAACGGTCGAGTTCAAGGGGCATCTCGAGCACGGCTTCGCGCCGCTTGGAAGTGGTCGGCATAATTCGCTCAAAAGTGGACCTAGAGCCGACCACTTTATCCGTGGTGAGAACTAGGCTCAACTTCGGAGAACGACATGCCAAACGACAGCCCGGCCGCTTCTTACAGCGTGGATGAGATCAACCGCGTGAAGCGGCGCCACGATCGCGGCTTCTACGATCAGGCCACCGTGCATGCGCTGCTGGATTCGGCGGCGCTGTGCCACGTCTCCTATGTGATCGACGGGCAGCCCTATTGCACGCCGACGCTCTACTGGCGCGAAGGGACGCGGCTCTATTGGCACGGCAGCAGCGCCAGCCGGATGCTGCGCAACCTGTCGACCGGCGAGCCGGCCTGCCTGACGGTGACGCACCTGGACAGCCTGGTGCTCGCCCGCTGCGGCTTCAATCACTCGGCCGATTACCGGTCGGTCATGGCGTTCGGGGAGGCCAGGCTGGTGAGCGACCAGGAAGAGAAGGAGCGCGCGCTGGTGATGATGGTCGACCGCCTGTTCCCCGGCCGGACGGGACAGCTCAGGCCGACCGCGAAGCAGGAGATCAAGGCAAGCGCCGTGATCAGCATGGAGATCGAACGGGCCTCGGCGAAGGTGCGCGCCAAGGGCGTCGCCGACGACGAGGAAGACTACGAGCTGCCGATCCATGCCGAGCGCCTGCCGGTCTACACGGTGCTCGGCGCGCCCGAGCCCTGCCCGCGCCTTCTCGCCGGCGTCGAGCGGCCGGCCAACCTCTCGGGGTATCGCGAGGGACGCCACCTCGATGACGCGCTGCGCGAGGCCTATGACATGGCCTATCGCGAAACGGCCGAGTGAAGCGGAGCCAGCTCCGAGGGATCCTCACCCCAGCGTCTCGCGGATCGCCGCCGCCAACCTGTCGACCCCATCCCGGGTCTGCGCCGCATCGCAGGCGGCGTAGCCCAGCACCAGCCCCTGGGTCGGCGCGGTGTTCTGGAAATATTTGGACAGCGGCGAGACGTTGATCGCCCTCTTCGCGGCGGCCTGGCTGACCGCGATGTCGTCGATGCCTGCCTTGAGATAGCCCACCACCTGGATGCCGGCTTCGGCGGGCGAAAGCGTGATCTCGTCGCCCAGCCGCTCGGCGACGATGTCGCGAAACAGCTGACGGCGCTGGGCGTAGATGCGGCGCATGCGCTTCAGGTGCCGGCTCATATGGCCTTCTGTGATGAAGTCGGCGAGCGCGGCCTGCAACAGGAGCGGCGCGAATTGGCCGGTGGTGGAGAGCGCGTTGACGATGCGGCCGGCGAGCTCCGGCGGCAGCACCATGAAGCCGATGCGCAGCGCCGGGAACAGGAGCTTGGCGAAGGTGCCGACATAGATGACGCGGCCGGAGCGGTCCATGCTCTGGATCGCCGGCACGGGCCTCCCTTGAAAACGGTATTCGCCGT
>JBFLWR010000508.1:0-6450 GCA_040755925.1 Pseudomonadota bacterium
GGGTCGTGCTGATACCTCCTACGATGGCGATCTTTGAGCCCGATCCGGCGCTCTGACAGGAGAGCTCTTTCTCAAGCTTACATCAGGGGAACTCGCACGTGGAATTGGCATCGCCCGGCGGGCCTGCAGCCACGCTTCCACCTCGGCCAGGTCCCACACGACGCACCGGGGTGTAAGCGCGAAGCGGCGCGGGAACTGCCCACGTTGTTCCAATTCATAAATTGTGCTGTCGGCCAAAGGCACGATTTCGCGCAATTGCTTACGGCGGATGGTGCGTCTAATCGAGGACTCCCTATTCATCGCGTTCCTCTCGTCAATTGGCCCCGAGTGGGATTGAACTCAATGGTTCGCAACGACGGAAGACGAGAAATTGGACAAGAGTGCTCTGGGGTATGATTTCGCACAAATCGGCAATGCTGCTGCTTTCCCAACAGAAGGAAGCGACGGCAATTGCGGTTACATGTTTGGCCGGACCGCCGCATGATTGGACTCGTGAAGCACTCATTTCGGGAGTAGAGTTTCCAACCATGGTCGGCCACGGGATAGCGGAACCCGACGAGATTGCGATACTGGCGAAGGCGGTGGGCGATTTTTGCTCAAAGCATCAGATCACGTGCGTTGATGAACGCGACCGGGTAGCGGTGAAGGTGATGTGCCTTTTTGGGCGCGGCGTTATCGCGCTCGACCAACTTTCAATCGAGCTTGAAAAGGTAGGCTGGAGCGATCCTAGCCCTGCTGGGTAGCCCTGCCTCGCGAATCCTGTGTCACCTTGATTAGCGTGCCGGGCTATTCAGCATACCGCCCCTATCCCAAAGGCAGCGGATTGGCCGACTACTTGGCAAAGTTCTCTTCAAAGCCGTCCGTTTCCAGATGCGGCAGCTTCACCGTGGAAGTAGGAGCGGGACAGAAAGCACATAACTCCTTGGAATCGCAGCGGACAATATGGCGCCCTTCGCCGGGGGCTGTCGGTCCCGCATCCCGCCTGACGGCGGCGATGCTCCTACGGCGCCCTGTTGAACCGGTCTCAGGGCCACGAACTTCCTCCAGCACCGAACTGACTTCGTCCCCCTTACGGACATTCCGGTGCTTCCGTCTTGTACGCCCTTGTCCCTTGATTGAGAGAGAGCGCGCTGCGCGCTCCTGGCCGATTTGGTTGATCTGTCGCCCGGGGGGCTCTCCCAGTTCGAAGTCTTGCGGGTCAGGAAAGAGTGAGAGTGCGGACTGGGTTGCTTCGTGACGGGTTGAGAGCCGGAGGAGAGGCCTCCGGCGCCCGTCGCGGAGAACCGCGATGTCATATCGAAGCAACCGAGCCAGCGCTGCTGCCGACCGGCGGAATCTCTACGACGACATCACCAGCAAGATCATTGCCGAGTTGCATGCAGGTCGTTTCCCTTGGGTCCAGCCATGGGGGACCGCGGCTGCGAAGGCACCATTGTCCTTGCCGAGAAACGCCAGCACCAGCAGAGCCTATAGCGGGATCAACGTGCTTATCCTCTGGGGCGCCGTGATCGAACATGGATTTCCAACGCAGGGCTGGCTGACCTATCGGCAGGCGCTTGCGCTCAGAGGCAATGTTCGTAAGGGCGAGCGTGGCACCACTGTCGTCTATGACGACCGGTTCGTCCCGGACGATGAGAAGAAGCGCGCTCGCGAGACCGGCGAGGCGGCACAAGCGATCCCGTTCCTCAAACGCTTCACGGTGTTCAACCTCGAGCAATGCGAGGGGCTGCCGGACGAGATCACAGCCGTCGCTCCGCCGCCAGACACCGGATTGATAGAACCACGTGTCGCGGCGCTGATCGAGGCCACCGGCATCGAATTTCGTATCGGCGGCAACAGTGCCTATTATGCGCCGGCCCACGACTATGTGCAGGTGCCGCCGCCACAGGCCTACTTTGACGCGATCAACTGGCATCGCACGGCCCTGCATGAACTTGGGCACGCCTCCGGCCATAGGTCACGGCTCGCACGCGACCTTTCCGGCTCATTCGGCTCAAAAAAGTATGCATTCGAGGAGCTCGTGGCCGAAATCAGCGCCGCCTTCTCCTGCGCCGCGCTAGGCATCGTGCCCACGGTGCGGCATGCCGACTATATCGGCTCCTGGCTTGAGGTGTTGCGTCAGGACAATCGCGCAATCGTTCGCGCCGCCAGTCAGGCAAGCAAGGCGGCCGACTGGCTCCTCGGCCACCTGCATGACGATGTCTCTGCGCAAGTGGAGATGAACGAGGCCGACGACAGGAGGGCGGCATGATCCTCCTGACCTCAGAGCTGCGCGCCCTTCTTGCCAATGGACGCGATCGTGACGTTGATCATGTTCCGGTGGTCCGCTTCTTCAATCCCGTTGGCGCCGGCACATGGCTTGCGACCGAACTCGACGAGGATGGCGATACGCTTTTCGGGTTGGCGGATCTTGGATTTGGCAGTCCCGACCTCGGCTGCTTCAGTCTCCTGGAACTGCAATCGATCCGCCTTGCATTCGGGCTCGGAATTGAGCGCGATCTCCTTTTCGTCGGTCGGTTTCCGCTCTCGACCTATGCCGGGACTGCCCGGCTGGCCGGGAGCATTCCCGGGGGCGAGCGCCTCTTGAACGTCGGTGCTCAAGGTCAGGGACGTGGCGGACATGTCCGAACGAAGGAGAGGAAGAGGGTTGACGGATTTTTCGCGACGGGTTCAGGTCCGAGAGAGAGGCTCTCGGCGCCCGTCGCGGAGAAAACCCGATGGCCACCGCCGTTCAAAAGATCATCTTGTCACCCGCCCGTGACATTCCTTTCAACAAACTCGTGCTTGCCCAGACCAATGTCAGAAACATCAAGGCCGGCGTCTCGATCGAGGACCTTGCGGCCTCGATTGCCCGTCGTGGCCTGATCCAGAGCATCCATGTGCGTCCCGTCCTTGATGCCGACGGCCAGGAGACCGGCATGTTCGAGGTACCGGCTGGCGGTCGCCGCTATCGTGCGCTCGAAATGCTCGTGAGGCAGAAGCGCTTTGGCAAGGCTTCGCCCGTTCCTTGCGTCGTCGGCAGTTCCTCCGACGCGATCCTGGCGGAGGAGATTTCGCTTGCCGAGAACATCGAACGCGCCCCCCTTCATCCACTCGATCAGTACCGAGCCTTCAAGGACTTGCGCGACAAGGGCATGTCGGAGGAGGAGATCGCCGCCGCCTTCTTCATCTCGGTCGCCATCGTCAAGCAGCGCCTCAAGCTCACCACCGTATCGCCGGCGCTCCTCGACATCTATGCCGAGGACGGCATGACGATCGCCCAGCTCGAGGCCTTCTCGGTCAACAATGACCACGAACGGCAGGAGCAGGTGTGGGAGGCGGTCAGGAACAGCTGGTCGAAGGAGCCCTACCAGATCCGCCGCATGCTGACCGAAAACACCGTGCGGGCGTCGGACAAGCGGGTGGTGTTCGTCGGTGTCGAAGCCTACGAGTTGGCCGGCGGTTCCGTGTTGCGCGACCTCTTCCAGTCGGACGATGGCGGTTGGGTGCAAGACCCTGTTTTGCTCGACCGCCTCGTCACCGAGAAACTCCAGGTGATGGCTGACCAGATTGCCGATGAAGGCTGGAAATGGATCGAGGCGGCTCTCAGCTTCCCCTACGGCGCGACGCATGGTTTGCGCCAGCTCGCAGGCACGCCGGTCGATCTCTGCGACGACGAGCAGGCAACGCTTGAAGCGCTGCGTGGCGAATTCGACAAGCTCCAGGCGCAATACGAGGAAGCCGACGAATTGCCGGATGACGTCGACCGGCGATTTGGCGAGATTGAAACGGCAATCAAGGCGCTGACGACGCGTCCGATGCGCTTCGGTCCGGCCGACATCGCGCGTGCCGGCGTCTTTGTCAGCGTCGATGCGGACGGATCGCTTCTTGTCGAGCGCGGCTACGTGAAGCCGGAAGACGAAGCCCCCGCCGCGCCTGAGGCCGACAACGCCGCCAGCGTCGACGGAGTTGACCCTTCCGTCGGCTCAGTCCAGCGGGCGGTGGTCACCATCGGCGGCCAGTCGCCCGAACAGCAGGATGACGACGAGGATGGCATCACGCCGTTGCCGGATCGCCTCATCATGGAGTTGACGGCGGAGCGGACGCTGGCATTGCGCGACAGGCTTGCCAACGATCCGGCCGTCGCTTTCCTTGCCGTGCTGCACAAGTTCGTCCGTGACGTCTTCCGTCGCTACAACTCGCAGGGCGTGGCGATGGAAGTGTCTATCCGTGGCACGATCTTTTCGACACAGTCTCCGGAGCTGCGTGATACGCCTTATGCACATGCCATCGAAGCGCGTCAGAAGGCCTGGGAAGAGCGCCTTCCGGGCGACCCCGCCGCTCTGTGGGATGCGTTAGCCGCGTTATCCGGCGCCGAGCAAGCCGAGCTGTTTGCCCATTGCGCATCCTTTGGCGTGAATGCCCTCTATGAACGGGCCGACCGTTACGGCAACGGCGCCATCTCCGCGCACGGCGTCCAGCAGCGTCTAGCCGAGGCCGATCATCTGGCCCGCGCGGTCGGGCTCGACATGGTCGACGCTGGCTGGCGGCCGACTGTTGAGAACTATCTCGGTCGCGTCACCAAGGCGCGCATCCTCGAGGCCGTCCGCGAGGCCGAGGGCGAGCGCGCCGCGCAGCTGATCGATCATCTGAAGAAGGGCGACATGGCCAAGGAGGCCGAGCGGCTCCTCGCAGACAGCGGCTGGTTGCCCGACCCGCTGCGGCTTGCCGACCTCAATGCCGAGGCGGCAGCTTCCGGCTCAGACAGCGACGACGAAGCACTGCCTGAATTTCTTGCGGGCGATGGCGAGGACGGATCTGCCGACGAGGAGAACGAGCCGCACCCTGTCGCCGCAGAATAAGATCGGCTTCGCTACTGCTTCAAATGCCCGGCCTCGCAAGAGCGCCGGGCATTTTTTGTCTGCGCTGGCAAGAGTGAAAGGTCGGCCGCGACGGGTTTGAGCCCGTCCGGTCAGAGAGAGCGCCAACGGGCTTTCCCGTTGCTGCTCTCCGAGGGCCTTCCCGATGAATGTTTTGCTCCCTACCGCCAAGCCGGTCGCATCCGCCTCTCTCCCTTCCGATGCCACCGCCGTATATGCGGCGGCCTTACACCTGCTTACTCATCTCGAACGCGGTCAGCGCCTCGACGCGCCCGTTTTTCGGGCCGCGATGGAGGCCGCGTTCGGCGCGTCCGACGCAAGTGGCGCCTGGGACTGGAAGACCGCCTACGATGCCTGCGAGGCGGCGACGGTTCTGTTTCTTCGCAGATATGGAAAACAGCTTCTGCGCAAACGCTGGCGATCAGCATTGCCGCTTTTCAGCCGGATCGCCGATCTCCTGCCAACGCATACGCGCCGCTCAGAGGAGAGCCAGGCGTTTCAGCAGTTCTCGACCCCGATCCCGCTGGGCCTCGCTGCCGTGACCGCGGCGGCCATCACGCCATCCGATCGCGTGCTCGAGCCTTCCGCTGGCACCGGTCTTCTGGCCATACTCGCCGAGATCGCCGGCGGTTCGCTCGTCCTCAACGAGCTTGCCGAGCTCCGCGCCGGCATCCTGTCAAACCTCTTTCCCGCCGTCACCCGCTTCGACGCTGCCCAGATCGACGACCATCTCGATCCAGGCATCACGCCGACCATCGTGCTGATGAACCCGCCGTTTTCCGTGCTCGCCAATGTCGACGGGCGCGTGGCCGACGCAGCCTTTCGCCACATCAGCTCGGCACTTGCCCGGCTTGCAAATGGTGGTCGCCTGGTCACGATCACCGGCGCGAACTTTGGACCGGAAGCGCCTGCCTGGCGCGGCGCATTCACCCGCCTGCAGGAGCGTGGCCGCGTCGTCTTCACCGCCACGATTGGCGGCTCGGTGTATGCCAGGTATGGCACCACGATCGACACGCGCTTGACGGTCATCGACAAGCTGCCGGCTGGCGATCCTTCTCTCTTTCCACCCTCTCCAGGCACCGCATCAGATATTGCGACGCTGCTTGGCTGGATCGAACAGCATCTGCCCGTTCGGCTCCCGGTCTCTGGCGCGGACAAGGTCGTTCCCGCCACCACAGTGCCTCGCAGGGTACGCAATTATCTCGCTCGCTCGATAGCCACGCCGGCCCGGCCGAGACTGTCCGAGCCGATCGGTGTTGAGCTCTCCTACGAGACCGTCGACTGGGCGCCTGACGAGGGAGCCCGGCTGACCGATGCTATCTATGAGGACTACGGACTGCAGACGATCCGTATTCCTGGATCCCAGGCCCACCCGACAAGGCTGGTGCAGTCCGCGGCCATGGCCTCGGTCGCGCCGCCCAGGCCCAGCTACCGACCGACACTTCCGGATAGTATCGTGACGTCGCTCTCCGATGCCCAGCTTGAAACCGTGATCCTGGCCGGCGAGGCCCATGCGCACTTTCTCGCCGGATCGTGGTCGGTCGATGAAACATTCGACATCGTCAGGGCCGCGCCGGAAGATGCCGAGGCG
>JBFLWR010000509.1:0-15463 GCA_040755925.1 Pseudomonadota bacterium
CAAACCGGTTCCCACTTTTTGCTTACGCGGTCCCGCGGTTCGGGATCATGAGCGCTCAGACGGCATCTAGCGTTTCGACGACGAAATTGTCGTTGGTGTAGACGCAGATGTCGGACGCGATCTGCATCGCCTTGCGGGCGATCTCCTCGGCGTCCTTGTCGGTGTCGATCAACGCGCGCGCCGCGGCCAGCGCGTAGTTGCCGCCGGAGCCGATGGCCATGACGCCATGCTCGGGCTCGAGCACGTCGCCATTGCCGGTGAGCGCCAGCGAAACCGACTTGTCGGCCACCAGCATCATCGCTTCCAGGCGGCGCAGATAGCGGTCCGTGCGCCAATCCTTGGCGAGCTCGACGCAGGCGCGGGTCAGCTGGTCCGGATATTGCTCAAGCTTGGCTTCGAGCCGCTCCAGCAAGGTAAAGGCGTCGGCGGTGGCGCCGGCGAAGCCGGCAATGACGCTGCCGCCCTTGCCTATGCGGCGCACCTTGCGGGCATTGCCCTTCATGATGGTCTGGCCAAGGCTGACCTGGCCGTCGCCGGCGATCACAACCTTGTTGCCCTTGCGCACGGTGACGATGGTCGTGGCGTGCATGCTCAGTTCATTCGACATTTCCTGCTCCGATTCGCGCTATCCCTTGGAAAGGCGATTGGCGCGGTACGAGTGACTTTGATCGGCCATATGTATGCATGGGGCCAGTGATTGCAAACCGCCCCAAGCCGGTGGCGATACCGTCCGGATTGGCAACTGGCAATAACCGGATCATGCTGATAGAAGGCTCTCGTTTTCAAGCCCGTGACCTCTGAACAAGGACACTGTGATGCCGCCGCGTTCCGCCGAAGTCAGCCGCAAGACCAAGGAAACCGATATCTCGGTGTCGGTCCATGTCGACGGCAAGGGCAAATCGGATATTTCGACGGGCGTCGGCTTCTTCGACCATATGCTCGACCAGCTGTCGCGCCATTCGCTGATCGACATGACGGTAAAGGCCAAGGGCGACCTCCACATCGACGACCACCACACGGTCGAGGACACCGGCATCGCGATCGGCCAGGCATTGAGCAAGGCGCTGGGCGAGCGGCGCGGCATCATGCGCTATGCCTCGATAGACCTCGCCATGGACGAGACCCTGACCAGGGCGGCGATCGACGTCTCCGGCCGGCCGTTCCTGGTCTGGAATGTTTCCTTCTCGTCGCCGAAGGTCGGCACGTTCGACACCGAGCTGGTGCGCGAGTTCTTCCAGGCGCTGGCCCAGAATGCCGGGCTCACGCTGCATGTCACCAACCACTACGGCGCCAACAACCACCACATCGCCGAAACCTGCTTCAAGGCCGTCGCCCGGGTGTTGCGCGCGGCGCTGGAAGCCGATCCGCGCCAGCCGGACGCGGTGCCGTCCACCAAGGGATCCCTGAAAGGATAGCCCTATGGCCAGCTATGTCGTGATGGAGCCGCCGGAAGGCGGCAGCGCCGAGGACACGGCCTTCGTGCGCGATGGTTTCACCTGGTTCGGCTTCCTGGTCGCGCCTGTCTGGCTGGCATGGCATCGGCTCTGGATCGAGGCCATTCTGACTTTCGCCGTCATGGCGATCCTGTCGACGCTTGGCGAGAGGCTGGGGCTTGAGGCTGCCGGGTCGGCGCTTTCGTTGCTTGTCTCGCTCTATGTCGGGTTCGAGGGCCAGGGGCTGCGGATCGCCTCGCTGCGCCGTCGCGGCTGGCATGAATGGGGCGTGATCGAGGCCGGCGACCTTGGCGACGCCGAGTTGCGCTACGCGGTGGAAGGCGATGCCGACACCGAAGAGCCGGCGCCGATGCCGCGCATCGTTCCGGATGCAAGCCTGGCGCGCCCTCCTCAGACAGGCATGGCGCTTGGTCTGACCCATACGCCGGGAAGGCCCTGAACGATGCGGGTAGCAATCATCGACTACGGGTCGGGCAACCTTCGCTCGGCCACCAAGGCCTTCGAGCGCGCCGCGCATGAGGCGGGTATCGCCGCGACCATCGACCTTACCGCCGATGCCGAGCGGGTGCGCACCGCCGACCGGATCGTGTTGCCGGGGGTGGGCGCCTATGCCGACTGCGCCGCCGGACTGCACGCGGTCGCCGGCATGTGGGAAGCGGTGGAAGAGGTGGCTCTTCGCAAGGGACGGCCGTTCCTCGGCATCTGCGTCGGCATGCAATTGATGTCGGAGCGCGGCCTTGAGAAGACGATCACCAACGGGCTCGGCTGGATCGCCGGCGACGTCAAGGAGATCACGCCGGAGGATCCCGCGCTGAAGATCCCGCAGATCGGCTGGAATACGATCGAGCTCGCGCGCAAGCACCCGCTTTTTTCGGGCATCGACACAGGTCCCAAGGGACTGCACGCCTACTTCGTCCATTCCTATCACCTGGAAGCGAAGAACCCCGGCGACGTGCTGGCCCTTGCCGACTATGGCGGCCCGGTGACGGCGGCGGTCGCCCGCGACAATTTCGCCGGCACGCAGTTCCATCCGGAAAAGAGCCAGGCGCTCGGCCTGGCGCTGATCACCAACTTCCTGCGCTGGAAGCCCTAGGCATGAGCAAGAAGGGCTACTGGATGGCGATGATCGATGTCCGCGACCCGGAGGTCTACAAGCAGTACATAGAGGCCAATGCGCAGGCCTTCGCCAAGTATGGCGCGACGTTCCCGGTGCGGGCCGGGCAATACACGAACCCCGAGGGACCGACCGGGAACCGCCACGTGATCATCGAGTTTCCGTCCTACGAAACGGCGCTCGCCTGCTATAGGTCGCCGGAGTACCAGGACGCCTTGAAATTCCGGCTGGCGGCTTCGACCGGCCATTTCGTCATCGTCGAGGGCATCTGATCGTGATCCTGTTTCCGGCAATAGACCTCAAGGACGGCAAATGCGTGCGCCTGAAGCACGGCGACATGGCGACCGCCACCATCTACAACGACGATCCCGCGGCCCAGGCCAGAGCCTTCGAGGAGCAGGGCTTCGAATGGCTGCACGTCGTCGATCTCAACGGCGCCTTCAAGGGCCAGAGCGTCAATTCAGCGGCGGTCGGCGCAATCCTGAAGGCGACGAAGAATCCGGTCCAGCTCGGCGGCGGCATCCGCACGCTGCCACAGATCGAGGACTGGCTGGACCGTGGACTGGCGCGCGTCATCCTCGGCACGGTCGCGGTGCGTGAACCCGAGCTGGTCAAGGAAGCCTGCAAGGCGTTTCCAGGCAGGATAGCGGTCGGCATCGACGCCAAGGGTGGCAAGGTGGCGGTCGAAGGCTGGGCCGAGGCCTCCGAGCTCGGCGTCATCGAGCTGGCGAAGAAATTCGAGGGCGCCGGCGTGGCGGCCATCATCTACACCGACATCGACCGCGATGGCGTGCTCTCCGGCATCAACTGGGATTCGACCATCAACCTGGCAGAGGCCGTTTCGATACCGGTGATCGCTTCGGGCGGGCTCGCCTCGATCGCCGACATCGTGCGCATGACCATGCCCGACGCGACGAAGCTCGAGGGCGCGATCTCCGGCCGGGCGCTCTATGACGGGCGCATCGACCCGGTGGAAGCGCTGGCGATCCTGCGTGGCGAGACTGCGGAGGCAAGAGCGTGAACATCTCGATCATCCTGGCCTCCTATGACAGCGGCCATTTCCATGGCGGCTGCGGCCAGGGTCCCGACGCGCTGATCTCCGGCGGCCTGGCCGAAGCGCTGAAGCTTGCCGGTCACGATGTCGAGGTGCATGACATCGGCAAGGTGGTCGAGGACGAGCAGGAACGCGAGATCGGCACGGGATTTGCCGTCTGCAACGCGGTCTCCGGCGAGGTCCGCATCGCGCTCGACAAGAAGCGGTTCCCCATCGTGCTGGCCGGAAACTGCCTGACCAGCGCCGGCGCGGTGGCCGGCGAAGGGGCCGACGCCATCATCTGGGCCGACCAGCATGGCGACCTCAACACGCCCGAAACCTCGACAACAGGCTTTCTCGACGGCATGGCGCTGGCGACGGTGCTCGGCCTCTGCTGGCGGCCGATGGCGGGACAGATCCCCGGCTTCAAGCCGATCGATCCGGCGCGCTCGGTGCTTGTCAACGCGCGCGATCTCGACACGGCGGAAAAGGAGTTGCTGGAGAAGCTGCCGATCATCAGGACGGAGTGCCCGGACTGGGCCGGCGCCGCGGCCAAGCTGAAAGCAACTGGCGCCGAGCGCATCCACATGCATATCGACCTCGACGTGCATGACCCGGAAGAACTGCAAGCCAATCGCTATACAACCCGTGGCGGCCCGGCTCCGGAGCAGATGCGCGCCGCCATGTGCGGCCTTGCCGGTCCGCTCGCCATCGCCGGCCTCACCATTTCCGCCTACGATCCGGCATTCGACGCCAAGGGCGACGTGCCGCCACTGGTCGGAGAGTTGGTGGTCGATCTGCTTTCGACCATGGAGAGCCGCTGATGCTGAAGGCGCGCGTCATTCCTTGCCTCGACGTCAAGAACGGCCGCGTGGTCAAGGGCGTCAATTTCGTCGACCTCATCGATGCAGGCGACCCGGTCGAGGCCGCGAAAGCCTATGACGCCGCGGGCGCCGACGAGCTCTGCTTCCTCGATATCACGGCCTCGTCGGACAACCGCGAGACCATCTTCGACGTGGTGGCCCGCACGGCCGAGCAGTGCTTCATGCCGCTCACCGTCGGCGGCGGCGTGCGCCAGGTGGCCGACATCAGGAAGCTGCTGCTGGCCGGCGCCGACAAGGTGTCGATCAACACGGCGGCGGTGAAGAATCCTGACTTCGTGGCGGAAGCGGCCGACAAGTTCGGCAACCAGTGCATCGTGGTCGCCATCGACGCCAAGAAGGTCTCGGCAGCTGGCGAGGCCGACCGCTGGGAGATATTCACCCATGGCGGACGCGAAAAGACCGGTATCGACGCGGTTGAATTCGCCGGGCGAATGGTCGAGCGCGGCGCCGGCGAGATCCTTCTCACCTCGATGGACCGCGACGGCACGAAAGCCGGCTACGACATCGCCCTGACCCGCGCCATAGCCGACGCGGTGCGCGTGCCGGTCATCGCTTCGGGCGGCGTCGGCACGCTCGATCACCTGGTCGAGGGCATTCGCGACGGCCATGCCGGCGCAGTGCTTGCAGCCTCGATCTTCCATTTCGGCACCTACACCATCGCCGAGGCCAAGGCGCATATGGCCAGGGCCGGCCTGCCGATGCGGCTGGACTCGGTCGCGCATCAAGCTTAAAGCATGATCCCGAAAAGTGGTAACCGGTTTTCGGAAAAGATCATGCTTAAACAAGCAGATAGATGACTGTTATGGCAGACTTTTCGCTCTCCGAGCTGGAAACGATCATCCACCAACGCGCCCATTCCGGCGATCCGGAATCGTGGACGGCGAAGCTGTTCTCCAAGGGCATGGACAAGGCGGCGCAGAAGCTTGGCGAGGAAGCCGTGGAGACGGTGATCGCCGCCATTCGTGGCGACCGGCAGGCGCTCGTTTCGGAAAGCGCCGATCTTCTGTATCATTGGCTGGTCGTCCTCGGCATCGCGGGCGTTCCGCTGGACGACGTGCTGAAGGAGCTCGAGAGCCGTACCGGCCGCTCGGGCATCGCCGAGAAGGCGTCGCGTCCCGGGCGTTGATGGCCCGGGGCTGACGGCGAGGAGGGCAGGAAACTCGATGGACCAGCTTGCTCCAACCGAGAAGTATTCCCCGTATCGATTCTTCTCCGCCGAGCAATGGTCGCAGTTCCGCGCCGACACGCCGCTGACGCTGACCGAGGACGAGTTCGACCGGCTGCGCTCACTCAACGACCCGGTCGACCTCGAAGAGGTCAAACGCATCTATCTGTCGCTCTCACGCCTCTTGTCGGCGCATGTCGAGGCGAGCCAGTTGCTCTACCGGCAGCGCCAAGCTTTCTTCAACGCGCAGGACGTGGTCAAGACGCCTTTCATCATCGGCATCGCCGGCTCGGTCGCGGTGGGCAAGTCGACCACGGCGCGCGTGCTGAAGGAACTGCTGGCGCGCTGGCCGTCGAGCCCGAAGGTCGATCTCATCACCACCGACGGCTTCCTACTGCCCAACGAGGTCCTGCGCCGCGACAGCCTGATGGAGCGTAAGGGCTTTCCCGAGAGCTATGACGTCGGCGCGCTTCTGAGGTTCCTGTCCGGCATAAAGTCTGGGCAGCCGAATGTCCGCGCGCCGGTCTATTCGCACCTGACCTACGACGTCATCCCCGGCGAATTCGTCACCATCGACCGTCCGGACATACTGATCTTCGAAGGCATCAACGTGCTGCAGCCGGGCAAGCTGCCGAAGGACGGCAAGATCGTGCCGTTCCTGTCCGACTTCTTCGACTTCGCAATCTACATCGATGCCGACGAGAACCTGATCCACCAGTGGTACATCGCCCGCTTCATGCGGCTGCGCGAGACGGCCTTCCGCAACCCGGACTCCTTCTTCCACCGCTATTCGCAACTGTCGGAAGACGCAGCGCGCGCCATCGCCGAGGGCCTGTGGGCCAACATCAACCTGAAGAACCTGCGCGAGAACATCCTGCCGACGCGCGCAAGGGCCGACCTCATCCTGCGCAAGGGCGCCAATCACCTTGTCGAGGAAGTGGCGCTGCGCAAGCTTTAGCGGCCGGCCGGGTTCAGGATCGCGTTGCCGCCGACCTCAAGCGGGCATAGTCACCCGGCGCAGCGTGAGGTTGATGCGGCCACCATTCTTCAGCAGCGCCGAGGTGGCTGGATAGATCCTGTCGACGCCGTGAAATGAGAGGCGGCCCTCGCCGCCGAGCACCACCACATCGCCGCTCTTCAGCCTGAACGACTTGGTCGCGCCGTCGCGCGTGGTCTGACCGACCCGGAATAGGCAGTCGTCGCCCAGCGACACGGAAACAACGGGTGCGGCGAAGTCCTGCTCGTCACGATCCTGATGCAGGCCCATCTTGGCCTCGCTGGAATAGAAGTTGACGAGGCAGGCTTCAGGCGGATGAGGATAGGCCGCAACCTCGCGCCAGAGCTGCATCAGGGCCTCGGGGATCGGCGGCCAGGGCTGGCCGGTCACCGGATGGGTCGGCTGGTAGCGATAGCCGCGCTCCCGGTCGGTCACCCAGCCGAGGCTGCCGCAATTGGTCATGCGCACGCTCATCTCCTTGCCGGTGCGCGGCATGGCCGGCACGTAGAGAGGTGCTGCCTGCACCACCTCCCTGATCGCCTCGACAAGCGCTTCCTGCGCGGGGCGCGAAAGATAGCCGGGCATGTGGCGGACGCCTTTGGGCAGAACGAGCATGGAACTGACCGCTTTCTCGGTTGTCGCGGCACAGCATGTCACCGGCAAGCCGAAACGGCGACCCGAAAGACATTCCGATGGGCCTCAATCCAGCCATATCGACTTCCGTTTTGAGCCGGACCGCCTTGGTGGGAGCACCGGCGGCGGCCATCGCCCCCGGCCGCTCACGCCACAAATTGCGGCGGCCAAATCAAGGCGTTCATGTCGTTTTAACAGAAATACAGTCTTAATCAGATGCATCTATCTATTAGAGATTCTTTATTTAAATATATGGCGCACCTGACTTACCCTCAAGCTCGGCTCATTTTGATTTGGACGGTCGGACTCTCCTACCTCCTCATGGCATTACTCCATTTCGACTGGCGGAGCTTTATAAGCTACATCGACGACCGGCCACGCCTGGCCAGCTTGCTGGCATTCGCCTATGGAACCCTCTTCTTCCAGCTTCTTCTTCTTCCAGCGTGGTTCGTGGTTTGGGGTGACAGCGTTCGCGCGTGCGCCATCATATTCAGCTACGCCACGCTATGTCTGTGTTCGAGCATCCTTGGGGCCCTGTATCCGGCGCTTGGCACCTATGTGAGCTACGGTGTCGAAATCGGCGACCTTACAAACATCAACGCCAAGTACGGCTACTTCTTCCTTGACCAGTTCCATGCTGTGCGAGACCAGTCCGAGTATCTGTTCAGACTCGATCACGCCAAAGGAATTGTCACCTTCCCGTCCGTTCATGCCGGCGCCGCTGCACTCTGCGCGTGGGCGGCGTGGGGCAGCCGTATTTTGCGTTTCCCTTTGCTTGGGCTCAATATCGTGATGGCGGTGTCGGCGATTACACACGCCAACCACTACCTGATCGACGTTGTCGCCGGCATCGGCATCACCGGGCTATCGATTAGTGTTGCTACGGCAGTTTTCTGGCGCCCAACTGGCGATCGATCCGCTGTAGTTGCCGTTGCGCAGTGGCTTCGCGCTGCTTTCGGCGCACGGCACGTGTCGGTGGCGAGCAGCGCGCCGCGCGCTTCAGTTTCGGATTAGGCCAAGCGAAGACGGCGAAGCTTCGACTGAATCACCGATGAGCCGGTGTTGCCCGCGACTGCCCTCGCAAGGATCGTCGCAACGTGCCGTCCAAGATGATGCACTCCAGAGCCCCAACCTTGCGCACCTAACGTGCGCTTGGCGTATCAATCGCTGTCCACCCGGCCGCGAAGCTTCTTGACGGTCGAACGTCCGGCTTTGGTCTTCAGGCGGCGCTCAACGGCGCCCTTCGACGGCCTGGTCTTCTTGCGCGGCGGAGGCGGCGGCTCGGCTGCCTTCGCCACAAGGGCCGTCAGCCGCGCCCGCGCATCGGCGCGGTTCTGTTCCTGCGTTCGAAAACGTCCCGCCTCGATGACGATGACGCCGTCCTTCGTGGCGCGTTGTCCGGCGAGCTTGATGGCGCGCTCGCGCACACGCTCCGACAGGCCGGAAGCGTTCGCCGCGTCGAAGCGCAACTGCACCGCCGTCGCCACCTTGTTGACGTTCTGGCCGCCCGGCCCGGAGGAGCGGATGAAATCCTCGTGCAGGTCATCCGGATGGATGACGGCTTCGTTGGCGATGATGATCCTGTCGTCGGCGCTCATGCGCGCAGTCATGACGCGCGGGGCGCAAAAAGAAAAGGCCCGGACGATGCCGGGCCCTGGAGGAAAGAGGCTTGAAGCGGCGATTATTCGGCCGCTTCCTGCAGGCGGGGAGCCGCGCCCATGATGGCCGCGTCGACATGCGGCTCGAACTTCTCGAAATTGACCGCGAACATGTTGACCAGTTTCGACGCCTGGCGGTCGTAGGCCGCCTTGTCGGCCCAGGTCGAGCGCGGGTCGAGTATCGCGCCATCGACGCCAGGAACGGCAACCGGCACCTCGAAGCCGAAGTTGGCGTCGGTGCGGAACTCAGCCGCGTTCAGCGAACCGTCCAGCGCCGCGCCAAGCAGGGCGCGCGTCACCCTGATCGGCATGCGGCGGCCGGTGCCGTAGGCGCCGCCGGTCCAGCCGGTATTGACCAGCCAGCAATCGACGCCGTGGCTGGCGATCAGCTCGCGCAGCAAATTGCCGTATTCGGACGGATGACGCGGCATGAAGGGCGCGCCGAAGCAGGTCGAGAAGGTCGCCTCCGGTTCCGTCACGCCCTTTTCGGTTCCGGCGACCTTCGCCGTGTAGCCGGAGAGGAAGTGGTACATGGCCTGCGCCGGCGTCAGCCTGGCGATCGGCGGCATCACGCCGAAGGCATCGGCGGTCAGCATGATGATGTTCTTCGGATGGCCGGCGCGCCCGCTCTTCGAGGCATTGGGGATGAAGTCGAGCGGGTAGGCGCAGCGCGTGTTCTCGGTGAGGCTGCCGTCGTTGAAGTCCGGCACGCGGCCGGCGTCGAGGACGACATTCTCCAGCACCGTGCCGAAACGCTGCGTGGTGGCGAAGATTTCCGGCTCGGCCTCGGCCGAGAGCCTGATCGTCTTGGCGTAGCAGCCGCCTTCGAAGTTGAAGATGCCATGCGGACCCCAGCCATGCTCGTCGTCGCCGATCAGCGTCCGCGACGGGTCGGCCGAAAGCGTCGTCTTGCCGGTGCCTGACAGGCCGAAGAACACGGCCGCATCGCCGGCAGGGCCTTCATTCGCCGAGCAATGCATCGGCATCACGCCTTTTTCCGGCAAAAGATAGTTCAGCATGGTGAAGACGGATTTCTTCATCTCGCCGGCATAGGACGTGCCGCCGATCAGCACGATCCTGCGCGTCAGATCGACCGCGATCACCGTTTCGCCACGGGTGCCGTGGCGAACGGGATCGGCGCGGAACGACGGCAGGTCGATGATCGTCATCTCCGGCAGGAAGCGCTCGAGCTCCGCCGCTTCGGGACGGATCAGCAGATTGCGGATGAACAGCGAATGCCAGGCGAATTCGGTGATGACCCGCACCGGCAGCTGGAGATCGGCGTCGGCGCCGCCGATGAGATCCTGCACATAGAGATCCCTGCCGACGGCATGGGCGCGGAAATCGGCGTGGAGCGCCTCGAACTGGGCCGGCGAGATCGCCTTGTTGTTGTCCCACCAGACATGCGGGCCGGTCGCCTCGTCGCGCACGACGAACTTGTCCTTCGGCGAGCGGCCCGTGTGCTGGCCGGTCTCGGCGACCAGCGCGCCATGCGCCGTCAGCCTGGCTTCGCCGCGGCGGATCGCTTCCTCGTAGAGTTCAGCGGCGCCGAAATTGTAGCGCACCGTGCCCGTTGTCTTCAGACCGATGGCGTCGATGGCGCAGTCGGGGTTGCGTTTGCCGGCTTCCGACATCAAATTTCCTCTCTGGATTGGGCCGCATGTAACCGGTGAATTACCGGCGCCCGCAAGGGGGCTGCGAGGTTCAGAACCAGAAAAGGCAAATGATATCAAATCATTAATCGATTTAAAAAATTTGAAAGTTGTTTAAATCGTTTATATGTGCAAAAAATCACAGAGGTTGCCCAAAGGATTGGCAGGCTTCGTTCGTCCAATCCCGAGTCGGGTGCGATCGTGTGTAGCGGCAGGCCGCCCGTGACTTCGGACAGGGCCTATGCCACATTTTGTACCCAATTTGTCCTGCAAAAGCCCCTTCTCGACGACAGAAGGGACAGCTCATGAGGGAGCCGCTTGAAATGGCAACAATCGCGCTTGTCGACGACGACCGCAACATTCTGACTTCGGTGTCGATCGCGCTCGAATCCGAGGGCTATCGCGTCGAAACCTACACGGATGGTGCGTCGGCGCTGGAAGGGCTGGCGGCGCGGCCGCCGAATCTCGCCATCCTCGACATCAAGATGCCGCGCATGGACGGCATGGAGCTGTTGCGCCGGATGCGCCAGAAATCCGACCTGCCGGTGATCTTCCTGACCTCCAAGGACGACGAGATCGACGAGCTGTTCGGCCTCAAGATGGGCGCCGACGACTTCATCCGCAAACCGTTCTCCCAGCGACTTCTGGTCGAGCGGGTGCGCGCCGTCCTGCGCCGCACCAGCGCCCGCGAGGCCGCCGCCAAGGCGCCCACCCAGCAGGCGCGCTCCCTCGAACGCGGCCAGCTGGTGATGGATCAGGAACGCCACACCTGCACCTGGAAGGGCGAGCCGGTGACGCTGACGGTGACCGAATTCCTCATCCTGCATTCGCTGGCGCAGCGCCCCGGTGTGGTAAAAAGCCGTGATGCGCTGATGGATTCGGCCTATGATGAGCAGGTCTATGTCGACGACCGCACCATCGACAGCCACATCAAGCGGCTGCGCAAGAAGTTCAAGGCCGTCGACGACGACTTCGAAATGATCGAAACCCTTTACGGAGTCGGGTACCGTTTCCGCGAGGCATGAGCTAATGCATGTCGCCCAAAAGTGGTCTCGGTTTTGGGTCAAGGACATGCGGAACTGTAGAGCATGTCGCCCGAAAGCTTGGTGGCGCAACGACATGCACAGGAACGGACCGGGAGCTGCTATTCGATGGCAGTGGAAGTAGAGCGAGGCAGGCGGACGGGCGCGGCAAAGCGCCCGGCGCGGATCGTGCCCGCGTTCGTGTCGAGATTCACGGTGCCGATGCGCCGGTTTCTCGGTCACCATATCTTCTCCAGCCTGACGCGCCGCATCCTGTTCCTCAACCTGGCCGGCCTCGCCGTGCTGGTCACCGGCATCCTCTACCTCAACACCTTCCGCGACGGGCTGATCGATGCCCGCGTCGAGAGCCTGATGACGCAGGGCGAGATCATCGCCGGCGCGATTGCGGCATCGGCGACGGTCGAGACGGATTCGATCAGCATCGACCCGGAAAAGCTGCTTGAGCTGCAGGCCGGCGAAAGCCTTGGGCCGGGCTCTGACCAGCTCGACAATCTCGACTTCCCGATCAATCCGGAACGCGTGGCGCCGGTGCTGCGGCGGCTGATCTCGCCGACCCGCACGCGCGCCCGCATCTATGACCGCGACGCCAACCTGTTGCTCGATTCGCGCCACCTCTATTCGCGCGGCCAGATCTTGCGCTACGACCTGCCGCCGGTCGACGACGAGCAGCCGGGCCTGCTCGAGCAGGTCGAGAAATTCGTCTTCGACTTCTTCCGCAACAAGGATCTGCCGGTCTATCACGAACAGCCAGGCGGCAACGGCGCGGCCTTCCCGGAAGTGGTCAAGGCGCTGACCGGCAGCCCCTCGACCATCGTCAGGGTCAGCGAGCAGGGCGAGCAGATCGTTTCTGTCGCGGTGCCGATCCAGCGTTTCCGCGCCGTGCTTGGCGTGCTGATGCTGTCGACGGAGGGCGGCGACATCGACAAGATCGTGGCGGCCGAACGCAAGGCGATCCTGCGCGTGTTCGGCATCGCGGCGCTCGTGACCGCCATCCTCTCGATGCTGCTCGCATCCACGATCGCCAACCCGCTGCGCCGGCTTTCGGCAGCCGCCGTCAGGGTGCGGCGCGGCGTCAAGAGCCGCGAGGAGATCCCCGACTTCTCCGAGCGCCAGGACGAGATCGGTAATCTGTCGATCGCGGTGCGCGACATGACCAACGCGCTCTATGCCCGTATCGAGGCCATCGAGAGCTTCGCCGCCGACGTCTCGCATGAATTGAAGAACCCGTTGACATCGTTGCGCAGCGCCGTGGAAACGCTGCCGCTGGCCAAGAACGACGCCTCGCGCAACCGGCTGATGGAGATCATCCAGCACGACGTGAAGCGGCTCGACCGGCTGATCACCGACATCTCCGACGCCTCCCGCCTCGACGCCGAGCTCGCGCGCGAGGACGCCGGGATCGTGGACCTGAAGAAGTTCGTCACCGATCTGGTGGCGGTCTCGCGCGAGACGACCCGCCACAAGAAGGCGGTCGAGATCGAGCTCAAGATCGCCAAGCTGCCGACCGGCGCCAAGGGCTACTTCGTCCAGGGCCATGATCTCAGGATTGGCCAGGTCATCACCAACCTGATCGAAAACGCCCGCTCCTTCGTTCCGGACGAGCACGGCCACATAGCGATCTCCTTGGCCCGCGCGGGCAAGCTCAACATCATCACCGTCGACGACAACGGCCCGGGCATCAGGGCCGAGAATATCGACCGCATCTTCGAGCGCTTCTACACCGACCGGCCGGCCAGCGAGGCCTTCGGCCAGAATTCCGGGCTCGGGCTCTCCATCAGCCGGCAGATCGTCGAGGCGCATGGCGGCACGCTGACGGCCGAGAACATCCCCGGCACGAAGCCCGGCGAGATCAAGGGAGCGCGTTTCGTGGTCACCCTGCCGGCGGAAGGCTGATCCCTGGCCTGACATGCCGCAACCCGCCGCCAAGCCCCAGAACATCCATGCGACGGCGATCCTCATCGGCCGGTACGGCGTGCTCATCACCGGGCCGTCCGGCTCGGGCAAGTCGACGCTGGCTCTGGCGCTGATCGATCATTGCCGGCAGCGCGGGCTCTTTTCCAGCCTGATCGGCGACGACCAGCTCTTTGCCGCTGACCGCGGCGGGCGGCTGGTGTGCAGCGCGCCCGCAACCATCGCCGGGTTTGCCGAGGTGCCCGGCATCGGTCCACGGCCGCTGAGCTACGAACCGGCCGGCGTTATCGACCTCGCCGCGCGGCTGGTCCCCGAGCCTGAGATGGCGCGCTTTCAGGAAGAATCCTTCGACACGATCGCCGGCTGCCTGGTGCCGCGCATCGATGTCGTCCAACGCAATGTCGCCGCCGCCCTGCCAGCGGTGGTGGCGCGGCTTTCCATCGCGCCTTTTTTGTGATCCGGTCCGGGTTTTTTGTTGCAATGCGTCAAAATGGCTCGGGCCGGCGCAATTTTGGACTTGTCAACCGGCCGTGCGTCGACAAGATAGCGCTCCCGCCGCCTGGATTGGCTGGCGAACATAAGATACGCCTGTGAAGCGGCGATGACGGGAGCCACCAAAGAATGATCGGACTCGTGCTCGTGACGCACGGTCAACTCGCCACCGAGTTCCGGCATGCCGTAGAACATGTGGTGGGGCCACAAGACAATTTCGAAACCGTTGCGATCGGCGCCGACGATGACATGGAGCAGCGCCGGGCCGATATCGTGGACGCGGTCGCGCGCGTCGACAGCGGCGCCGGCGTGATCGTGCTCACCGACATGTTCGGCGGCACACCCTCCAACCTTGCCATCTCGGTGATGGAATCCGGCCGCACCGAAGTCATCGCCGGCATGAACCTGCCGATGCTGATCAAGCTTTCCTCGGTGCGCAAGGGCGACAACATGGCCGCCGCGCTCGACGAGGCGCAGGCCGCGGGCCGCAAATACATCAACGTCGCCAGCCAGCTCCTGAGCAGCAAATGAACGCAATCTCGCCAGGCAAGGATGAGGTCGTGCGGGATTTCCCGATCGTGAACCAGCGCGGCCTGCATGCCCGCGCCTCCGCCAAATTCGTGCAGGTCGCCAGCGGCTTCAATGCCACCATCCATGTCGAGAAGGATGGCGTGAAGGTCGGCGGCACCTCGATCATGGGCTTGATGATGCTGGCGGCAAGCCCGGGCTACTCGATCCGCGTCACCGCCAGCGGACCTGAGGCAGGTCCGGCGATCGACGCGCTGGAGCAGCTGGTTGCCTCGCGCTTCGGTGAGGAGATCTGAAGCTTTTTGCTTCGGTGCGTGTCGTGGTCTCGAATACTGCTACAGGCTTTTGGGCGAGGCTCACCGCCCCCAAAAGATATGTGCGCATAAAGATTTCTTTATGTCCCATTGTCGTTTGGCGACCGATCTGCTAGTCAGGCCGGCAATTCGCGCCCTTCCCCGCGCCTCCCGGCGCCGGCGCGCCTGAAGACAAATCACACCGGAGCACTCTCATGACGGGTAGCAAGGACTATGTGGTCGCCGATATCGCGCTTGCCGGCTGGGGCCGCAAGGAAATCGAGATCGCCGAAACCGAAATGCCGGGCCTGATGGCCTGCCGCGAGGAGTTCGGCGACAAGAAGCCGCTCAAGGGCGCGCGCATCACCGGCTCGCTGCACATGACGATCCAGACGGCCGTGCTGATCGAAACGCTGAAGGCGCTGGGCGCCGATATCCGCTGGGCCTCCTGCAACATCTTCTCGACGCAGGACCACGCAGCAGCGGCGATCGCCGAAGCCGGCATTCCGGTCTTCGCGATCAAGGGCGAAACGCTCGAGGACTACTGGCACTACACCGATCAGATCTTCCAGTGGGCCGATGGCGGCACCTCGAACATGATCCTCG
>JBFLWR010000051.1:0-20879 GCA_040755925.1 Pseudomonadota bacterium
TGCGCCGGCCGTTGGGGGCCGCGGATGGCCCCATCAGTGCCCCCGCCCGCGGCTCGAAATTCAATGCGGGCGACGGATGCCGAAACGGGCGAGCTTGCGGTGCAGCGTCGCGCGCGAGATACCGAGGCTTTGGGCGGCCGCCGAGACATTGCCGCTGGCACGGGCCAGGGCCCGTTGCAGCACGCTGCGTTCAGCATCGTCCAGATCCTCGGCGGTCCTTGCCGTATCGCCGAGGACGTCGGCCGCCAGCATGCCCCTGGCCAGGGCCTCACTGGTTATGCCGAGCGCGAGGCGCGCCGAGCGGGTCGCGCCGATCACCAGATCGTCCGCGTCGACCGCGATCAGCGCCCCGGCGCTGCGTTCCGCGACCGGGGCGAGCAGGATGCGGGTGCCGGAGAACACCATGCGGAAATTCTCCGCCTCGATGCGCCGGGCGGCATCGCCTACCGCGACAGCAATGAGCTGGACGAAGCCTTCGGTCAGGTCGGAGCGGCAGGACGAGACGTCGAGCGCGGCGGCCAGATTGCCTTCGTGGTCGTAGACCGGCGCCGTCGTGCAACTGAGCAGCGTGTTGCGGGAGAAAAAGTGCTGATCCCGGTGGATGGTCAGCGCCCTCTGGTCGGCGATGCAGGTGCCGATGCCGTTGGTGCCTTCGCTGTCCTCGCTCCAGACCGTGCCGGTCCACAGCCCCCATTCGTCGAATGTCTCGTCATCGCCGGCGGCACCCCTGCGCTCGACCGGAATGCCGTCGCGATCGGCAAGCATCACGCAGCAGCCTACCCCACCCACCGCAAGGTAGAGACGGTTGAGGCTGCCGTCGGCAGCCCGGATCAATTGCTCCATTCGCTGCCGGGCTTGTCTGAGCTCGCCTTCGGTCAGCCGCCTGGGCGCCTTGCGTTCTGCCGGATCGAGATGATGCAATTTCAGGGAACGCCGCCACGAGGCGACCAATGCCGAGTGGGCCGCGTCGCTGTTGGCGATCGAAGCCTGGACCAGATCCGCGTGCACGGCTGTTTGCCGTCCGATCAACCTCATCCTCCCGGTGAGCGGAACCTCCTTCCGCTCCGTCAGTATACTCGCAAGATACCCCGGAGCGGCCTGGTTTCGATACCATGTCGACCGCCACGGGTATTTGATCTCGCGCAATTCCAGACGGAAATTAGCCTGACGATTGCCCTGGAGTTCTAGAGGTCGTGGTTCGTCACCGCCATTGGACGTTGGTTTAGATGGCCGGCTGGAGCCCTCGGGTTCCAGCGCTCAGTTGGCTGCAGCCTTGTTCGCCTTGGACGAGCCGATCATCTTCCAGTTCTTGTAGAAGACGGAATTGATACGCTCGACGCTGACCGAGACGATGGCGAGAAGGCCCGCGATAAGCTTCGGGAACGGAGACGGGCGGATGATGTCGACGAAGACGCAGTAGCGGCGGCCGTCATATTCGTTGACCGAGCGGTGGAAGAGCGTGTCATCGAAGATGAACAGCGGATTGTCGAACCAGTAGTTCTTCTTGCTGCCGCACTGGACGAAGATCTCCGCCTTCACCGGGATCAGATTGTAGAGGATGCGCAGGCTGAGCCGCAGCGGTCCGAAATGCCAGGACGTCGATTCGCGCTTGCTGAAAACGGAAACGGCGATCGTCTTGATGTATTTGTAGTCCTTGTTGAATTCCGGAACGTTGTCGATCTTGTGCTTGCCATACCACTGGTAGACATACATGCCGCGCCGGCCAGTGCCGAAATTGGCGTCGATGTCGGCGATGATCTCGTCCTTGCGCGCCTTGAAGACGCCAAGCACCTCGTTGATCTCGCGCTGGTAGTCCTCCGGGAACTGCTCGGGCTTCCACACGCCCTGGTTCCGGTAGCAAAGAAGGTCGACGATCAGGTTGAACGGCGAAAGCAGCCAGGTGAACAGGCCGTTGCCGAGGAAGTAGCGATCGAACAGCTTCCAGTCCTTCTGGTCGTTGCGCATGACGTCGATCAGACCGCAGACGACGAAGATCGCCGTGATTATGGGGATGAAATAGAAGCCGAGCGCGAGGATTACGACTGCAATCGCAGCCTTACGAAGGGTCTTAAAGGTTTGCTTTGTCAATTTTGTCCGCGCGGGAGCGCGATCCCTGTTCGCATGAGTCAAATCACGGCGACCCCCGCCAGCCGTGCGCCTTCATAGGATTTTTCGTGCCGCTGCACAATCTGGGGCACCGCAGCTTCGGCGCCAATGCTTGCACCAGCATTGCGCGAGCCGGGAAAACGTCATCAATGCACAGCGGGCAGGCCGAGTTCGTCCCATCTCTCTTGCGGCACCGGGTCGCCGACCAGGAATTCGAAGCCGATTACGCTTTCGCCGTCCGGCGACAGTTCGCAATTGAACTTGAGTGCGTACCAGTTCTTGCGGCTGCGAAAGGCGGCGCCGTCGGCGCGGATCGTCGTGCCTCTGATCTTTTCCCCGGCGGTCGCGTAGGCCACCACCCGGTCGGGCTGGAAATCAGCCTTCCATTTGTGGATCTGGTCCATCGCCTCGATGTTGCAGAGCTGAGACATGCGGTCCTCGGAAGCAAATGTCGCAAGGTCTGCGCGCACCTGCCGGCTGCGCGGATCGGCGAGCGTTTTCGCCGACAGCATTTGCGTCGGATGGATCATGGCCGGCGGAGGCGGTTCTGTCGGCCGAGTTGGCGCAGTGACAGTGGGCGGAACCTGCGCTGGAATTGTCGACGCGGCCAGAGTTGGTTCCGCTGGCCGAAGCTGGCCCGGCGTCAGTATCTCGACCGAAACCGGCTCATCCTGGGGACGCTTCGGGCGCATTGGCGGCGGCAGGAGCGCGAATAGTGCAAGCAGCAGCATGTGCAGGACAACCGAAGCCGGGATGCCCCAAGGCAGGTTCTCGCGCCGTGGCGCAAGCACGGCCGCGCGGGCCAATCCTAGCCTTCCCGTTCCCTGCGCAGCTTGGCCCAGTATTCCAGCCGCTTCCTGATGTCGCGCTCGAAGCCGCGTTCAGGCGGATCGTAGAAGGTGCGCCGCCCCATCTTCTCCGGGAAATAGTCCTGCCCGGAAAAGGCGTCCGGCTCGTCATGGTCGTAACGATAGCCGGCGCCGTAGTCCTCTTCCTTCATCAGCTTGGTCGGCGCGTTGAGGATATGCTTGGGCGGCAGCAGGGAGCCGAATTCCCTGGCGGCTTGCGTGGCTGCCTTGAAGGCGGTGTAGACGGCGTTCGATTTCGGCGCGGTCGCCAGATACACGGCGGCCTCGGCGAAAGCGAGCTCGCCCTCGGGAGAGCCAAGATAGTCATAGGCATCCTTGGCGGCGTTGGCGACGACCAGCGCCTGGGGATCGGCGAGGCCGATATCCTCCACCGCCATGCGCACCAGTCGCCGGCCGAGATAGAGCGGATCCTCGCCGGCATCGAACATGCGGGCGAGATAATAGAGCGCGGCGTCGGGATCGGAGCCGCGCACCGATTTGTGCAGCGCCGAGATCAGATTGTAGTGGCCGTCCTGGCCCTTGTCGTAGATCGGCGCGCGGCGCTGGATGACGCGCTGCAGACCTTCCGGACTGAACACCTCGCCGGGCTTGGCGGCGCGCCAGACTTCCTCGGCAAGCGTCAGCGAGGCGCGGCCGTCGCCGTCCGCCATGCGGATGAGCATGGCCCGCGCCTCATCGTCCAGCGGCAGCGCCCTGCCCTCGGTCTCTTCGGCCCGCTCCAGAAGCTTGGCGATGCTTTCCTCGCCGAGCGATCGGAACACCAGCACCCGCGCGCGCGACAGGAGCGCGGCATTCAGCTCGAAGGACGGGTTCTCCGTGGTGGCGCCAACCAGCACCACCGTTCCATCTTCCATGACGGGAAGAAAACCGTCCTGCTGGGCGCGGTTGAAGCGATGGATCTCGTCGACGAAGAGCAGCGTCTGGCGGCCATTGGCGCGGCGCAGCTTCGCGGCCTCGAACACCTTCTTGAGGTCCGCGACGCCAGAAAACACCGCCGATATCTGCTCGAAAGCGAGATGCGTCTCGCCCGCCAGGAGCCGTGCCACCGTCGTCTTGCCGGTGCCCGGCGGCCCCCAGAAGATCATCGAGCCGAGCGAGCCGGAATCGATCAGCCGCGTCAGCGCGCCGTCGGGACCGGTCAGATGTTCCTGGCCGACGACCTCGCCCAGGTTTTTCGGGCGCAGTCGGTCGGCCAGCGGCCGCCCGGGCGGCGCCTTCTCCGGTTCATCGGCACTGAACAGGTCTGCCATGCAAGTCTTCGACGCTGGGCGACGATCCCTTGGATCGCCTCAATAACGCAACACCTGGCGCAGTATCTGCCCGCCGCGCTCGACGGTAAAGCGCCACCAGCGCGTGTCCT
Source organism: Pseudomonadota bacterium (assembly GCA_040755925.1). Lineage (GTDB taxonomy): Bacteria > Pseudomonadota > Alphaproteobacteria > Rhizobiales > Rhizobiaceae > Mesorhizobium. The sequence goes on from JBFLWR010000051.1 coordinate 4,336, forward strand.
GCTGAGCGATCTGGGCCAGGGTCTCGGCCGTGTCGATGCTCGTGCCGTTCACCTCGCGCACGATGTCTCCCGGCTGGAAACCGAAATCGGCGGCGGGAGAATCGCGGTTGATGTCGATGACCGCGACGCCCTTGAGATCGGTGCGCAGGCCGAGCCGCTGGGCAAGCCTGGGCGACAGCACCGCGACCTTGGCGCCCGAGAACGGGCTGCGGCCGTGCAGCGTCACCTCGGTCGCCTTGGCGCCTTCCGGCGCGCGCTCGAGCGGGATTTCCAGCGTCGCCTGCTGACCCTTGCTCAGCACCGCGAAGGTCGCCTTGGAGCCGATCGACAGCGTCGCCATGCGATAGTCCAGCGCCTCGACGCTCTCGACGGGGGTGTTGTTGAGCGAAAGCACGACATCGCCGGGCTTCAGCCCCGCCTTGGCAGCCGGTCCCACGCCCTCGACCGAGGACACGAGCGCGCCGGTCGGCTTTTCCATGCCGAGCGATTCGGCGATCTGCGGCGTCACCGCCTCGAACTCCGCGCCGATATAGGGCCGCTCGAAGAAGTCGAGGCCGGCCTTGGCGGCGTCCGCGAAGGCGCGGACCATGTTCGACGGGATGGCGAAACCGATGCCGATCGAGCCGCCGCTGCGGCTGTATATCGCCGTGTTGATCCCGACCAGCTGGCCGCCCATGTTGATCAGCGCGCCACCAGAATTGCCGGGATTGATGGCGGCGTCCGTCTGGATGAAGTAGCCCGAATCCGAGACGCCGATATGGCTGCGCGCAAGCGCGGAAACGATGCCACTGGTGGTCGTCTGGCCGACGCCGAACGGATTGCCGATGGCGAGCACCAGGTCGCCGACTTCGAGCGCGTCGGAATCACCGATGGCGATGACCGGGAACGGCTTGTCGGCCGAAATCTTGAGCACGGCGAGGTCGAGCGTCTCATCCTTGAGCATGACCTTGCTAGTGAATTCGCGGCCATCGGCGGTCGCCACTTTCACCTCGTCGGCATCCTTGATGACGTGGTAGTTGGTGACGATCACCCCACTCGGGTCCACCAGCACGCCGGAGCCGAGCGACGACTGCGCACGCGGCTGCGCCCGGCCGAAGAATTCTTCGAAGAAGGGATCGCCTTCGAAAGGCGACCGGACCTTGGCGGTCTGGGAGGCATAGACGTTGACGACGCCGGGCGCGGTCTGCTTGACCAGCGGCGCGAAGGAGAGCTGCACTTCCTCACGGCCAAACGGGACACGCTTGTTCTGGCCCGCCGCGCCGTTTTCGCCTTCGACGCCATGCAGAAGATCGGTCAGCACATCCGACAGGCTGGGGTCTGCCTTGGCCGGTGCATCCTCGGCCAATGCCTGCCTTACGGCGGGCGCCGCGGCGAAAGCGGCGAAGGCGCAAAGAGCTACGAGAAACAGCCGTTTGAGGTGCATTCCGAATCCTCCAGATCAGGCGCCATTGTCCCGACGATTATGCAGATTGAAAGGCTAATGCACTGAAACGCGGCGCTTGTCGCGCAAAAGCGTGAGCTTCCGAACGAAAAATCCGCGCATTACGCGTGGTGATCCCGGAATGCAAAAGGGGCCCGAAGGCCCCTTGAGATCATTCACGAAAAGCGGGGCCTCAGGCGGCCGCGGCCTCCTCGTTGGCACCTTCCGCCTCGAGGCGGGCGCGGTCGGCGGCACCCTTGGCCGAGGTGTCGCGGTCGACGAACTCGATGACCGCCATTGCGGCGTTGTCGCCGTGGCGGAAGCCCGCCTTCATGATGCGCAGGTAGCCGCCGTTGCGGTTGGCGTAGCGCGGGGCCAGCGTCTCGAACAGGCGCTTGACGACGTTTTCATTGCCGATCTGCGCGATCACCTGGCGGCGGGCGTGCAGGTCGCCGCGCTTGCCGAGCGTCACCAGCTTCTCGACGATCGGACGCAGGTCCTTCGCCTTGGGCAGGGTGGTGACGATCTGCTCGTGCTCGATCAGAGACACGGCGAGGTTGGCGAACATTGATTTGCGGTGGCTTACGCTGCGGGCGAAGCGACGGCCCTTGAAACCGTGGCGCATGGCTCTTTTCCTTCTTCAGTTGTTCAAGAGGCCACGGCCTCTGATGGTTTTCCGCATGACCGTCGGCTCGAGCGGCTCACGCCGCCCGATCCTCGGAATTCATGCTCAATATTGGTCTTCGTAACGCTTGGCGAGGTCTTCGATGTTTTCCGGCGGCCAGTCCGGCACTTCCATGCCGAGGTGCAGGCCCATCGCCGCCAGCACTTCCTTGATCTCGTTCAGCGACTTGCGGCCGAAGTTCGGGGTGCGCAGCATCTCGGCTTCGGTCTTCTGGATCAGGTCGCCGATATAGACGATGTTGTCGTTCTTCAGGCAGTTGGCCGAACGCACCGAAAGCTCCAGCTCGTCGACCTTCTTGAGCAGCGCCGGGTTGAAGGCGAGCTCGGTGACGGCTTCGGTGGCGACTTCCTTCTGCGGCTCGTCGAAGTTGACGAACAGGCCAAGCTGGTCCTGCAGGATGCGGGCGGCGAAGGCCACCGCGTCCTCGCCCGAGATCGAGCCGTTGGTCTCGATGGTCATGGTCAGCTTGTCATAGTCGAGAACCTGGCCCTCGCGGGTGTTCTCGACCTTGTAGGAGACCTTCTTGACCGGCGAATAGAGGCTGTCGACAGGGATCAGGCCGATCGGCGCGTCCTCGGCGCGGTTGCGCTCGGCCGGAACATAGCCCTTGCCGGTGTCGACGGTGAACTCCATGCGGATCTCGGCGCCCTCGTCCAGCGTGCAGATGACGTGGTCGGGGTTGAGGATCTCGACGTCGCCAACCGTCTGGATGTCGCCAGCGAGCACGGCGCCCGGGCCCTGCTTGCGAACGACCATGCGCTTGGGACCATCGCCTTCCATGCGGATGGCGATTTCCTTGATGTTGAGCACGATGTCGGTCACGTCCTCGCGCACGCCGGCGATGGACGAGAACTCATGCAGGACGCCGTCGATCTGCACGGCGGTCACAGCCGCGCCGCGCAGCGAAGACAAAAGCACGCGCCGCAGCGCGTTGCCGAGCGTGAGGCCAAAGCCGCGCTCCAGCGGCTCGGCCACCAGCGTGGTCAGCGTCTTCTTCTTCGACGAGAACTCGATCTTGTTCGGCTTGATCAGTTCCTGCCAGTTTTTCTGGATCATGGTGTCTTCCTTCCTTTGCCCCGCCACCATCCAATCGTGGCGGGCGACCTGGAATTACCGCGGAGGAGCGCCTCGGCGCTCACGCGGCGTTCGAATAATTAGACGCGGCGCTTCTTGCGCGGGCGGCAGCCATTGTGCGGGATCGGCGTCACGTCACGGATCGAGGTGATGGTGAAGCCGGCTGCCTGGAGCGCGCGCAGCGCCGATTCGCGACCGGAGCCGGGTCCGCAGACCTCGACCTCGAGCATGCGCATGCCGTGTTCCTGAGCCTTCTTGGCGACGTCCTCGGCAGCCATCTGGGCAGCGAACGGGGTCGACTTGCGCGAACCCTTGAAGCCCTGAGCGCCGGCCGACGACCAGGCAATCGAATTGCCCTGCGCGTCGGTGATGGTGATCATGGTGTTGTTGAAGGTCGAATTGACGTGGGCAACGCCCGACGAGATGTTCTTGCGTTCGCGACGGCGAACACGAGCGGCTTCCTTGGCCATGGTAGTCCTTTCAGTTGATCTCTACACCGCCGTAATGCCAGCGGCTCCACCTTGGAAGCGAGTGGTGAGTAGGAAATAGCGAATAGTATCCCCTACTCGCTAATGGCTACTCACCATTCGCTCAATTACTTCTTCTTGCCGGCGATTGCCTTGGCCGGGCCCTTGCGGGTGCGCGCATTGGTGTGCGTGCGCTGGCCGCGGACGGGCAACGAGCGGCGGTGACGCAGGCCACGGTAGCAGCCGAGGTCCATGAGCCGCTTGATGTTCATCGAGACTTCGCGGCGCAGGTCGCCTTCGACCTGGTAGTCGCGGTCGATCGTCTCGCGGATCTGCAGCACTTCCGCGTCGGTCAGCTGGTTGACGCGGCGGTCCGCCGGGATGCCGACCTTGTCGACGATCTCCTGGGCAAACTTCTTGCCGATGCCGTGAATGTACTGAAGCGCAATGACGACGCGCTTGTTGGTCGGAATGTTTACGCCGGCTATACGAGCCATTTTCTTCTCATCTCCATGTGGGCCGGACGAACCGGCGCTATCTTAAAGTTGCCCCGCGTCCGGTGGAGGCCGGCCCTTGCGGGAGTTTCCTGGTTCAAGACAGATGGCCTTGCCCTGACGGGCAAGCAAAGTCCGTGCCTGATAGGAAGATGGGCCGCCATACCCCAACGGCCCCTTCCAGTCAAGTGCAATCGTAACTTGCCGAAGCGGCCTACTTCGCCGCGAGCACCGTCTCGATCTCCGCGGTCACCGCGTCGATGCTGGCCATGCCGTCGACGGTCTTCAACCTGCCCTTGGCATAATAGTAGCCGGTCAACGGAGCCGTCTTCTTGTAATATTCGCGCAGGCGCTCCTCGAACACCGCCGGATTGTCGTCCTTGCGCACCGGCTGGCCCGCGGCCTTGGCATCCTCTGCCCGCTTGACGATACGGCCGACAAGCGCCTTGTCGTCGACGACCAACTCGATAACGGTGTCCAGCGCGATGCCGCGCTCGGAAAGCATGGCCTCGACCGCATCGGCCTGCACCAAGGTGCGCGGGTAGCCGTCGAGGATGAAACCATTGGCGCAATCGGCTTGGTCGATCCGCTCGGCGACGATCGCATTGACTATCGCGTCGGATACCAGTTCGCCGGCATCCATCACCGCCTTCGCGCGCTTGCCGACCTCGGTTCCCGCCTGGACTGCGGCACGCAGCATGTCACCCGTCGAGAGCTGGGGTATGCCGTGTTTTTCTACCAGTCTTTGTGCTTGCGTCCCCTTGCCCGCCCCTGGCGGTCCAAGCAAAATCAGCCTCATCTGCTCCTCTTCCCCCCGCGCAACTTCGACTTCTTGATCAAGCCTTCATACTGGTGCGCGATCAGGTGGCCCTGAATCTGCGCCACCGTGTCGAGCGTGACACTGACCACGATCAGAAGCGATGTGCCACCGAGGTAGAATGGTACGCCAGTCGCTGAAATCAGGAACTCGGGCAGCAGACAGACCAGCACCAGGTAGATGGCGCCGATGACGGTGATGCGCGTCAGAACATAATCGATATATTCCGCGGTGCGCTCGCCCGGGCGGTAGCCGGGGATGAAGCCGGAATGCTTCTTGAGCTGGTCCGCAGTGTCTTTCGGGTTGAAGACGATCGCGGTGTAGAAGAAGGCGAAGAAGATGATCATCGCCGCGTAGAACGCCATGTATAGCGGCTGGCCGTGGCCGAGCGAGGCAAGGATGGCGCTTGCCCAGGTGGGCAGGTTCGTCGTCTGCGAGAAGCCCGCGACAGTGGCCGGCAGAAGCAGGAGCGAGGACGCGAAGATCGGCGGGATGACGCCCGAGGTGTTCAGCTTCAGCGGCAGGTGCGAGGTGTCGCCCTGGAACATGCGGTTGCCGACCTGTCGCTTCGGATACTGGATGAGAAGGCGGCGCTGGGCGCGCTCGAAGAACACGATGAGGCCGATGACGACGATGGCCAGCACGATGATCGCGAGAATCAGCCCCGTGGACAGCGCGCCGGTGCGGCCGAGTTCCAGCGTGCCGGAGATCGCCCGCGGCAGGCCAGCGACGATACCGGAGAAGATGATCAGCGAAATGCCGTTGCCGATGCCGCGCGCGGTGATCTGCTCGCCGAGCCACATCAGGAACATGGTGCCACCGACCAGCGTGACGACGGTCGAGATGCGGAAGAACATGCCGGGATCGTTGACGATGCCGTTGCCGCCTTCCAGGCCGACCGAAATGCCGTAGGCCTGCACCAGGGCCAACAGCACGGTGCCGTAGCGCGTGTACTGGTTGATGATCTTGCGGCCCTGCTCGCCTTCCTTCTTCAACGCTTCCAGCGAAGGGATGACCGAGGTCATCAGCTGCATGATGATGGAGGCGGAGATGTAAGGCATGATGCCCAGCGCGAAGATCGCCATGCGCTGCACGGCGCCGCCGGCAAACATGTTGAACATGCCGAGCACGCCCTTGCTCTGCGAGGAGAAGGCCTGGGCGAAGGCGTCGGGATTGATGCCGGGAAGCGGGATATAAGTGCCGAGGCGATAGACGAGCAGCGCACCGATGGTGAACCAGATGCGCTTCTTCAGATCCTCGGCCTTGGCGAAGGCCGCAAAATTGAGATTGGAGGCTAGTTGTTCAGCAGCCGAAGCCATGCCTGATTCTCCGCTAGAGCAGGATGCCGAAAAGGGGGAAGCGGTTCTCGGACGACGTCATGCTCTACTTCTTTTGATTTCCATGTCACGCCCAATGCCCGCAGCTCAGGCGGCGCGTGTCACCGAAGCTCACGAGATAAGCTCCGGACCGTAAACATGCAAGCGGCCGCGTTGACGCGGCCGCCCAATTCCTCAGATCAAAGCGCGGTTCGACGAACTCATCCGTGCCAGCCGCGCTTCAAATCGCCGTTACTCGGCGGCGGCCGCTTCCGGCAGCTTCACCGAACCGCCGGCCTTCTCGATTTTCTCGATCGCGGCCTTGGAGGCGCCGGCGACGTCGAAGCTGAGCTTGGCCTTGAGCTCGCCGTCGGAGAGCACGCGCACGCCGTCCTTGGCGCGGCGGATCACGCCCGCTGCGATCAGCGTTTCAGCGGTGACGGTTTCCTTGGCGTCGAGCTTCTTGGCGTCGATGGCGGCCTGAATGCGGGCCAGCGACACGACCGTGAAGCTCTTGCCGAACAGGTTGTTGAAGCCGCGCTTCGGCAGGCGACGGTAGAGCGGCATCTGGCCGCCCTCGAAGCCGTTGATGGCGACGCCGGAGCGTGCCTTCTGGCCCTTCACGCCGCGACCGGCGGTCTTGCCCGAGCCTGAGCCGATGCCGCGACCGAGGCGCTTCCTGGAATGCGTGGCGCCGTCCTTGTCACGCAGATCGTTGAGTTTCATCTTCGTTCTCCTGCGCTCTCGCTCAGCCCTCGTCCACGACGCGGACGAGATGCTGTACGGCGGCGATCATGCCGCGCACGGAAGGAGTGTCTTCCAGCGTGCGCTGCTTGTGCATCTTGTTCAAGCCGAGGCCGACCAGCGTCGCGCGCTGCTCCTTCGGCCGGCGGATCGGCGAACCGATCTGCTCGATGGTGATGGTCTTGGTAGCTTTCTTGGCCATGGTCGAAATCCCTGGTCAGCGTCGACTATTCTTCAGCCGCAACGGCGGTGCCGCGGCGGGCCTGAAGGGTCGAATACTTGATGCCACGAGCGGCCGCCACATCCTTGGGATGCATCTGGCTCTTCAGCGCGTCGAAGGTGGCGCGAACCATGTTGTACGGGTTCGACGAACCCATCGACTTGGCGACCACGTCATGCATGCCGAGCGTCTCGAAGACGGCGCGCATCGGACCGCCGGCGATGATGCCGGTACCCTGCTTGGCGGCGCGCAGCAGAACGCGTCCAGCGCCCCAGCGACCCTCGACGTCGTGATGCAGCGTGCGGCCCGAACGCAGCGGCACGAAGATCATGTCGCGCTTGGCCGATTCGGTCGCCTTGCGGATCGCTTCCGGCACTTCGCGCGCCTTGCCGTGACCGAAGCCGACGCGGCCCTTCTGGTCGCCGACGACGACGAGAGCGGCAAAGCCGAAACGACGGCCGCCCTTCACCACCTTGGCGACGCGGTTGATGTGGACGAGCTTGTCCACCATGCCGTCGTCACGCTCTTCGCGTTCACGCTCGCGGCCGCGGCCGCCTTCCCTACGTTCCTGTGCCATATCCTAGTCCTTGTTCTTTTCCGGAAGCACGGGTTGCTGTTTGCCGGCGCCGCATTCGGGTCACCGGCGGTGAATCGTTTCTCCTTTGCATGATCTTGCCCGGAAAGTCTGCAACTTTTCGCTGCGTGGACCTTCAGGGTCTCGGATCATGCTTAGAAGCTGAGCCCACCCTCGCGGGCAGCCTCGGCCAGCGCCTTGACGCGGCCGTGATAGATGTACGGGCCGCGATCGAAGACCACTTCCTTGACGCCCGCCTTCGAAGCACGCTCGGCGATCAGCTTGCCGACGGCAGCCGCGGCGGCAGTATCGGCGCCGGTCTTGAGCGAGCCCTTGAGGTCCTTTTCAAGCGTCGAAGCGGCGGCAATGGTGTGGCCCTTGGCATCGTCGATGACCTGGACGTAGATGTTCTTCGAGGTGCGGTGCACCGAAAGACGCGGGCGCTCGCCGGCGACCTTCTTGAGTTGACGGCGGACGCGCTGAGCGCGGCGCTGGGTGGATTCCTTCGAGCCCATAATATCAGTTCCTTGCCTTCAGAAAACGGGGGCAACCCTGTGCGGTAGGCGCAAATGCCTCCCGCGGCCACTCCCCGCGGCGTTGTAGTTCTCTAGCTTGGCCCTTTCGGAGCCAAGCCCCTTACTTCTTCTTGCCTTCCTTGCGCACGATCCGCTCGCCGGCATAGCGCACGCCCTTGCCCTTGTAAGGCTCCGGGCCGCGATATTCGCGGATCTCGGCGGCGACCTGGCCGACCTGCTGCTTGTCGATACCGGCGACGGTGATTTCCGTCGGCTTAGGCACCGTGATCGTGACACCCTGGGGCGTCTCATAGACAACGTCGTGGCTGAAGCCGAGGGCCAGCTGCAGGTTCTTGCCCTGCATGGCCGCGCGGTAACCGACGCCGGTGATCTCGAGCTTCTTCTCGAAGCCGTCCTTGACACCCTGCAGGATGTTGACGATCTGCGTGCGCGACATGCCCCACTTGGAGCGGGCCGCCTTGGTCTGGTCGCGCGGCTGGACGGCGATCTCGTTGCCTTCCAACTTGACCAGCACTTCGTCGTTCACCACGAACTTCAACTCGCCCTTGGGGCCCTTCGCCGTCACGGTCTGGCCGTTGACGGTCGCGGTCACGCCCTGCGGCAGCGAAACGGGTTTCTTTCCGATACGAGACATTTTGTTGTCCTCGTCACTTCTTTTGTTTCAGGTTCCAGTTTCCGGGCGCGATCCCGAAAACCGGAGCCCATTTTCTTGCTATCAGGCCCGATCAGAAGATCTGGCAGAGGATTTCCCCGCCGACATTCTGCTCGCGCGCCTCGTGGTCGGCCATCACGCCCTTCGGCGTCGAAAGGATGGCGATGCCGAGGCCGTTGGCGACCTGCGGGATCGACTTGGCCGAGACATAGACGCGGCGGCCGGGCTTCGAGACGCGCTCGATCTCGCGCACGACCGGCGCGCCATCGTAATACTTCAGCTCGATCTCGATTTCCGACTTGCCGTTTTCAAAGTCGGTCTGGCTGTAGTCGCGGATATAGCCTTCCGACTTCAACACTTCGAGAACGCGGGCGCGCAGACGCGAGGCCGGAGTCGAGACGCTCGACTTCTTGCGGCCATAGGCGTTGCGGATGCGGGTCAGCATATCGCCGAGAGGATCGCTCAATGACATCTCAGTGTCTCCTTACCAGCTCGACTTGACCAGGCCCGGGATCTGGCCGTTGTTGCCCAGATCGCGGAGCGCGATACGCGAAAGCTTGAGCTTGCGATAGTAGGCGCGCGGGCGGCCCGTGACTTCGCAGCGGTTGCGGATGCGGATCTTGGCCGAGTTGCGCGGCAGGGCCGAAAGCTTCAACTGGGCGCGGAAGCGCTCTTCCATCGGCTTGGACTGATCCATGATGATGGCCTTGAGCGCCGTGCGCTTGGCGGCGTACTGATCCGCGAGCTTGCGGCGCCTGTTATTCTTCTCGACTGAGCTGGTCTTTGCCATTTCAGATTTTTCCTTTTTCGCTGCCGTTACTGGCGGAAGGGGAAGTTGAAGGCCTTGAGCAGAGCCCTGGCCTCGTCGTCCGTCTTCGCCGTCGTACAAACGATGACGTCCATGCCCCAGACCTGATCAACCTTGTCGTAGTTGATCTCCGGGAACACGATGTGTTCCTTGATGCCCATGGCGTAGTTGCCACGGCCGTCAAAGCTCTTCGGGTTCAGTCCGCGGAAGTCGCGAACGCGCGGCAGCGCGATGTTCACGAGGCGGTCGAGGAACTCGTACATGCGTTCCTTGCGCAGCGTGACCTTGGCGCCGATCGGCATGTTCTCGCGCACCTTGAAGCCCGCGATCGAGTTGCGGGCGCGGGTGACGACGGCCTTCTGGCCGGCGATCAGCGCGAGATCCTCGGCCGCGACCGAGGGCTTCTTGGAATCGCCCGTCGCTTCGCCAACACCCATGTTCAGCACGATCTTGTCGATGCGCGGAACCTGCATGTTGTTGTCGTAGCCGAACTGCTCCTGCAGCGCCTTGCGGATGGTCTCGTTGTAGACCTTCTTGAGGCGCGGCTCGTTCTTGGCAGTTGCCTGCTTGGTTTCAGACTTAGCCATTGATGACTTCTCCCGAACGCTTGGCGACGCGCACCTTCTTGCCGTCCTTCTGGATGGTGAAGCCGACGCGGGTCGGCTTGCCGTCCTTGGGGTCGGCCAGCGCGATGTTCGACAGGTGGATCGGCGCTTCCTTGGTGATGATCCCGCCCTCTTGGGCCTGGGTCTGCTTCTGGTGACGGCGGATGAGGTTCACGCCACGCACGAGCGCGGTGTCGTCCTTCGGCTGCACCGACAGGACTTCGCCCGAACGGCCCTTGTCCTTGCCGGCAAGCACGACGACCTTGTCGCCTTTTCTGATCTTTTGCATTGGTCCGGCTCCTTACAGCACTTCAGGCGCGAGCGAGATGATCTTCATGTGGTTCTTGGCGCGAAGCTCGCGCGGCACCGGCCCGAAGATACGCGTGCCGATCGGCTCTTTCTTATTGTCGACAAGAACGGCCGCGTTCTTGTCGAAACGGATCACGCTGCCGTCCGGGCGGCGGATGTCCTTGGCCGTGCGAACCACGACCGCCTTCATCACATCACCCTTCTTAACGCGGCCGCGCGGAATGGCTTCCTTGATCGACACCACGATGATGTCGCCGACGGAGGCGTATTTCCGCTTCGAACCGCCCAGCACCTTGATGCACATGACACGACGAGCGCCGGAATTGTCCGCGACGTCGAGGTTTGTTTGCATCTGAATCATGACTGGCCGCCTTCTTCTTTTCTAACGGGACGGGTTCTTCACCCCTCCCCGGTCTGTCCAAAATTCGTTTGTTACGCCTGGTCCGAGGACACGACGATCCAGCGCTTGTCCTTGGAAATCGGCTTCGATTCCTGGATGAACACTTCGTCGCCGACCTTGTGGGCGTTGTTCTCGTCGTGCGCCTTGTACTTCTTGGTCATGCGCACGGTCTTCTTCATCACGGGATGCGTGAAGCGCCGCTCGACCTTGACGACGACCGTCTTCTCGTTCTTGTCGCTGACGACGGTGCCCTGCAAAATGCGCTTTGGCATGGTCTTAACCCTTCTTGGCCGCGGCTTTTTCCGCGGCGATGGTCTTGATGCGCGCGATGTCCTTGCGGACCTGCTTCACGCGCGCGGTCTTCTCGAGCTGGCCGGTCGCCTTCTGGAAGCGCAGGTTGAACTGCTCCTTCTTCAGGCTGGCCAGGTCGTCGGTCAGCTGATCCTGGGTCTTGGTCCGGATGTCTTCGGCTTTCATGATTCAGCCCGTCCTTATTCTGCGATGCGCTGTACGAAGCGCGTCTTGACCGAAAGCTTGGCGGCGCCGAGACGCAGCGCTTCACGTGCGGTCTCCTCGCTGACGCCGTCGATCTCGAACATGATGCGGCCAGGCTTCACGCGCGCCGCCCAGTAGTCGACGGCGCCCTTGCCCTTACCCATGCGCACTTCGGTCGGCTTCGAGGTGACCGGCAGATCCGGGAACACCCGGATCCAGACGCGGCCGGCGCGCTTCATCTCGCGGGTGATCGCGCGGCGGGCCGCCTCGATCTCGCGCGCGGTGACGCGGTTCGGCTCAAGCGCCTTCAGCCCGAAACCGCCGAAATCCAGATTGGTGCCGCCCTTGGCGGTACCGTGGATACGGCCCTTGAACTGCTTGCGGAACTTTGTGCGCTTTGGCTGCAGCATCGTTCTAACTCCAAATTCTCAAATGTCTCAGGCGTTCTCGCGACGACGACCGCGTTCGCGTTCGCCACCACCGCCATGCGCTGCGTCACCCTCGGTGGCACGACGCTCGGAAGCCATCGGGTCATGCTCGAGGATCTCGCCCTTGAACACCCAAACCTTGACGCCGCAGATACCGTAAGCCGTGTTCGCCTCGGCCGTGCCGTAGTCGACATCGGCGCGCAGCGTGTGCAGCGGCACGCGGCCTTCGCGGTACCATTCCATGCGCGCGATTTCGGCGCCGCCGAGACGGCCCGAGCAGTTGATGCGGATGCCCTCGGCGCCGAGACGCATGGCCGACTGCACGGCGCGTTTCATGGCGCGGCGGAACGCGATGCGGCGCTCGAGCTGCTGGGCGATCGACTGCGCGATCAGCGTGGCGTCGATTTCCGGCTTGCGAACTTCAACGATGTTGAGGTGCGTCTCGGACTTCGTCATCTCCATCAGCTTCTTGCGAAGCTTCTCGATGTCGGCGCCCTTCTTGCCGATGATCAGGCCCGGACGCGCGGCGTGGATGGTGACGCGGCACTTCTTGTGCGGACGCTCGATCACGACCTTGGAGATCGCGGCCTGCTTGAGTTCCTTCTCAAGATACTTGCGGATCTTGATGTCCTCGTGCAGCAGCTGGCCGTACTCGCCGGTGTTCGCGAACCAGCGCGAATCCCAGGTACGGTTGATGCCGAGACGCAGCCCGATCGGATTGACTTTCTGGCCCATTAGGCGGCCTCCCCTTTTTCCTCGACTTCACGAACGACGATCGTGAGGTGCGAAAACGGCTTTTCGATACGGCTGGCGCGACCACGGCCACGAGCGTGGAAACGCTTCATGACGATCGACTTGCCGACATAGGCTTCCGCCACCACCAGCGCGTCGACGTCGAGGTCGTGGTTGTTTTCCGCGTTGGCGATCGCCGATTCCAGCGTCTTCTTGACCGTGCCGGAAATCCGCTTGGCCGAGAATTCGAGATCGGAAAGCGCTGTCGCGACCTTCTTGCCGCGGATCAGCGCGGCAACCAGGTTCAGCTTCTGCGGGCTGATACGGATCGTGCGCAACACGGCGCGCGCCTCGTTGTCAGCAAGCCTGCGCGGAGCTTTGGCCTTGCCCATGATTATTTCCTCTTCGCCTTCTTATCCGCGCCGTGACCGTAATAGGTCCGGGTCGGAGCGAATTCACCGAACTTGTGACCGACCATGTCCTCGTTCACGGAGACCGGGACATGCTTCTGGCCGTTGTAGACACCGAAGGTGAAGCCGACGAACTGCGGCAGGATGGTGGAGCGACGGCTCCACATCTTGATCACCTCATTGCGACCGCCTTCACGAACCTTGTCCACCTTCTTGAGAAGGTAGCCGTCGATGAAGGGGCCTTTCCAAATAGAACGAGTCACTTGGCGTTACCTCTTCTTAGCTCTTGCGCTGATGGCGCGAGCGCAGGATGAACTTGTCGGTCGCCTTGTTGGACCGCGTCTTCTTGCCCTTGGTCGGCTTGCCCCAGGGCGAAACCGGATGACGGCCACCCGAGGTGCGGCCTTCGCCGCCGCCATGCGGGTGATCGACCGGGTTCATGGCAACACCGCGATTGTGCGGGCGCTTGCCGCGCCACACCGTGCGACCTGCCTTGCCGTCGTTGATGTTGCCGTGATCGGGGTTCGACACGGCGCCGACGGTGGCCATGCAGGAACCATGCACGACGCGCTGCTCACCCGAATTGAGACGCAGGATCGCCATGCCCTGGTCGCGGCCGACGAGCTGGGCGTAACCGCCCGCCGAACGGGCGACCTGGCCGCCCTTGCCGGGCTTCAGCTCGATGTTGTGGACGATCGTGCCGACCGGCATCGAGGCCAGCGGCATCGCATTGCCCGGCTTCACGTCGACTGCTTCGCCGGCCACGATCTTGTCGCCGGCAGCAAGGCGCTGCGGGGCCAGGATGTAGGACAGCTCGCCATCGTCATACTTGATCAGCGCGATGAAGGCGGTGCGGTTCGGATCGTATTCGATACGCTCCACCGTGCCGACAACGTCGAACTTGCGGCGCTTGAAGTCGATGATGCGGTACGAACGCTTGTGACCGCCGCCGATGAAGCGGGCCGTGATGCGGCCGTAATTGTTGCGGCCGCCCGACTTGGTCAGGCCTTCGGTCAGGCCCTTGACGGGCTTGCCCTTGTAGAGGCCCGAGCGGTCGACGATGACCAACTGGCGGGTGCTCGGCGTTACCGGGTTGAATTTCTTGAGTGCCATTGTCCTGTCCTCGCGGCCTTGCTCAGAGACCCGTCGCGACGTCGATCGACTGGCCATCGGCCAGCGTCACAACCGCCTTCTTGACGTCGCCCTGGCGGCCGATCGTGCCGCGGAAGCGCTTGATCTTGCCCTTGCGGACAAGCGTGTTCACGGCCGTCACCTTGACGCCGAAGAGCGCTTCGACGGCGGCCTTGATTTCCGGCTTCGACGCCTTCTTGGCGACGTTGAAGACGACCTGGTTCTGCTCGGAAGCCATGGTCGACTTTTCAGTGATCGCCGGCGAGACGATCACGTCGTAGTGACGAAGGTCGGTCATTTGAAGCGCTCCTCGAGAGCCTCGACGGCGGCCCTCGAAAGGACCAGCGTGCCGCGGCGCAGAATGTCGTAGACGTTGATGCCCTGGATGGGCAGCACGTCGATGTTCGGGATGTTGGTCGCGGCCAGCTTGAAGTTCTGGTCGAGCTCGGCGCCGCCAATCACCAGGGCGTTGGTCAGCCCGAGCGTCTCGAGGTTCGCCGCCAGCGTCTTCGTCTTGGCCTCGGCGAGCTTCAGCTCGTCGATGATGATGATCGAAGCGCTCTTGGCCTTGGCCGAGAGAGCGTGCTTGAGGCCAAGCGCGCGAACCTTCTTCGGCAGTTCATGCTCGTGGCTGCGCACGACCGGGCCGTGGGCCTTGCCACCGCCGCGGAACTGCGGGGCGCGAGCCGAATGGTGACGGGCGCGGCCCGTACCCTTCTGCTTGTACATCTTGGCGCCGGTGCGCGCGATTTCGGCGCGGCCCTTGGCCTTGTGGGTGCCCTGCTGCTTCTTGGCGAGCTGCCAGCGCACGACGCGCTGCAGGATGTCATCGCGCGGGTCAAGGCCGAAAATCTCCTCGGAGAGTTTCACCTTGCCGGCGTCCTGGCCGCCGAGCGTTGTGATCTTGATGTCCATTATTCCGCTCCCTCAGTGGCCGGGGCTTCGTTCTTGGCGGCAGCGGCACGGATCGAGGCCGGCTTCGGCGCGTTCGCCGGCAGCGCAACCTTGGCGGCGTCGCGGACCAGGATCCAGGCGCCCTTCACCCCCGGGACCGCGCCACGGATCAGGATCAGACCGCGATCCGCATCGGTCGAGACGACCTCGACGTTCTGGGTGGTGACGCGGACGTCGCCCATGTGGCCGGCCATCTTCTTGCCCTTGAACACCTTGCCGGGGTCCTGGCGCTGACCGGTCGAGCCGTGCGTGCGGTGCGAGACCGAGTTACCGTGCGTCGCGCGGCCACCACCCATGTTGTGGCGCTTGATGACACCCTGGAAACCCTTACCGGTCGAGGTACCCGTCACGTCGACCTTCTGGCCGGCGACGAAGTGCTCGACGGTGAGCTCGGCGCCGACGTCGATCATGTTGTCGGCCGAGACGCGGAACTCGGCGAGCTTCGCCTTCGGCTCGACGGAAGCGGCGGCGAAATGGCCGCGCATCGCCTTCGACGTGTTCTTCACCTTGGCAAGCCCAACGCCGAGCTGGACGGCGGTGTAGCCGTTCTTCTCCTGCGTGCGCTGCGCCACGACCTGGCAGTTCTCCATCTGGAGAACGGTGACGGGAACGTGTTCCCCGGCATCGTTGTAGATGCGGGTCATTCCCACCTTCTTTGCAATCACACCTGAACGCATCGGTTCAATTCCTTTAGAGTTCCCTGTCGGGGCTGACGCCCCTCCACGCCTCTTGTTCCTTCAGAGTTCCGGGTCGCCCCGCCCTCTTGTTCCTTAGAGCTTGATCTCGACGTCGACACCGGCGGCCAGATCGAGCTTCATCAGAGCATCGACCGTCTGCGGGGTCGGGTCGACGATGTCGAGCAGCCGCTTGTGGGTGCGCATCTCGAACTGCTCGCGGCTCTTCTTGTCGACGTGAGGCGACCGGTTGACCGTGAACTTTTCGATCCGCGTCGGCAGCGGAATGGGGCCGCGGACGTTGGCGCCGGTGCGCTTGGCGGTCGACACGATTTCGCGGGTCGAGGCGTCGAGCACCCGGTGGTCAAACGCCTTAAGGCGGATGCGGATATTCTGTCCGTTCATGCGTCAATTCCTTGTTCTGGCGCGGCGCGGGCAGCTCCCGCGCCCGCGACAGATCCGTTTCAGTCCAATTATTCCTTGATGGTGACGACGATGCCGGCACCGACGGTGCGGCCGCCTTCACGGATAGCGAAGCGCAGCTTCTCTTCCATGGCGATCGGCACGATCAGCTCGACGTCGACGGTGATGTTGTCGCC
>JBFLWR010000510.1:0-26449 GCA_040755925.1 Pseudomonadota bacterium
GGCGCTTCGGCGCCGCCTTTTTTGTTTGGACGGCGCGGCGGGTTGAGGTTCAGGTCAACCCGCGCAGAAAATGGTGGCTTCCGAGAACCGGAGCGGAGCGTACCTAAGGTACATGAGCACCGGAAGCGCAGGAAGCCGCCATTTGCAGGCCGGGATTACCTGAATATCAGCCCGCCGAGGGCTGCTTGGTCTTGCGCAGATACGGCAGCACCGTCTCGTAGGCGCCAAAGCGCTTGATCGCGTCCTCGTTGGAGACGGCCGCCGTGATGATCACGTCGTCGCCCTGCTTCCAGTTTGCCGGCGTCGCCACCTGGTGCTTGGCCGTCAGCTGGATGGAATCTATGACGCGCAGGATCTCGTCGAAGTTGCGGCCCGTAGTCATCGGATAGGTCAGCACCAGCTTGATCTTCTTGTCGGGGCCGATGACATAGACCGAGCGCACGGTGGCGTTGTCGGCCGGCGTGCGGCCTTCCGAGCTCTCGCCGGCGCCAGCCGGCAGCATCTCGTAGAGCTTGGCGACCTTGAGGTCCTTGTCGCCGATCAGCGGATAATTCACCGTATGGCCGGTGGCGGTCTTGATGTCGGCCTGCCACTTGTCGTGGCTCGAAACCGGATCGACCGAAATGCCGATGATCTTGACATTGCGCTTCCTGAACTCGCCTTCGAGCCCGGCCATCGTGCCGAGCTCGGTCGTGCAGACCGGCGTGAAGTTCTTCGGATGGCTGAAAAGCACCGCCCAGCCGTCACCGATCCATTGATGGAAATTGACCGTTCCCTGCGTGGTCTCGGCCGTGAAATCCGGCGCTATATCGTTGATGCGAAGGCTCATGACGTGCTCCCTGGCTGACTTGTAGCCGGCCTGGGCCAACCCGCCGGCGAGGCTCAGACTTCTATACCGCCGGACCGCGGGGTTCAAAAGGGCTTGTCTCTACCGGCGCGTTGGCGGCGGCGGAAAAATTTCGTCTTTTCCTGGAAAAGACAGCAGGAATTTCCGCGATGCGAGCAGGAGGTTCGACGCAGGCGGCTTAAGCCTTTTTCAGCACAAGCGTCGCCGTCAGCTCTTCCATGCGCTGCGCGAGCGCGTCGAGCGCCGTGGTCAGCACGCTGTCGCTCTTGTCGGCCTTGGTCAGCGCTTCATCGCGCGTCTTGCGCAATGTCAGCACTTCGCTCTCCATGCCCTTGACCCGCTTGCCGAGCTCCGAGAGCTCATCCATCACCATGATGCCGGCCATCACCGTCAGCCGCTGGTCGCCGATCTCGCCGAACGAATCCTTCAGGTGCGAGACATACCGGTCGAAGCGTTCGGCAAGGTCTATCAGATGCTCTTCCTGGCCTTCGTCGCAGGCCATGCGGTACTGCTTGCCGTCGATGGAAACCGTGACCTGTGCCATTGCCCTGCCTGTCCAGCCTTACCGGTCCAGCACCGCGCGGATGGTTTCCATGGCGGTCACCAGCCGGCGCGACACTTCCTTGTTGGCATCTTCCAGCCGCTCGGCGCGCGCTTCCGAATTGTCGAGCTCCTGCGCCAACCGCGAGCGGTCTGAGTTCATGCGCTGCACCTCGGCCTCGGCTTCCGAATAATCGCGCTCGTGCTCGAGCCGCGCCGCGACGGCGTTTTCGAGCCCTTCCATGGCCTTGCCGAGCCTGGCGATGACTTCCTTGAGGGTCGTTTCCCCGGTCATGGCGTTCGTCCTGTACCCTGCCCATCACCGAATCGCACGCGTTCAGAACGCGTTATGTGGGAAAGATTAGGCACCGGGTGAAGCGCGCGTCAATAAAGCTCTCGCGACTGTCCCCCGCTAACGCTAATGTAAGGCCACGGACAGCATCACAAGCCCGGCAAAAGCCGACCGATTTGTTGACTAAAAGGCCGCGCCTGCTATGTGTCGCCTACCTTTTTTCAAGGCAATCCCAAGAACCCAATCCTACCCGGAGGAAGCATGACCTCGCGCGAACAACATGACCGGATGGCCAATGCGATCCGTTTCCTTTCCATGGACGCCGTCGAGAAGGCGAATTCCGGCCATCCCGGCCTGCCCATGGGCTGCGCCGACATCGCCACAGTACTGTTCACTCGCTTCCTGAAATTCGACGCCAAGGCGCCGCACTGGGCCGACCGCGACCGCTTCATCCTCTCCGCCGGCCACGGCTCGATGCTGCTCTACTCGCTCCTCTACCTCACCGGCTACGAGGACATGACGATCGACCAGATCAAGAATTTCCGCCAGCTCGGGTCGAAGACCGCCGGCCATCCCGAATACGGCCACGCCGCCGGCATCGAGACCACCACCGGCCCGCTCGGCCAGGGTCTTGCCAATTCGGTCGGCTTCGCGCTCGGCGAGCGCATCATGAACGCCGCTTTCGGCAACGACCTCGTCAGCCACTACACCTATGTGCTTTGCGGCGACGGCTGCCTGATGGAAGGCGTCTCCCAGGAAGCCATAGCGCTCGCCGGCCACCTCAAGCTCAACAAGCTGATCGTCTTCTGGGACAACAACAACATCTCGATCGACGGCCCCGTCTCGCTCGCCGACAACACCGATCAGGTGGCCCGCTTCCAGGCCTCGGGCTGGAACGCCAGCCACATCGACGGCACGGATCCAGAGGCGATAGCCTACGCCATCGAGGCGGCGCGCCATTCCGACAAGCCGACCATGATCGCCTGCAAAACCACCATCGGCTTCGGCGCCCCGACCAAGGCCGGCACCAACAAGGCGCATGGTTCGCCGCTCGGCGCCGACGAAATCGCAGGCGCGCGCAAGTTCTTCAACTGGGAATCGCCGCCCTTCGAGATCCCGGCCGACATCCTCGACGCCTGGCGCGCCGCCGGCAACAGCGGCTCCAAGGCGCGAACCGACTGGGAGGGCCGGCTCGGCAAGACCGAAGCCAAGCTGAAGGCCGAGTTCGAGCGTCGCCTCGCCGGCAAGCTGCCGTCGAACTTCGACGCCGTCATCGCCGACTACAAGAAGAAGCTTTCGGTCGACAAGCCCAAGGTCGCCACCCGCAAATCCTCGGAAATGGCGCTGGAAGTCATCAACGGCGCGGTACCTGAGACGATCGGCGGCTCGGCCGACCTCACAGGCTCCAACAACACCAAGACCAGCCAGACCAAGAACATCACGCCGGACGACTACGGCCAGCGCTATGTCCATTACGGCATTCGCGAGCACGGCATGGCCGCGGCGATCAACGGCCTGACCCTGCATGGCGGCCTGATCGCCTATGGCGGCACGTTCCTGTGCTTCTCCGACTATGCCCGCCCGTCTATGCGGCTTTCCTCGCTGATGGGCATCCGCTCGATCTTCGTCATGACCCATGATTCCATCGGTCTCGGCGAGGACGGCCCGACCCACCAGCCGGTCGAGCATCTGGCGGCATTGCGCGCCATCCCGAACCACAACGTCTTCCGCCCGGCCGATGCGGTCGAGACGGCGGAGTGCTGGCAGCTGGCGATCGAATCGGAAAAGACACCCTCGACGCTGGCGTTGACCCGCCAGAACCTGCCGACGGTCCGCACCGAATTCACCGAGAAGAACCTCAGCAGCCAGGGCGCCTACGAACTCGCCGCCGCCAGCGGCGAGGCTGTGGTGACGATCTTCGCCACCGGCTCCGAGGTTGAGATCGCGCTCGGCGCGCGCGACCTGCTGGAAAAGCACGGCCATCCGACCCGCGTCGTCTCGGTGCCTTGCTTCGAGCTGTTCGACCAGCAGAGCGAGGACTATCGCAAGAAGACGATCGGCAACGCCAGGATCAAGGTCGCCATCGAGGCGGGCATCCGCCAGGGCTGGGACCATCTGATCGGCACCGACGGCATTTTCGTCGGCATGCATGGCTTTGGCGCTTCCGGCACCATCGAGCAGCTCTATCCGCATTTCGGCATCACCGCCGAAGCGGCGGCAAAGGCGGTGGAAGCCCGCCTGCATGGCTGATCGACAAAGCCTGCCTCGCGGGGTCGCTCGAAGCGATTCCGTGGGGCTGGCCTAACCTAATCGATTTAAATTGAGGCTTCTGCGGCTGGATTCTTTGCTCGCCCGCCGCTATGAAGCCTTCGGACCCATCCCCAGTCCCCAGGGAGAAACAAATGACCGTCAGAGTTGCCATCAACGGATTTGGCCGCATCGGCCGCAACATCCTGCGCGCCATCCACGAATCCGGCCGCAAGGACATCCAGGTCGTCGCCGTCAACGACCTCGGCCCGGTCGAGACCAATGCGCACCTCCTGCGCTACGACAGCGTGCATGGCCGCTTCCCGCATGAAGTGACGGTCGACGGCGACCAGATCTCGGTCGGCAAGGAGAAGTTCAAGGTCACCGCCATCAAGGATCCGGCCCAACTGCCTTGGAAGGATCTCGGCGTTGACATCGCGCTTGAATGCACCGGCATCTTCACCGCCCGCGACAAGGCCGCCGCGCATCTCACCGCCGGCGCCAAGCGCGTCATCGTCTCGGCCCCGGCTGAGGGCGCCGACCTCACCGTCGTCTATGGCATCAACCACGACAAGCTGACCAAGGACCACATCGTCATCTCGAACGCGTCCTGCACCACCAACTGCCTGGCGCCGCTGGCCTCCGTGCTGCACGACACCGTCGGCATCGAGAAGGGCATGATGACGACGATCCATTCCTACACCGGCGACCAGCCGACGCTGGACACCATGCACAAGGACCTCTACCGCGCCCGCGCCGCCGCGCTGTCGCAGATCCCGACCTCGACCGGCGCCGCCAAGGCGATCGGCCTCGTGCTGCCCGACCTCAAGGGCAAGCTCGACGGCATCTCGATCCGCGTGCCGACCCCGAACGTCTCGGTCGTCGATCTCAAGT
Organism: Pseudomonadota bacterium; assembly: GCA_040755925.1. Classification (GTDB taxonomy): domain Bacteria; phylum Pseudomonadota; class Alphaproteobacteria; order Rhizobiales; family Rhizobiaceae; genus Mesorhizobium. The sequence goes on from JBFLWR010000510.1 coordinate 4,821, forward strand.
TCATCGCCAAGCGTTCGACCACTCCGCAGGAGATCAACGAAGCGCTGATCGCGGCTTCGAAGGGCAAGCTGAAGGGCGTGCTCTCCGTCACGCATCATCCGAACGTGTCGATCGACTTCAACCACGATCCGCATTCCTCGATCGTGGCGCTCGACCAGACCAAGGTCATGGACGGCAACCTTGTCTCGGTCCTGTCCTGGTACGACAATGAATGGGGCTTCTCGAACCGCATGGGCGACACCGCCGTCGCCTTCGGCAAGACCATCGCCTGATCACGGATATCACTCCGGCAAATCGAGACGCCCGGCTTCGGCCGGGCGTTTTCGTTTCAGCGGGCATGTCGCCAAAACCTCTCGAAAATCAGCGGCATAAAGCAAAAACCACGCTGCTGCCTTGCACTGGTCATCTCTTCGCCCCACTCTCCGGTAAACGACGAAGCCGAGGGTTTGGAGGGGCAATACCGGATGGAGCATGCGATCTATCTCGTGACGCTGGTCGGCACGGCACTGATTGTCGCCGCCGCGTTTTCGAGCCTGATCGCCTTCCGCTTCGGCGCCCCCTTGCTGCTTCTCTTCCTTTGCATCGGCCTCGCAACCGGCGTCGATGGCCTCGGCATCCAGTTCGACAATGCGCGAGTGGCTTATTTTGCCGGCTCACTGGCTTTGGCTGTCATCCTCTTCGATTCCGGTTTCGGCACACCGCTCAACGCCATGCGCCAGGCCGCGGGGCCTGCGCTGTCGCTGGCAACCGTCGGGGTCATCCTGACCACCGGCATCTTCAGCGCCGCCGCCCATAACCTGCTCAACCTGAGCTGGCTGGAATCCTCGCTTCTCGGCGCCGCCGTCGCCTCGACCGATGCGGCCGCTGTGTTCTTCCTTCTGCGCGCCGGCGAGATCAATCTGCGCGAGCGCGTCCGCTCGACGCTGGAAGTGGAATCCGGCACCAACGATCCGATCGCCATCTTCCTGACCATCACCCTGGTCGAGATCATCGCCGCGCATGCAAATCCGGAAGCAGACGTTCTTGCCACCAACCTGGTGCTCGGCTTCCTCACCAATATGGGGCTCGGCGCCGTCGTCGGCGTGCTCGGCGGTTTCGCCATCGTGCGCCTGGTCGAACGGCTGAACCTCGATCACGGCCTGCTGCCGATCTTCGTGCTGACGCTTTCGCTGATGGTGTTCGCCGCCGCCGGCGCCATCGGCGGCTCGGGATTCCTCGCGGTCTATCTCGCCGGCCTCATTGCCGGCAATTCCGATATCCGCGCCGTGACCATATTGAAGCGCTTCCAGGACGGCATGTCGTGGCTGGCGCAGATCATCATGTTCCTGATCCTCGGCTTGTTCGCCACGCCATCGCAGTTCCCGGCGATCCTGGCGCCGGCGATCCTGCTCGGCCTGTTCCTGATCTTCGTGGCGCGGCCGCTCGCCGTCTGGCTTTGCCTCATCCCGTTCCGCCTGCCGCGTCCCGAAGTCGCCTTCGTTTCCTGGGTCGGCCTGCGCGGCGCCGTCTCGATCCTGCTTGCCATCACGCCCCTGCTCGGCGGGCTGGAGCATGGCCGCATCATCTTCAACGTCGCCTTCATCATCGTGCTGGTGTCGCTCGTGGTTCAGGGCTGGACCGTCGGGCCGCTCGCACGCCGCCTCGGCCTTATCGTGCCCGCGCGCCTCGGGCCGCTGGACAAGGTCGAGCTGGAACTGCCGGGCTCGGCTCATCACGAACTGCTCGCCTATCGCGTCGCGCCCGGCAGCCCGGTGGCGCGCGGCGAACGCATCCCGCGCTGGGCCCGCCCCTCGCTGGTGCTGCGCGACGGCCGCTCCATGCGTTTCCAGGACATGGGCAGGCTGGCCGCCGGCGACCAGGTCTATATCTTCGTGCCGGATCGCTACCCGCGGCTTCTCGACAAGCTCTTCGCCAGCCGCGCCGTGGTCGACCCCGAGGATGCCGATTTCTTCGGCGCCTTCGCCGTCGACCCGGCCCGCTCCGCCGCGGAACTGGAAGCCGCCTATGGTCCGGGTCTCACGGAAGCCGAGCAGAAGCTCACGGTCGGCGCGCTGGTCACCGAACGGCTTGGCGGCCGCGCCGAATATGCCGACCGCGTGCTGATCGGCCCGATCGAGCTGATTGTGCGCGACACTGATGAGAAGGGCAGGATCACCGGCCTTGGCCTGTCCTTCGAGCCGACCGCCCCGGTGGCCCGTGTGCCGGTCTTCCTGAGCGCCGGCGAGATCGGCGACCGAATCGCCGCCTTGATCCGCAACTGGCGCAAGCCGGCGGAAAGGCATGCCGCCGAGGACGTGCCCATCGATCCGGCGGTGCCGGGACCGGATGGACAGAAGGCAACCGGCCAAGGCTGATGTCTCAAGGCGACATCATTTTTGCGCGCGCGTCCCGACGCGGGCCTTGCATCGTCGCCGGTGCCGGGTAAGGTCCCGGCGGTTTTCGCGGAAAGGAACGACCATGGCCGGCTTCAGGACACTCGACGATATCGGCGCCGTCAGCGGCAAGCGCGTCCTGGTGCGCGTCGACCTCAACGTGCCCGTCGCCGATGGCAAGGTTACCGATATCACGCGCATCGAGCGGATCGCGCCGACCATAGCCGAGCTTTCCGGCAAGGGCGCCAAGGTTATCCTGCTTGCCCATTTCGGTCGTCCCAAGGATGGTCCGACCGCTGAATTCTCGCTGGAGCCGATCGCCAAGGCGACGTCCGAGGTGCTCGGCCGCCCTGTCGGCTTCGCCTCAGACTGCGTCGGCGACACGGCCGCGGATGCGGTAGGCGCCATGAAGGACGGCGACATCCTGTTGTTCGAGAACACCCGCTTCTACAAGGCAGAGGAAAAGAACGAGCCATCCTTTGCCGACAAGCTCGCCGCCAACGGCGACATCTACGTCAATGACGCCTTTTCCGCCGCGCATCGGGCGCATGCGTCGACGGAAGGCCTGGCGCGCCGGCTGCCGGCCTATGCCGGCCGCACCATGCAAGCAGAGCTCGACGCGCTGGAAAAGGGCCTCGGCAACCCGGTTCGGCCCGTAGTGGCCATCGTCGGCGGCGCCAAGGTCTCGACGAAGATCGACCTCCTGATGAACCTGGTGAAGAAGGTCGATGCGCTGGTCATCGGCGGTGGCATGGCCAACACCTTCCTCGCCGCGCGCGGCACCAATGTCGGCAAGTCGCTCTGCGAGCATAACCTCGCCGGCACCGCCAAGCAGATCATGATCGAGGCGGCGGAATCCGGCTGCGCCATCGTCCTGCCCGCCGACGGCGTCGTGGCCAGGGAATTCAAGGCGGGCGCGGCAAGCGAGACGGTCGCCATCTCGGATGTGCCCGCCGACGGCATGATCCTCGATGTCGGCGAGAAGACGGTGAAAAGCGTCAACGACTGGATCGACCGCGCCGCGACCCTGGTCTGGAACGGTCCGCTCGGCGCTTTCGAGATCGAGCCCTTCGATCATGCGACGGTGGCGGCGGCAAAGCACGCGGCGGCCCGCACGAAGGAAGGCAAGCTGGTGTCGGTCGCCGGCGGCGGCGACACGGTGGCCGCGCTCAACCATGCCGGCGTCGCCGACGACTTCACCTATGTCTCGACCGCCGGCGGCGCCTTCCTCGAATGGATGGAAGGCAAGCCGCTGCCCGGAGTCGAGGCGCTCAAGCGCTAGGCAATTCGAGAAAAGGCGCATAGCGGTTTTTCGTCCGGAATTGCGGCCAAGCAGGCGCCTCGATCAACACTCGACGAGCTTGCCTCGCCCTCGGCGACTTTCAATCGATTCGAGCTTTCCGGCGTCATTCCTTTGGCGGTAGTGTTCTGCTAGGCGCGGATAACCACCGTCAGGGAGAAAGCACTATGAGCGAACGTCTCGAAGACATTGCCGCCGCGATCGTCGGCGGCGGCAAGGGCCTGTTGGCCGCCGATGAGAGCTCCGGCACCATCAAGAAGCGTTTTGACGTCATCGGCGTCGAATCGACCGCCGACAACCGGCGCGACTATCGCGAGATGATGTTCCGCTCCAGGAAGGCGATGACCAAATACATATCCGGCGTCATCCTCTACGACGAGACCATTCGCCAGAAGGCCGCCGACGGCACGCCGCTGGTCGACATCATCAAGGCGGCGGGCGCCATCCCGGGCATCAAGGTCGATGCCGGCGCCAAGGCGCTGGCCGGCTTTCCCGGCGATACCATCACCGAGGGCCTCGACGGCCTGCGCGAACGGCTGGCGGATTACTACAAGCTCGGCGCCCGCTTCGCCAAATGGCGCGCGGTGATCGACATCGACACGACCAAGGGCGTGCCGTCCGCCACCTCGATCGGCTCCAATGCGCATGCGCTGGCCCGCTATGCCGCGCTTTGCCAGGAAGCCGGCATCGTGCCGATCGTCGAGCCGGAGGTGCTGATGGACGGCGCCCACGACATCGACACCTGCTACGCGGTCAGCAAGGCCACCTTGCTGAAGCTCTATGACGAGCTTTACGCGGCGCGCGTCGTGCTGGAAGGCACCGTTCTGAAGCCGAACATGGTCATCTCCGGCAAGAAGTCCGGCAAGACCGACAGCCCCGAGGAAGTCGCCGAAAAGACGATCAAGCTCTTCCGCGAGACCGTGCCGGTGGCGGTGCCCGGCATTGCCTTCCTGTCCGGCGGCCAGGACGACGAGGAGGCGACCGCCAACCTCAATGCCATCAACGTCATCGGCCCGCATTCATGGAAGCTCACCTTCTCCTACGGTCGCGCCCTGCAGGCGGCCGCGCAGAAGGCCTGGAGCGGCAAGGCGTCTAACCTCGCCGCCGGTCAGGCGGCCTTCACGCACCGCGCGCACATGAACCATCTGGCGGCGCTCGGAAAATGGAAGCCTGCATTGGAGCAGGCTGCCTGATCCAGGCAATTCGGAAGTGACAAAAACCCGGGCCTCTGGCCCGGGTTTTTGTTTTTCGCGACCACCATCCCCACTTTGAGGCTGCCGAAACCGGCGCCATGTCGGATCGCGCCGATGTCGAACGTCCTTGGCAGGAGAGGACAGGAGATAGTCATGCATCGCAATGCCGTCATATCCCGCGAGGACTGGTTCGAAGCGCACAAGGCGCATCTCGAGCGCGAGAAGGAGCTGACGCGCTTGCGTGACCGCATCGCCGCCGAACGCCGGCAACTTCCCTGGCTCAAGATTCGCAAGGACTATGTCTTCGAAACAGAGGACGGGCCGAAGCGCCTTGCCGAGCTGTTCGCCGGCAGGAGCCAGTTGATCGTCTACCATTTCATGATGACGCCGGGATGCGACCATCGTTGCACCGGCTGCTCGTTCCTGGCCGACCATATCGACGGCGCCAACCAGCACCTCAGGCACCACGACGTGTCGCTGGTCGCCGTGGCACGCGCCCCGCTCAACGAGATTCTCCCCTATAAGCAGCGCATGGGCTGGAAATTCGATTGGGTCTCGTCCTACGCGTCGGACTTCAACTTCGACATGCAGGTCTCCTTCACCGACAAGCAGATCGCCGCTGGTGACACGACCTACAATTTCGAGAAGCGCCCGCTGCGATCGAAGGACCTGCCCGGCTCCAGCGTGTTCTACCGGGACGGGAACGGCGACATCTTTCTGACCTTCATGTCGCGCGCCCGCGGCGGCGATCCGCTGATCGGCGCCTATCATTATCTCGACATGACGCCGAAGGGCCGTAACGAAACCGGCCCCTATCACGGCCTGATGGACTGGGTGCGGCTTCACGACGAATACCAGGACAAGGCCAAAGGCGGGCTCGACTGCTGCGACTGAGCGGCCGCTCATTCACCTTGGCCGAAACATGCGCTAATGGGATTCCGTTGTTCCAACGGGACCGTCATGCAACGCCTGCTCGCCCCTCTCACCTGGCTAGCCTTTCCGGTCTATGTCTGGCAGGGCCTCGGCGTGCGCCGACGCACCACGCGCATGCTGCCGGCGCAAGGTCCCGTCTTGCACGAAATCGCCGGCAGCGCGCCTTCAGTCTCCCTGCTGGTGTTGGGCGATTCTTCCGCCGCCTCGGTCGGCATCGCCAATTCCGAGGACGGTCTGGCCGCGCAGCTCGCCGGTCTCATTGCCGAGCGAACCGGCCGCAATGTGCGCTGGCGCGCCGCCGGCTTCAATTCGGCGACCTCCGGGCAGATCCGCGATCACGTCCTGCCCAATCTGTCAGCGGACCCGTGGACGCACATCGTTCTGGCGATCGGCACCAACGACACCAAGAATTTCCACTCCGTGCCACGCTTCAAGAAGGAGTTCGGCGGCCTGCTCTACGCGCTGCGCGCCAAATGGCCGGAAGCGCGCGTGGTCTGGTCGCCGGTGCTGGAATTCACGCGCGCGCCGGCAATGCCTCCCTTGCTTGGCAGGATCCTCGAAATCCGCGCCACCGAGATGAACCGGATGGGTGTGCGCCTCTGCAACGAGCGCGGCGCCGTTCCCGCCCCGCGCCTGCCGATCACCAATCCCGAAGCCGGCTTTGCCTCCGACGGCTTTCATGCCTCGGAGGCCGGTTACCGCGCCTGGGCCGAACATCTCCTGGCGTCCGTGCTTGACAAAGATTGAAGCCCGGGCCGGCGTATTGTCAGGTCAGGTGACCCAATACGGCCGCCAGCGAGATCGCGATGATGGCCAGCAGCGCCAGCTTCCAGAAATCGCTGCGCCGCTTCAGCCCCGGCCAGCCGATAGGCTTGATGACCTGGATCAGCATGAAGCCGATGATGAGAAGGGCGAGCAGTTTCGTCATGCAGCCTTTGACCAGCATCGCGAACGCCTGTCAAAGCCGTTCTCGCGGCCCGAGGCGCACGGCAAAAAGTCGGTTTGCATGGCCGTCAAAGAGCCTTGCGGGCCTTCTTGGGCCAGCTGCCAGGCTCCTGACAGACTGCTGTCAGCAGGGGTGTGAGATACTCCTCCCGTCAAAAGAGAGGAGTCATGTCATGAACGGTTTCACCATCCTGCGCAGCATGCAGCACTATGTCGGCAGGATCCGTACGGTGCGGAACGAAATCCGTACCCAGCGTTTCCTGAATACTTTGCCGGCGGACATCCGCAAGGACATCGGTTGGCCGGATCTTTATGACGGCCGTGTGCGCGAGAATTGATGGATGGCGCCCAAACCGCGTGGTTCCGGAGCAGTTTTTTCCGTCGGCGGCTTGGATGTTCGTCGTGTCGCGCCCAGATGTAATGGCGGTCGGAAGTATCGCTTTTGGGAAAGACGCCACGATTTGCCGGTAAACTTGCCATAGCCTCCTGACAGTATGTTGTCAGGAGGCATGCGATAGTTGAAGCAGCCCTGACCCTGACAACAACGAATTCGCACCGTCTATTTCAGAGTGACCTTCGATGGTGAAAAGCTGGAACGACAGGCTCAACACGCCAGGCATCAACGGAATCAAGCCGTCGCCACGCACTTTCGGCGACGTCGTTGAGGGTCAGTCCATGCTGGTGCCCACCGCGCGCCAGGTCGACGATCTCATCCGCTCGATTCCCGAAGGCGTGGAGATGGATGTGCGTGCTTTACGTACCGCTCTGGCCGTTGAGCACGGCGCCGAAGTCACCTGTCCGGTCACGATCGGCTATCATCTGCGCACGGTGGCCGAAGCTGCGAACGAGGATCTCGAGCGCGGCATAGCGCTGAGCGACGTAGCGCCTTTCTGGCGCGTGCTCGGCGCCGAGACGCCGACGACCGGCCGATTGTCCTTCGGAGCGCAATTCGTTGCCTTGCAGCGCAAACGCGAAGGGCTGAGGCCATAAACCCCGGGGGAGTTATCAATGCGTCGCGCCGACAGGCTATTCCAGATCGTCCAGCATCTGCGTGGCGGCCGGTTGGTCACCGCGCAGAAGCTCGGCACCTGGCTCGAGGTTTCCGAGCGGACCATCTACCGCGACATTGCCGACCTGCAGTCGACCGGCGTGCCGATCGACGGCGAGGCGGGCGTTGGCTACATGATGAGGGAGGGTTTCGACCTTCCGCCGCTGATGTTCACGCGTGACGAGATCGTGGCGCTGGTTGCCGGCGCCCGCATGGTGCGCGCCTTTGGCGGCGCGGCGATGGCAAGAGCGGCCGACGAGGCGCTGGTCAAGATCGGCGCCGTGCTACCGGACACCGAGAAGGACCGCATCGCCCGCACCGAGATCCACACGCCGATGTGGGTGGTGAGCGACGCAGCGCGCGAGGCGATCGACCTCATCGAACGGGCGGTGGAGAAGCGCCAGGTGCTGACCATCGATTATTCGGACGAGGCCGGGCGCGGCACCGCGCGCGACATCAGGCCCTTGGGCCTGTGGTTCTGGGGCAAGGTATGGACTCTCGTCGCCTGGTGCGAGATGCGCGACGATTTCCGCGCCTTCCGCATCGACCGCATCGCCTCGGTGGTCATCGCCGGGCGCATCTTCAAGCCGGAGCGTGGCAAGCAGCTCGCTGATTTCTACCGCGCCGTGGAACGCAGCGAGGATTACGGCATGGCGCCCGACCGCGCGGCGCGGACGTGATCCCCTCCCAAGCCGCGTCCACAAAAAAGCTCGCTCGAAGCGGGCTTTTTTCTGGCTGGAAGGCTTTTACTCTTCGTCTTCGTCCCTGTCCTTCGACTTGAGTGCCGAAAGCTTGGCGAACACGGCGTTGGCGTCGAGCTCCTGATCCTCGTCCTTCGGCTTCTCCGGGGCCGGCACGAGCCGCTCGGTGAGCGCCGCCGGCAGCAGCGTGTCGCCGGCGACCGGCTGCGCCTGCTCCCGGCCGCGCGAGGCGCGGTTGACTTCCATATCGAGGTCGATCTGCGAGGCCAGGCCTAGCGTCACCGGATCCATCGGCTGCAGGTTGGCCGAGTTCCAGTGCTTGCGCTCGCGGATCTGCTCGATCGTCGACTTGGTGGTGCCGACGAGGCGCGCGATCTGCGCGTCCTTGAGCTCGGGATGGTTGCGCACCAGCCACAGGATGGCGTTCGGCCTGTCCTGGCGCTTCGACAGCGGCGTGTAGCGCGGTCCCTTGCGCTTGGATTCCGGCACCCGGACCTTGGGGTCCGACAGCTTCAGCCGGTGGTTCGGATCCTTCTCGGAGCGGGCGATCTCGTCTCGCGTCAGCTGGCCGGTCATGATCGGGTCCATGCCCTTGATGCCCTGCGCCGACTCGCCGTCGGCGATCGCCTTGACCTCGAGCGGATGCAGCCCGCAGAACTGCGCGATCTGCTCGAAGGAGAGCGCGGTGTTGTCGACCAGCCAGACGGCGGTCGCCTTGGGCATCAGCAGCGTATTGGCCATGTCAAAAATCCTTCTCGTTCGCCCGCGTTCCCGCGCGGGCGGTGGTTTTAGAGCCACCAAAATGGGAAATTCGCGGCTTGTATAAACGCTCCGTCACGATTTCGCAACGTTTTTGGCAAGGAGCGTCCTGACCCCAAAAAAGACAAAACCCGCTGGACGGGGTCCAGCGGGCTTGGAACCGGAGACGAGCAAGCGTCTGCGACGGCTCTGCTTCGAGGTTTCGGTCCGGCCGTGAGGCCGGGCCATTCTTGAATCAGATAGCCTGACGGGCGATGCGCTCGATGTCGCCGCGGTTGATGCCGAGGTCGCTCAGCTGGCGAGCATTCAGCTTGTTCAACTCGCGCACGGTCTCGTTGTACATGCGCCACTTACGGAAAGCACGGATCGGGTTCATTTGAATTTCTCCAGTCGTTTGATGAAATCGTTGATGCCGCTTAGATAGGCAAGCTTGCCTAAGAAATGAACGGACGCTTTTGCATGGCCGCAATGCGTTTTGTGCATTGCAGCATTAACGCTCCGTTTAGCTTGGGACTGGGGGAAATGCGTCGCCCCAGGATAGGTCGAGATTCAGGTCAGGCCGAGCCGAAAGCGGCTGCGGAGGCCGGCCTCACCTGAATATCGGCCAATCCTAGCCGACATCGAGGACGATCTTGCCGATATGCTCGCCCTCTTCCATCCGCTCATGCGCCCGCCAGGCTTCCGTCAGTGGGAAGATCATGTCCATGACCGGGGCCACCTTGCGGGTGCCGAGCAGCGGCCACACCTGGGCCTCGAGCGCAGCGGCGATCCCCGCCTTGAACTCGACCGTGCGCGGCCGAAGCGTCGAGCCGGTATGCACCAGCCGCTTGACCATGATCTTGGAGAAGTCCGCGCTGGCCACGGCGCCGGCCTGCACGGCGATCTGCACGATACGCCCTTCGACGGCCGCTGCCTCGTAGTTGCGCGCGACATAGTCGCCGCCGACCATATCGAGGATGACGTTGGCGCCCTTGCCGCCTGTGACGTCCTTCACCGCGGCCACGAAATCCTGCTCGCGATAGTTGATCGCACGGTCGGCGCCGAGCTTCAGGCAGGCGTCGCATTTGTCCTTGCTGCCGGCCGTGGTGATGACATAGGCGCCGAACGCCGAGGCGAGCTGGATTGCGGTGGTTCCGATGCCGGACGAGCCGCCATGCACCAGCAGCGTTTCCCCTTTCTTCAGCCCGCCACGCTCGAATACATTGTGCCAGACGGTGAAGTAGTTCTCCGGCACGGCGGCCGCTTCCGAATAGGTGAAGCCCGCCGGGATCGGCAGCACGCTGCCGGCGTGGACCTTGACATACTCGGCGTAACCGCCGCCCGGCGTCAGCGCGCAGACCCGGTCGCCGATGCGCCAGCGCGATATCTCGTCGCCAAGCGCCGCGATCTCGCCGGCGGCCTCCAGGCCCGGCAGGTCCGAGGCGCCGGGCGGCGCCGGATAGGCGCCCTTGCGCTGCTGCACGTCCGGCCGGTTGACGCCGGCGGCATGCACGCGGATCAGCACCTCGCCGGGGCCCGGCACGGGCACGTCGCGCGTTTCCGGCTTCAGCACCCTCGGGCCGCCGGGCTGCGAGATCGCCACAGCCGTCATCTTCGCCGGAATCGTCTGTCCGCTTGCCATGGTCGTCCGTCTCCTGCCACCGGCTCGTCGCCGGTTGTTTGCATCCGCGCCTCTGCCCTATGTATGCTGATTGCCAAATCAGGCAAATGGCCAAGACGAGGGAGGAGCGACGATGGCGATCTTCGACGAAGAACCCAAGAAGAAGCCGCGCCCGCACGAGATCGGCCAGGACCTGTCCCTGCTGTCCGTCGATGAATTGTCCGAGCGCATCGTGCTGCTGCGCGAGGAGATCGCCAGGCTGGAGGCCGAACGGACCGCCAAGGGCGCCACGAAATCCGCCGCCGAGGCGCTTTTCCGGCGCGGATAGCCGTCGGCGACAAGTTTTCGCCGGCCGCCGCCGAAAAGCCCGAATGCGTCCGTCAGACCTGCGCGACGAAGTCTCACCCGGATCCAAAGAATGTTTGCAACCTACAGGCCGATCCTCTCGCTGCTGCGCGGCACCGCATTCCTGCTGGCGGCGTCAGGCCTGCATGGCCTGCTTTTGCCGCTGCGCGGCCAGCAGGAGGGGTTTTCGACCGCTTCGCTCGGCCTGATGGGCACCGCATGGGCCGGCGGTTTCGTTGCCGGCTGCTTCTTCGCGCCGCGCCTCGTGCGCCGCGCCGGCCATGTCAGGGCATTCGGCGCCTTCGCCGCGTCGGGCGCGATCATTGCGCTGCTCACCGGCCTGATCGTCAACGAGTATGTCTGGATCCTGCTGCGCGCCTTCACCGGCTTCACCATGGCGGGCGCTTTCATGGTCATCGAGAGCTGGCTCAACGAGAAGGCCACCAACGAGAACCGCGGCACCGTCTTCGGCCTCTATATGATGGTCACCTACGCCTCGATCATGGGCGGCCAGATGATCGTTGCCGGCGGCGACGTGATGTCGGCCTCGTTGTTCATGATCACCGGCATCCTGTTCTGCCTCTCGCTCATCCCGACTGCCGTCTCGACACAGTCGACGCCGAAGCCGCTGCAGGACGTCAAGCTCGACGTCAAAAGCTTGTATGCGAATTCGCCGGTGTCGGCGGTCGCCTGCCTTCTGATCGGCATTGCGAACGGCGCCTGGGGCACGCTCGGCGCCGTCTATGGCGCCCGCATCGGCATCCCGACCGCCGAGATCGCCCTGATGATGAGCCTGGTCGTCATCGCCGGCGCGGCCATGCAGCTTCCAGCCGGACGGCTCTCCGACACGACCGACCGCCGCTTCGTGCTGGCGGGCGCCGCTTTCGGCGCGGCACTGGTCGCGTTGCTGATCTTCCTGGTCGAGCCGCACTCCGGCATCTTCGTCATCGTCCTGACGGCCGCCTATGGTGGTTTCGCCTACACGCTCTATTCGATCGCGGTCGCGCACGCCAACGACCACGCGCGGTCGGAGGATTTCGTCAAGGTCTCGGGCGGCCTGCTCTTGCTCTACGGCTTCGGCACGATGGTCGGGCCGCTGCTCGCGGCGGCCCTGATGGGCCTGCGTCCCGAAGGGCTGTTTCTTGCAACCGCGCTCGCGCATCTGAGCCTCGCCGGCTACACGCTGCTGCGCATCCGCGCGCGCGCCCCGGTGCCGATCGAAAACCGCGATGCCTTCAAGACCCAGCCGGCCGATCGTGCGGTCACGCCCGAAGCCTTGCGGCTCGATCCACGCAGAAAGGTTGAAACCGACGGTTGAGATTTGGAAAACTTTGCCCCACTAATATGGCATGATGTTTTCCGACGCCTTCATGGCGATAGCCGATCCCAACCGGCGTTATCTCTTGGAAGAACTGCGGCGCGGCCCGAAGACGGTGAACGAATTGGCAGCCGGATTGCCGGTGTCACGTCCGGCGGTTTCCCAGCACCTGAGAGTCCTGCTTGATGCCGGTCTGGTCAACGCCAAGGCCGAGGGCACACGGCGCGTCTACACCGTCAGCACCGCTGGCTTCCTCAGGCTCAATGTCTGGCTCGATCAATTCTGGGAAGTCGAGGAGATCGGCACGCCCGGCAGCTAGGGCAAATTCAAACCCCTGAAGCCAGTGCCGCGCCGAGTGCGTCGAGCAATTCGCCTGTTCCATGCTCACGCGTGGCCGGCACATCGTGACCGTCGAAGAACGCCCCCTGCTCCGTCATGACAAGCCGCGTGCCATCGCCTTCGGCGATCAGTTCGATCGTCGTGAGCGAGACCGAGACGCGGGTTTCGCCGAACAGCAATTCATAGCTATAGACGATGCGCTGGTTCGGCACGATGTCCTGGTAGACCGCATTGAAGAAATGCATCTGCCCGTCGCTTGGGCAGCCGGCATTCACCTCCTTGCCACCGACGCGGAAGTCCATCTCGTGCCGGCTGGGCATAGGATTGTCGGGATCGAAGAACCAGCGTTTCTTCGCCGCCGGATCGCTCAGTGCAAAATAGACCTTGGCGGGTGCTGCCGGATAGACGCGCTCGATGACGAAGGTCGAATGGACGACGGAGCGTTCGGTCATAGTCATTCCTCTTGATCAGTTCGGCCGCGAAGCGAAGGCGGCGCCATCCTCAATCGGTCTCGGCCAGAAAATCGCCCAGCCGGTCGAGCCGGCGCTCCCAGGCAAGCCGGCGCTCGTTGATCCAGTTCTCGGCCGCCCGCAGCGCCTGCGGCTCGATCCGGCAGGTGCGCACCCGGCCGAGCTTTTCGCTGCGCACGAGGCCGCTTGCCTCAAGCACGTTGAGATGCTGCACCACCGCCGACAGCGACATCGCCAGCGGCTGGGCCAACTGGCTGACCGAGGCCGGCCCGCGCGACAAGCGCTCTACCATTCCGCGCCGCGCGGGATCGGCAAGCGCCTGGAACATCAGGTCAAGCTGGGCGGGATCGTGCAGCATCGGTCGCTAACCGTTGTTGTAAGGGAAGAACTTGAAATAGGGCTGCGCTTCGTCGATCACGCGGGCGAAGGCCGAGCGTTCGAGCAAGCGATCGTGGTAGCGCTTCACGGCGGGGAATCTGTCGCCGAACGGCTCGACCTTGTTGGCGTAGAACAGCGCCGGGGAGGCCGAGCAGTCGGCCATGGTGAATGCCTCGCCGGCCGCCCAGGTCGTCGCCTGCATCTCCTGTTCGATAATCTCGTAGGAATTGCGCAATTGGGCGCGCGCCTGCTCGACGCCGTGCGGATCGGTCTTGTCTTTCGGCCGCAACCTGTCGCCGACGATCTTCTGCATCGGCTCCTGCACGTAGAAATCGTAGAAGCGGTCGGCCTGGCGAACCTTGATGGCAAGGTCGGTATCGGCGGGGATGAGCTCGATCGGCCCGGGATAATAGGCCGCGAGATACTCGATGAGGATGGTCGATTCCAATACCGTTCGGTCCCGTGCGTCATCCTGCAAGGCGGGCATCTTGCCGGTCGGCGACACCCTCAGAAAGGCGGCTCGCGACTGCTCGTCGCCGAGATCGACGATGACCGGAGTGAAGGGGATGCCATTCTCGTAGAAGGCAATCAGCGGCTTCCAGCAGAAGGACGCCAGGGGATGGAAATGGAGCGTGAGGGACATTCCGGCTCTCTGGGGCGAGGTGCGTGGTCAATACTGAAGTAACCACTTCACTATTGTGGCTGACCTGCCATGTCAAGGCAGGTGTCCGATGGCCTTTTGCAATCGGTTGCGCGCCGATCACACCGATATCATAATGCAACCGGTTTTTCTGGAGAATCGCATGAGAACCGAGCACCGGTCCGGCTGCCCTATCAATCTGTCGCTCGAGGTCTTCGGCGACCGCTGGAGCCTGATCATCCTGCGCGACATGATCTTTGGCGGCAGGCGTCATTTCCGCGAGCTCCTGAACGGTTCTCTGGAAGGCATCGCCTCCAACATCCTGGCGGACCGGCTGCGGCGACTGATGGAGCTCGGCCTGCTGACCAAGGCGGACGACCCAAGCCACAAGCAGAAGGCCATCTACAGCCTGACCGAGATGGCGATCACGCTGGTTCCGATCATGGCGCAGTTGGGCGCTTGGGGGCGGGTATGGCTACCCGTCAGTGAAGAGCTTTCGATCCGCGCCGAGCTGCTCGAAAAAGGCGGTCCGCCTTTATGGGATCGGTTCATGGACGAGCTGCGCCACGAGCATCTCGGCGCTCCGATGAAGACGCCGCCAGGCACGCCGGGCGTGCGCGCCCAGTTGCGGGCCGCATATGAAGCGGTGGTCGCCCGTCAGGCCGCAGCCGCTGCCGGCTGACCCGCATCTTTTCGACGGCTGGACTGGACGTCGCGCAACGGCGGTTCCATATCTCTGCAGCACGTCCACCCCAGATACCAAGCCTCTCAACTCGACCTGGCGCAAAGCTGTTTCAAGCTGCATCGCGGTTTTCGCGATCGCCGGATCCGGTCGATGATGGGACACCCAACCAGGAGATTACCATGACCGCGCTGACGCTCGCCAAAGCCACGCAAATCATCGACGCCGCCTTCGCCAAGGGCGCCGAGCTCAAGCTGAAACCGCTGGGCGTGTCGGTCCTCGATGCCGGCGGCCATCTCGTCGCCTTCCAGCGCCAGGATGGCGCTTCGTTCCTGCGGCCGCAAATGTCCGCCGGCAAGGCCTTTGGCGCAGTTGCCATCGGCATGGGTTCGCGCCGCGTGGAAGCCTTCGCCAAGGAGCGGCCTCACCTGGTAGCCGGCATCTCCGATGTCTCGGGCGGCCGCGTCCTGCCGGTCGTCGGCGGCGTGCTGGTCCGCGATCAGGCAGGCGCCGTCATCGGCGCCGTCGGCATTTCGGGCGACACCTCGGACAATGACGAGGCCGCGGCCATCGCCGGAATCGAAGCCGCCGGATTCGCGGCCGACCCGGGCTGAGGCGGCGCTGGGTATCGCTAGTTCAGGTTGATATCCCGGCTGGCCGACCGCATCGACACCGAGAAGCCGGCCAGCACGTCGAAGAGCGCAATGATCGTCAGCGTGAAGAAGACGGAATGCGCGGCGCCCTTGACCAGCAGGAACTCGACCAGGAAGGCGATGAAGACCAGCGTCGAGAGCAGATGGTCCATGATCGACGCATTCGTCGTGCGCACCGACTTCGATATCTCGACGAACAGGAAGACCAGCCCGATCAGGACCATCACGTCGCCGAGCGTCATCGAGAAGGTGCCGCCCGACATCATGCGGAACGAAAACAGTTCCGTCGTCCATGGATCGTCGCCGCCGCCGAACAGGCCCAGCAGTCCGAGATTGTACAGGACGAAGGGCACGATCAGCAGCGGAATGGCACCGAACATCTGACTCTCCGGTTGGGCTGCTTTCAGTAGCAACCCCCCGGCCTTGGCCGTCAAGATTTTTCGTGCGCGCGCCCGAACACGGTCTAAGACCTAATGAAACAACGATGTCAGCCGGTTGCCCGGCTGACATCCCATATCAGCCTATCGCTTGAAGTAGCCGGCGCGCACGGCTGCGCCGATGACGTCGAGGATGATGTGGCTGGCGGTCATTCATCTGCCCGGAGGTGATACCCCCCGCTTCGGACCTCGACCGCCGGCATCACGACCGCCAAACGCAAAAAGACCGGCCAGGGGCCGGTCCTTCGAAACGTCACAAAACCGTGGAAGCTTCTCAGCTTTCCTTCGGCTCCAGAACCTGACGGCCGCGATACATGCCGGTCTTCAGGTCGATGTGGTGCGGGCGGCGCATTTCGCCGGAATTCTTGTCCTCGACATAGGTCGGGGCCTTGAGGGCGTCGGCCGAGCGGCGCATGCCGCGCTTCGACGGAGAGGTTTTTCTTTTTGGAACGGCCATGGATATGCTCCACTACATGGTCAAAATGCCCCGGCAACCCTCGCGAAAGGGCCGCATCGAGGCCATAATCTGAGAAAGTCGGGTGCCTATACACGCCTTAGGCTGTTTTGGCCAGCGCCGGCGCGAATTTTTTTACCGCGGCAGAAAAGAGCCAGGTGTGTCGAGATTCAAGTCAGGCCGAGCCGAGAGCGGTGGCTTCCGAGAACCGGAGCGGAGCGTACTTGAAGTACGTGAGCACCGGAAGCGCAGGTAGCCGCCGTTCGCAGGCCGGGCTCACTTGAATCTCGATGCACCTAATCCAGGCAGCCGACATAGGCGCCTGACCTGCCCGCGCGGCGCTCGATCAGGTTGGCGAGCCGCCTCAGGCCCGGCCCCGGCTTGGCTGGATTGCGCGCGATCGGATTGGGCAGGCTGACCGCAAGCAGCGCCGCTTGCCGGCGCGACAATTGCTTGGCCGGAATGCCGAAATGGTGCTGTGCGGCAGCCTCGATGCCGTAGATGCCCGGCCCCCATTCGGCGATGTTGAGATAGATCTCCATGATCCGTCGCTTCGACATCACCGCGTCGAAATAGACGGCCAGGGGCAGTTCGATCACCTTGCGCACGCTGCCCAGCGGCCGCGACCACAGGAAAAGGTTCTTCACGGTCTGCATCGTGATGGTGGAGGCGCCACGCGTCGCCTCGCCGGCGAGCGCGTCGTCGACGACGCCGCGCAGCTCGCCGAGATCGACGCCGCGATGGAAGCAGAACTGCCCATCCTCGGACATGATCACCGAATGCGCCAGCACCGGCGCCACGTCGTCGATCGACACCCAGCGTCGGTCGTAGCCGGAAAAGGTAACGAGGTCCTTCAGCATCAGCGTCGAGACGGGATGCACGAATGACGGCAAATAGAGGAAGGTGAGCACGGCGGGTATCGCGGCCAGCACGATCGCCGCGAGCAGGCAGCGCCGGCCGAGGCGCTTGAGACTGGCGCGATTCAGGCGCCGAGGTCGCGCCATGTCCAGCACTTCGGTTTCATGATCGACGATCGGTTCCGTCAAGCCGCCCCACCCATGCCACTCGCCCAACCGGCATAAAGGCGCAAGGCTTCTTGCGCAACGTCTGAGTGTCGGCTACCGCTCCGGCGATGATGAAAGACGACCAGACAGCCTTTGAAATCGCGCTTTTCACGCGCGCCGCCGCGGTGGAGGTGCTGCTGCGGCAGATCCTAGACGCGCGCCCGCTGTCTGGCGAGATCGCGCGGCCGGAACGCCTGATGGCGGCCATGCGCCATGGCGTGCTGAACGGCGGCAAGCGGCTGCGCCCGTTTCTGGTCCTGGAAAGCGCCGCGCTTTTTTCCGCCGACGGCGAGGCGGCGCTCCGCGTCGCGGCGGCGCTCGAATGCGTGCACTGCTATTCGCTGATCCATGACGACCTTCCGGCGATGGACGACGACGATCTGCGCCGCGGCCAGCCCACCGTGCACAAGGCTTTCGACGAGGCGACCGCGATCCTCGCCGGCGACGCGTTGCTGACGCTCGCCTTCGACATCATCGCCGACGAGGCGATGGTGCCGGCCGAGCGCCGTGCGGCCCTCGTGCTGGCGCTCGCCCGCGCCGCCGGTGCCGGCGGCATGGTCGGCGGCCAGACGCTCGACCTCGAAGCCGAGCGCAAGCGGCCGGACGAAGCCGGCATCATCAGGCTGCAGGCGATGAAAACCGGGGCGCTGATCCGCTTCGCCTGCGAGGCCGGCGCGATCGTCGCCGGCGCCTCTCCCGCCGACCGCGAGCGGCTGGCCGAGTTCGGCTCGGCGATCGGCCTTGCCTTCCAGCTCGCCGACGATCTGCTGGACCTCACGGCGGACACCGCGCAGATGGGCAAGGCGACAGGGAAGGACGCCGCCGCCGGCAAGGCGACGCTTGCCGCTCTGCACGGGCCGGACTGGGCGCGCGAACAGCTTCACGGCCTCATCGACCAGGCGCATGCGCTGCTCGAGCCCTATGGCGAAGCGGCGACGCTGCTGAAGGCAGCCGCGACCTTTGTCGCCACGCGAACCAATTAGACGGGCTGACTGACCGATCGGCCGACAGTCTTGGCTGCTGCAAGCCGATTTTGGACGGCTCGATACGCAGTCCGGCACCAACGAAATCTTAATGTAAATGAAGCGTAATCCGGACCGTTAAAATTATGCGTATGTGTTGGGGGTAGCGCATGCCGGAATATTCCTCTTTTATACGGTCGATCCGTATTCGTTATATTTCTGGGCTGCTCATCTTCGCGCTGGCTTCGGCCGCCATCATGTTCGCTCTCAACCGCGTAAATTCCTTCCGCCACGAGGTCGATGCCCTCAGCGGCAATTTCGTCATCTTCGCCCGCGACCTGCGCAACGCCACCAACTTCGCCGAAACGACGGGCACCGCCTGGCGGTCCGAAACGCGCGATGCTCTGACCGCCGCCGCTCGCGGCCATTCCGAACGCCTGATGAGCGAGATCGACACGCTGAACACGCAGTTGGACGCCATCAGGCCACGGCTGTCGAAGGACACCTTCAACGCGATCGATTCCGCTTCGGTGAACGGCGACCTGTTCTGGTCGGCGCGTGACATGGTGCGCAATTTCAACCTGATGTCTGTGGCCCAGAAGGTCGACGAGTGGAGCTACCGCGAGATCCGCAACCAGAACGACCTCTTCGCGCAGCCGATGCTGGTGCGCGTGCGCACCGCGCTCGATGAGGAACGGCATATCGCCGACGCTTCCAGTGACCGGCTGCTCCTGTGGGCGAGCGGCCTGCTGATTGCAGTGCTTGCCGTTGCCGGCATGTGGATTTTCCGGCCGATGGAGAACGCCATCCGCCGCGCCTTCGCCGAGACCGCCGCTTCGCTGTTCAAGGCGGAGGCGGCCGACCGCGCCAAGTCGGAATTCCTTGCCAATATGAGCCATGAGATCCGCACCCCGATGAACGGCGTGCTGGGCATGGCCGAGCTTCTCGCCAAGACCGAGCTGACGCCGCGCCAGAAGACCTTTACCGACGTGATCGTCAAATCCGGCAACGCGCTGCTCACCATCATCAACGACATCCTCGATTTCTCGAAGATCAATGCCGGCCAGCTGACGCTCGACCCCGCACCCTTCCGCCTGGCGGAAGCGGTCGAGGACGTGGCGACATTGGTGTCGGCGCGCGTTGCCGAGAAAAACCTCGAGCTCATCGTGCGCGTCGACCCGCGCCTGCCGGCCTTCGTGGTCGGCGATGCGGGCCGCTTCCGGCAGATCGTCACCAACCTGCTCGGCAACGCCGTGAAGTTCACTGAGAAGGGCCATGTGCTGATCGACGTCGGCGGCGACGTCGTCGGCACGACCGTGCAGCTCAAGGTCCGTGTCGAGGACACCGGCATCGGCATTCCCGCCGAGAAGCTGCAAAGCGTGTTCGAGAAATTCGCCCAGGTCGACAGCTCCTCGACCCGCCGCCATGAAGGCACCGGTCTCGGGCTGGCTATTTCCGCCCGCCTCGTCGACCTGATGGGCGGCAAGATCGGCGTGGAGAGCGAGATCGGGCGCGGCTCGGTCTTCTGGTTCGCCGTGCCCCTGCCGGCGCACAAGCAGGACACGCGCGACGAGCTGGTGCCGGTCGACGTCACCGGCGCCCGGGTGCTGGTCATCGACGACAATCCGGTCAATCGCGAGATCCTGCTGGAGCAGTTGAGGAGCTGGAGCTTCGATTGCGCCGCCGCCGAAAGCGGGGCCGTCGGCCTCGCCTTCCTCGACCGCGCCTGCCAGCTCGGGGCATCGGTCGACTGCATCATCCTGGATTATCAGATGCCCGGCATGAACGGCGCCGATGTCGCCAAGGCGATTGCCGCCGACAGCCGGCTGGCTTCAATACCGGTGGTGCTGCTCACCTCGGTCGACCAGGTCGATTTCGGCAAGATGGTGATCGATTTCGGCATAGTCGCGCATCTCACCAAGCCGGCGCGCTCGGCGGTGCTGCTCGGTACGGTCATCTCGGCCATTCAGCGGGCCCGCACACAGATCGGCAAGACGCATTTCGTGCGCGAACCCGTCGTGGCCCAGCCGGCGCCGCCCGCCTTCACCGTCATTCGCGGTCCGGCGGTTCCCGTGGCCCCTGTACCTGAATCGCCAGCCGCGCCGAGCGGCCCGATCGACATCCTGATTGCCGAGGACAACGACGTGAACCAGCTGGTCTTCGGCCAGATCCTCAACGGTCTCGGTCTCAGCTACCGCATCGCCGGCAATGGCCGCACCGCGGTCGAGATGTATCGCTCGCTGCGGCCCAGGCTCGTGCTCATGGACGTCTCGATGCCCGAGATGAACGGCTACGAGGCGACGCGCGCCATCCGCGCCATCGAGCAGCAGAACGGCGGTCACACGCCGATCATCGGCGTCACCGCGCACGCACTGAAAGGCGACCGCGAGAAATGCGTCGAAGCCGGCATGGACGACTACCTGCCAAAACCGGTGTCGCCCGACCGCCTCGGCGCCAAGATCGGTACCTGGCTCAGCGAGACGGTCGCGGCAAAGACGGCTTGAATTCTAAGTCGACTAGGGATCGGGTGTAACAAAAGCCATCTGCCGAGTTCCTTCGCGCCCCCTCTGACGTCTCAGAGTTTCATCGCGATTTCCGTTACCGATTGCGCAAGACCACGCAAGCGCCGCCGACGCTTTGCAGCTTGCCGCAGATGCCGTCGGCCTCGCCCCGCGAGTCGGCGCCGATCCGGACCGCGTAGATGCCGCGCCGGCCGATCGGCGTGCGCACCCGGCTGACCACCGGGTCATGGTTGGCAAGCAGCGCCGGGAACCGGCTCCGCACGCGTAGCCACTGGTTGATCGCGGCCGAACGGCGGAAATTGCCAGCCACCTGGATACCCCACGGCTTGACGTTGATCGAGGCCATGGCGACGGTCTGCGACATGGTCACCGGCAGCCTGCGGCAGGCGACGGCGAAGCTCGTCCTGGCATCGAGCGGCTGGACAGTGCCGGCATAGGAAGCGTCGGAGAACTTATCGACCGGCTCGCCCATGATGTCGAAGACGTAGCTTTCGGTCTCCATCGGCAGGAAGCC
>JBFLWR010000511.1:0-12056 GCA_040755925.1 Pseudomonadota bacterium
GAAGGAACCGCGCTTCAGCAGGCGGTCGTAATGATGTTTTAGCACCGATACCGGGCGCAGCGAAAGGCCGGCAAGATCGCGGACGATCCGCGGCTCGGTGTCGAACGGCGACTGGCCTTCGACCCAGCTGTAGGCGGAGCCGTCCTTGAGCACCGAGGGACAGCCCACGACATAGCCGCCCAGCGCCTTGACGTGGCCGATGCGGCGAGTGCCGAGATAGAGGCTGGAGGACACCATCGGCTCTATCGTCCTTAGGAAGACGTGAAACCCGTTCGGCGATCTTGCCACCGGCGTGCTTTCGGCGATCTCCTTATGGTCATTCAGCCAGCCTCGGTAGCTTGCGGCGTCATCGAAATCGAGGATCATCAGGTTGGAGTGTCCGCCCAATATGCCGACATTTCCCGGAAGGTCGCCAAACCAGCGCGCGATCTCGCTGCTGCCCGGCGGCTTTTGCGACAACTGGAACGTGATGGCTGTGAAGGCCAGTTCCTTCAGGTCCTTGCGCAGTGTTCGCAGGTGCAGCGGATCGTATCCCATGGCCGCGAGGTCGAGATGCTTGCCGCCGTTGCGAAGCGGCAGGCATATGTAGCCGCGCTCCAGCAGCTTCATGACATAGTCGGTCAGCACCCCGGACTGCATGCACTTGCGCCCCGCAAGCTCGGTAGCGAAAATTCCCCTGATCTTCATTAGCCAGCCGTGTTTTAGTCAAGCACTGGTTCGCAATTGAGTCCCCTGAATCCCTGGTCGCCCCGCCATTTGCCGCATCCTAGGCATCCCTGCGGTGCTGGAAGAACTGCAGGAACAGCTCGCGCTCCGTGGTGATATCGAGCTTCTCGTAGATGCGGCGGCGATGATTCTTAACCGTGCCGACGGTGATGCGGAGCCGTTCGGCGATGTTGGCGGTGGGGTGTCCGGCGAGTATCAACTGCACCAGCTCGCGCTCTCGCGATGAAAGTTCCGGCCACAGGCTTTCCGGAATGCTCGGCTTCTGCTGCGGCGAGGCGCCGGGGCCGGTAGGCGCCGAGGTGCGGGAAAAGTCGCTGCCGCGCGCCTTGGTGTCCAGCGCGTGCAGCGCCTCGAAAACCGGCAGGCGCTCGGCGAGCAGCGCGATCTCGGTGTCCTTGAACGACACGGTCGACCGGTCGAGGAAGATGCCGAGACACCAGTCGCCGCCGTCGGCAAGCATGATGCCAACCTCGTCGCAGATCTCCGACTGCGCCAGGAAGCCGGCTATGTATTGGCCGCGCTTGGCCTCTTCGTCGGCCAATCCCTTGAGCGGCATGATGCCGAGGCGGCGTTCGCGCCGCCACGAGGCATAGAACGGATCGAAGACGTAATAATTGTCGAGGTAGCGTCGTACCATCTCGTCCGAGAAGCGCCGATGCTTGACGAATTCCGGCGTCTTGGTCGCCGAATAGCGCGTCACCGTCACCAGGTCGTGCGCAATGTCCGCTCCGATCAGGTCGATCAGGCAGTCGACATGCCGGTCGGTGCCGGTGGCGGCGATCGCCTTGGCCAGCGGCGCCCAGATATTGCCCATGCGCATGCCCTTTTCTCGGCGAACCGCGGCGCGCGGTCATTGTGTCTTTAGGCATATGGCGCGAACCGCGCGATCGAATCTAGCCTGCGGTCATTCTCGGCAAGGGAAAGCGACCCGTGGACCAGATCACAACCAATCCCATCGTCATCGGCATCGACGCCGGCGGCACAATGACCGACACGATCCTTGTCGATCAGGACGGTCACTTCAAGATCGGCAAGTCGGCGACGACGCCGAAGGACGAGGCCGAAGGCTTCCTCGCTTCGGCCGAGGACGCGGCGGATGCCTGGGGCATCTCGCTTCAGGATCTGTTCTCCGGCGTCAACGTGGTGCTCTATTCCGGCACCGGCATGCTCAACACGCTGCTGTCGCGCACCGGCCGCAAGCTCGGGCTGATCACCACCAAGGGCCTCGAGGACATGATCCTGATGGGTCGCGGCCTGCAGGCCTGGGCGGATTACTCCTATGCCGACCGCCTGCACGCGGTCACCCATCATCACCCCGATCCGCTGGTGCCGCGCCGCCGCACCCATGGCGTCACCGAGCGCATCGACCAGTTCGGTGACATCATCCTGCCGCTCTACGAGCACGAGGTACATGCCGTCGCGAAGAAGCTGATCGCCGACAAGGTTGAGGCGATCTGCATCATGACCGTCTTCTCGCATGTCAATCCGGCGCATGAGAAGCGCATCGCCGAAATCTGCCGCGAGGAGATCGCCGCTGCAGGCGCCGACATCCTCGTCTACACCAGCCACGAAGTGCGCCCCGTCATCCGCGAGCAGTCGCGGCTGAACTCGGTGCTCATCGAGGCCTATGCCACCTCGCGCGGCCGCAAGCAGCTCAAGGGCATCGAGGACGTCTCGAAGAAATACGGCTTCAAATACGGCGTGCAGACGCTTTTGTCCTTCGGTGGCCTGACCTCGATCAACCATCCGCGCCTGCACGAGACGATGATCTCCGGGCCGATCGGCGGCATCCTGGGCGCCGCCTATGTCGGCAAGCTGATCGGCAACGACTCGCTGATCTGCTCGGACATGGGCGGCACGTCCTTCGACATGGGCGTCATCACGCGCGGCCAGACGCGGATCGAGAACGAGCCGCTGATGGACCGCTTCAAGCTCAACGTTCCGACGCTGCATCTCGACACGATCGGCGCCGGCGCCGGCATGATCCTGAAGGTCGACCCGCTGACCCGGAAAGTCTCGCTCGGGCCGGAAAGCGCCGGCTCCGATCCCGGCCCGATCTGCTTCGCCAAGGGTGGCACCGAACCGACGATCGCCGACTGCGATGCCATCCTCGGCCGCCTGAACCCGCATTACTTCCTTGGCGGCAAGGTCGTGCTGCAGGTCGAGAAGGCAAGGAAGGCCTTCGAGGAGAAATGCGCCCGCGTGCTCGGCGTCGGCGTCGAGGAAGCCGCCGAAGGCATGATCGAGATGCTCGAGGCCGACGCCAACAACGCGCTGCGCCGCGTCATTTCCGGACAGGGCATCCACCCGTCGGAATTCACGCTTCTGTCTTACGGCGGCTCGGGGCCGCTGCATCTCGCCGGCTGCTCCAGGGGCATCGGCTTCAAGGACATCATCACCTTCCAGTTCGCCGCCGCCTTCTCGGCCTTCGGCTGCACCACCGCCGATTTCATGCGCCGTCACTCGGTGTCGACGCAGATCGATATCGGCGCGCGGGCAAGCGATGACGAGCTGGTCGCGTTCGGCGGGAAGGTCACCGCCGTGTGGGATGATCTCACCAAGGCCGCGGTCGATGAAATGATCGCCGACGGCCATGCCCGCGACAAGATCAAGACCGTGCCGTTCCTGATGATGCGCTACACCGGCCAGCTCGAGGACGTCGAGGTGATGGCGCCGCTGTCGGCAATCCATTCCGCCGACGACATGCGCAAGGTGATCGCCGAGTTCGAGGCCGTCTACGCCAAGGTCAATCATCGCGTCTCGCGCTACGGCGAGGCCGGCTTCTCGATCACCGAGCTCGGGCTCATCGCCACCGCAGACAAGGTCAAGCCGATGCTGGTCAAGCGGCCGCTCGGCAAATCCGATCCGGCGTCGGCCCACAAGGGTGTGCGCGAGGCCTATATCGGCGGCCGCTGGCATAAGGCCAACCTCTACGAGATGGACCTTCTCCAGCCCGGCCATGAGGTGATCGGCCCCGCCATCATCGAACACCCCGCAACGACCCTCGTCGTCCATCCGCAGGACCGCGTCTTCATCGACGAATGGACGCTGCTCCACTACTCCCACGCTTGAGAAGGGCGAACGCCATGCTGGACAAACCCGCCTCCGCGCTCCGCATCCGCGAGCGGCTGATCGAATCCGAAAGGCTCATGGAAGAGACCGGCTGCTATGACGGCATCACCGAGCTCGAACTGCGCAACCAGGATCCGCTGAAGTTCGAGACACTGCACACCAAGCTGCGCGCCTACTGCGTGTCGGCCCGTGAAATGGCCCGCCGCATCTCGGCTTCGCCCGGCGTGCGCGAGGTCGGCGAGATGGTCGTCGCCATCTATACGCCGGAGGGCGACGCGATCGCGCTCTCCAACGGCATCATGGTGCATGTGCACACGATGAGCCGCTTCATCAAATGGATGATCCGCAACGGTTACGAGGAGAACCCGCAGATCCGCGACGGCGATATCTTCGCCAACAACGACGCCTTCATCGGCACCGTGCAGGTGCCTGACGTGATGGACGTGGTGCCGATCTTCCACTCCGGCAAGCTGGTCGGCTGGGCCGGCGCTGTCTGCCACGAGCTGGAGGCCGGCGGCATCACGCCCGGCGGCGACGTGGCGCTGGCGCAGGAACGCTTCACCGAGGGCCTCTTCGTCTGCGCCGAGAAGGTCGGCGAGAACGACGAGCTGCGGCGCGACTACGTCATCCGCTGCGAGCGCAACCTGCGCATGCCGATCTACTGGGTGCTGGACGAGAAGGCCAAGGTCGCCTCCTGCATCGACATGCGCGAAAGCGTCAAGGCGCTGATCGACGAGATCGGCCTCGACTACTGGATGCAGGTGTCGAAGGAGTTCATCGAGGAAGGCCGCCGCGCCCAGCTCGCCCGCACCCGCCAGCTCACCGTGCCCGGCATCTATCGCGGCCATACCTTCTACGGCCATGTCACCGCCGGCAAGCCGGGCTACCAGCCGCTCGGCGATCCCGACTGGCTCTACAATATGCCGATCGAGATGGAGATCACCACTGACGGCAAGATCATCATGGACTTCGAGGGCACGCAGCCCTGGGGCTACCATTCGATGAATTGCACGCCTGCCGGCATGGACGGCGGCATGTTCGTGACGCTGACCCAGCACATGAACTTCGAGGGCCTGGTCAATGACGGCGCCTGGATGGCGACCGAGCTGAAGCTGCAACACGGCACCTGGACCAATCCCGACAGCGAGATGGTGGCGACCGCCACGTCCTGGGCTCTCCTGCTTCCCGCCTATGGCGTCTTCCAGCGCCTGCTGTCACGCTCCTTCATCGCCCGCGGCTTCGTCGAGGAGGCGTTCGTCGGTCAGGTGAACAGCCCGATGATCGAGATGGGCGGCACCAGCCAGTACGGCACGTTGTTCGGCATGGCGCATTTCGAATGCGCGGCCGCCGGCTCCGGCGCGCTGGCCATCAAGGACGGTCTCGACACCGCCTATGTCGGCTGGAACCCCGAATCCGACATGGGCAACATCGAGATCTGGGAGCAGAACATGCCGATGCTCTATATCGGCCGGTCGATCGTTCCCAATTCCGGCGGCGCCGGCAAATATCGCGGTGGCTGCTCCTTCCTGTCGACCTGGCTGGTCTCGAAGACCGATCACCTGCGCCTGGTTACATCCGAGCACTCCTCGCGCGTCTTCGACAATGGCGGGCTATGCGGAGGCTATCCGGCGCCCACCTGCCAGAAGCACCGCGCGGTGCGCGACACCAACATCTTCGAGCTGGCCGAAAAAGGGGCGCCGCTTGCCCACCATACCGGCACCAATCCCTATCGCTCGGAACTGGAGGTTCGGCTGGAAGGCGAGCACGTGACGCTGGAAGGGCCATACATCACCGCACCGCACAAGACGGGCGATGTGTTTACCCACTCCTACAATGGCGGCGGCGGCTACGGCGATGTGCTGGAACGCGATCCCGTCAAGACCGCCTGGGACGTCGAGAACGGCTTCCTGACCAAGGAAGCGGCGGAAGGCATCTTCGGCATCGTGCTCGACGAGGACAAGGAGGGCTTCCCGGTAGCCAATACGGAAGCCACCAAACGTCACCGCGCCGAGATGCGGGCACAGCGTCTGGCCCGGGCCAAGCCGGTTTCCGACTGGATAGCCAAGGAACGCGAGCGGGTGAGGGTGGCCGATTTCGCGCCGGAGGTGAAGAAGATGTACGCCAGCGCCATCAAGCTGTCGCCGCGCTTCACCAAGGACTTTTCGACCTTCTGGGATGTCGATGCCAAATCGACCTTCGGCGTGGAGTAAGGGACCATGACCTCATACAGCAAGGAAGTCATCGCCGATCTGGTAGCCGGAACGCTGCCCTGGCCACAGACGCGCCGCATCATGAGCGCATACAAGGACGACGACCGTTTCTTCAAATATGTCGCGGTGCTGCAGGACCGTGTCGGCTGGAGCGATCCGATCCTGCTCCCCGTGGGCGATCACCTCTTCATCTGCCAGAGCGGCGACGAGCGGGTGACCAAATGCGAATGCGGCCATTCCTTCGGCGACTATCGCAAGAACTGGAAGCTGAAGGCTTCGATCATCGTGCGCGACAGCGAGGAATCGCTGCGCGAGATCTATCCCAACAGCGATCTTCCGGACCCGGACTGGATGGAAATCCGCGAATTCATCTGCCCTGAATGCGGGACCCTGCATGAGGTCGAGGCGGCTGCGCCCGGATATCCGATCGTGCACGACTTCGAACCCGACCTCGAAGGTTTTTATCGGGATTGGCTGGGCAAGCCGCTGGAGCCGTCGAGCAAGGGAGGCTGACGCCGGATGGGCCGCGTCGCGGGCAAGGTCGCCTTGGTCACCGGAGCCGGGCTCGGCCTCGGGCGTGCGTCATCGCTCCTTCTGGCGTCGGAAGGCGCCAGGCTGGTGGTCAGCGACATAGACGAAGGGCTCGCCAACGATACGGCGGCGGAGATAGTCAAGGCGGGCGGCGAGGCGCTTGCCCTTCGCCATGACGTGTCGAAGCCGGAGGACTGGCCCGCCGTCATGGCCGCGATCGAAGAGCGCTTCGGCCGGCTCGATGTGCTCGTCAACAATGCCGGCATCGCGATTGCCAAGAACGTCGAGGACACGACTTTAGCCGAATGGCGGCGCACCATGGCGATCAATCTCGACGGAGTCTTCCTCGGTTGCCAGGAAGGCATCAGGCTGATGAAGAAATTCGGCGGCGGATCGATCATCAACCTGTCCTCGATCGACGGCATCATCGGCGAGGCCGAGCTTGCGGCCTATTGCGCCTCCAAGGGCGGCGTGCGCACCTTGACCAAGGCGGTCGCCGTGCACTGCGCCGAGCGGCGCTACGGTATCCGCTGCAACTCCATCCATCCCGGCTATATCTGGACGCCGCAGACCGAGAATTACCTGCGCGACCTCGGCAGGCTCGAGCAGGAGAAAGCCAAGGCGCTATTGCGCCATCCGATCGGCTTCCTCGGTGAGCCCAAGGACATAGCCTACATGGTCCTCTAC
This sequence comes from Pseudomonadota bacterium, assembly GCA_040755925.1. Classification (GTDB taxonomy): domain Bacteria; phylum Pseudomonadota; class Alphaproteobacteria; order Rhizobiales; family Rhizobiaceae; genus Mesorhizobium. The sequence goes on from JBFLWR010000511.1 coordinate 7,227, forward strand.
CTCGCCTCCGACGAGTCCAGATTCGTCACCGGCTCCGAAATGGTCGTCGATGGAGGCTATCTTGCGGTGTGAACACGGAGATCGCTTGCAATGACCAATCTCACCGGGCGTAGCGCGATCGTCACCGGCGGCTTTTCCGGCATGGGCTTCGCCATCGCAACCGCCTTGGCCAAGGCCGGCGCCAACGTTGCCGTCGGCTCCTATGTCGCGCCGCCGCAGCCGGGCAGGGTGGATGCCGCCTACTATCCCGGCACGGAAGAGATCGAGCGTGTGCGCTCGGCCTTGGCGGCACATGGCGCCAAGGTGCATGCCGCGCATCTCGACGTCAGGGATACCGCGCTCACCAACTTGTTCTTTGCCGAGGCCGAGGCGGCCAACGGCCCGGCCGACATCCTGGTCAATGCCGCCGGCACCACCGCCGAGCAGCCGATCTGCGGCCATTCCGACGAGCTCTGGGACAAGATCGTCGACACCAACCTGACTGGCGCCTTCCGGACCACGCGCGCAGTGTTGTCTGGCATGATCGAGCGTGGCTGGGGCCGCATCGTCAACATCGGCTCGACTGCGGCCTCGGTCGGCTGGAGGGACAATCCTGCTTACTGCGCCTCGAAGGCCGGCCTGCTCGGGCTCACCCGTTGCGTGGCGCTCGAAGGCGCGGCGCATGGCGTCACTTGCGTCATGATCAGCCCGACCTGGGTCGAGACCGAGCTGATGCGCCGCAACGTCGCGCAGGTGGTGGCGCGCGAAGGCAAGGGCCGCAGCGTCGAGGACGCGATGGATGAATTCAGGAAGGCCAATCCGCAGGGACGCATGATGCAGCCTGAGGAGATAGCGGCCCTTGCGGTTTTCCTCTGCTCGGACCTTGCCAAGGGCATCACCATGGAAAATATCCAGATAACGGGTGGGGCTTTGTGGTGAAACCCACGCCGGCAAGGAGCGTCCTCAACCGCTCGCTGCCGGCGGGAACTTCAAGCCGCTCGCGACTGAAGTCTTTTCAGCTTCGACACCGTACTCGTACCAAGCATCCGTTCCGAATATTCGACAAGCAGCGCTTTCGCCTCAAGGTGCGAAATGTCATCGTCGGAATGCCCGCGCCGCAGCCAGAAGCCATCCAGCATGGCGGCAAAGCCGCGCACGAAATGGTCGATCTCACCCTTCGAGCAGAGCGGCGACAGTGCCGAGCCGATGTTCGACCGCAGCCGTTGATAGAAGATATTCTGCAACTGCGCGTAGCGCGGATTGTGAGCTGCTTCCGCGTAGAAGGAAATCCAGGCATTGGCCGTGTTGCGCTCGAACTTCTCCTCCGGGAAATTGCCGTCGATGATCGCCGTCAGGCGTTCCCAGCTGGTCTCAGCCAGGCGCAGTTTGACCACGACGGCGTCCATGATGAGCCGGTTGGCATAGCGCACCATCTCGAAAAGCACCTGGTCCTTGTCCTTGAAGTAATAGGTCAGGATGCCCTGCGACATACCGGCTTCGTGGCAGATCCTGGTGGTTGTCAAGCCTTTCAGGCCATCGCGCAGGAAGATGCGATGCGCCGCCTCGATGAGTTCGATCCGCCTGATATCCTGGATGCGGGTCTTCTGTCTTCTCGCCCTGGTCGCCATGAGGTTCGTATATCCGAGGAAATTTTTGTACGCTCTAACAAATTTTTCTGTTGTCATATAATTTTGGCAGGCCTACGCTGCGGAAGCAAGGACCGGCCAGGCAGGCGATCGATGACGTCACACACTAGAACGATGCGGGCCGCGGTTCTGGCCGGATATGGCGAGCCGCTCGCCATCACCGGCATTCCTCGCCCCATCGCCGGTCCCGGCCAGATCCTGGTGCGGCTGCAGGCCTGCGGCGTCTGCCACACCGATGTGCATATCTGGCGCGGCGAGAGCGTGCCGCCTCACGCTCCATCGCCTTTCGTCATGGGCCATGAGGGCGTCGGTCGCGTCGAGGCGCTGGGCGAGGGCGTGAGCGGCTGGGCGGTCGGCGACGGCGTAGGCGTGCCCTGGATCCACGATACCTGCTGCCATTGCGACGAATGCCTGGACGGCTACGAATCGTTCTGCCAGCACCATCGGGCGCACGGCTTGAACGTGCCCGGTGCCTTTGCCGAATACGTGGTCTGCGACGCGAGGTTCGCGGTCGCGCTGCCCGAAACCATCGATCCTGTGACGACCGCCCCGCTGATGTGCGCCGGCATTACCGCCTACGGCGCGGTGAAGCGGGCCGGGTTGAAGGCCGGGGAGAGCGCCATCGTGTTCGGGTGCGGCGGGCTTGGCCTCTATGCGGTGCAGATCGCCAGCCGGCTCGGGGTGAGAGTGATCGCGGTCGATCGAGACCCGGCGAAACTGGAGATTGCCCACCGTTACGGCGCGACTGAGACCGAGATCGCGGATGACGGTTTGCCGTCGCGGCTTGCTGCCAGGGACAGGAAATACCACGCATGCATCAATTTCGCGCCGACCGCCGCGACCTGGGAGGCGATGGTTGCCGGCATCCGTCCGCGCGGCAGGATCGTCGCCGCGGCGATGGTGTTCCAGCCCGTTCCCCTCATCCAGGAATGGCTGACGGCCACCGGTGTCGTCATCACCGGCACCAGCGTCGGCACCAGGCAGGAAATGCGTGAGCTGGTGGACATGCATGCCCGTCAGCCGCTCGAAACAACGGTGGAAACAATAAAGCTGGAGGAGGTGTCGAACGCGCTGGCCGTGCTTGAGAAAGGCCAGTCGAAAGGCAGGTTCGTCATACGTTTCGCCGGCTGATCAACAAAACGTTTACACCGGCAAATGGAGTGGCGCGCGAAAACAGGTTTGCGGTAGCCTTTCCACCGCAAGCACAGAATTCAGGTCAAACGATAAAATCCAAAACAGGGGAACAATCATGCCGAATTCAACCAGTTTCATTAATGCCGGCCTCGGCCTCGCGCTGATGCTTGCCGGTACGACGATGGCGCGTAGCGCCGATCTCGGCGCCAAGGACGAGCCGATCAAGCTCGCCATGCTCGAATGGACCGGCCAGCACGTCACCACCCACATAGCCGGCCAGCTTCTTCAGAAGCTCGGCTACAAGGTCGAATACGTCACCGCCGGCAACTTCCCGCAATTCTCCGGTCTGGCGGACGGCTCGCTCAGCGCCTCGGTCGAGATCTGGCTGAACAATGTCGGCGACATCTACCCGAAGGTGCTCGCCGCCAAGCAGATCGAGGACATCGGCAAGCTCGACCTGAAGACTCAGGAAGGCTGGATCTATCCCAAGTTCATGGAGACGGTCTGCCCCGGCCTGCCCGACTGGAGCGCGCTCAACAAGCCGGACTGCATCAAGGCGCTGTCGACGCCGGAGACGGCGCCGAACGCCCGCTTCCTCGACTATCCGGCTGACTGGGGCTCGCGCGCCGCGACCATCCTTGCCGACAATTCCATGCAATACACGGCCGTGCCCGCTGGTTCGGAAGGCGCGCTGGTGGCCGAGCTGGAGGCGTCCGAGGCCGCCAAGACGCCGCTGGTGATGATGTTCTGGGGTCCGCACTACGCGCTGGCTGAGAACGATGTCGGCTGGGTGACGATGCCGCCTTGCAAGCAGCAGACCAACGACCATTGCATCACCCCGCCCGATGTCGACAAGATCGTCTGGTCCGGCTTCGGCGCCAAATGGCCGGCCGCCTATACGTTCCTCAAGGCCCTCAAGATGGATGCCAGCGAACAGCAGAAGCTGATGCTGGCCGTCGACAAGCAGGGCAAGGATCTCGACGCCGTCGTCAAGGAATGGATCGACAAGAACGAAGCGGTCTGGAAGCCCTGGGTCGACGGCGCCAAGGGCTGATCCGGCCGATGTGCCTGCGAAAATTTGAGGGCGATAAAGGTCCGGCTCCCGCCATGCGCGGGGCCGGGCACCCAACCGGCGCGGACGGCTGCCCATGAACACCGCCCCACGCCCGATAAAGCTTGCCTGCCGCAATGTCTGGAAGGTCTATGGCCGGCGCCCGGCCTATTACTTCGACTCGCGCGGCTATGTGATCGATCCCGATGCGCTGGCCGACCGCCTGCGCGCGGAAGCGCATCTGCCGGCCGTGGTCGACGCCAGCTTCGAGGTGGCCACCGGCGAAATCTTCGTGATCATGGGCCTGTCCGGTTCCGGCAAGTCGACCTTGGTGCGCTGCCTGTCGCGCCTGGTCGAACCGAGCGCCGGCGAGATCCTCCTCGACGGGAAGAACCTGCTCAAGGCCAGCGGCAAGGAGCTCATCGAGCTGCGCCGGCACGCCATGGGCATGGTCTTCCAGAATTTCGGCCTGCTGCCGCATCTGAGCGTGCTCGACAATGTGGCGTTCCCCTTGAAGATCCAGGGGAAGCCGGCAAAAGAACGCGAGGCCCGCGCCCGCGAGATGGTCGCGCTCGTCGGGCTCGAGGGCCGCGAGGCTTCCTACCCCCACCAGCTTTCCGGCGGCCAGCAGCAGCGTGTCGGCATCGCCCGCTCGCTCGCCGTCGGACCGGAGCTCTGGTTCCTCGACGAACCCTTCTCGGCGCTCGATCCGCTGATCCGGCGGCAGATGCAGGACGAGTTCCTGCGCCTGCAGAAGATGCTGAAGAAGACCATCATCTTCATCACCCATGACATCGCCGAGGCCTTCCGGCTGGCCGACAGGCTGGCCATCATGCGGGCGGGCAAGATCGTCCAGATCGGCCGTCCGGCCGACATCGTGCTCAACCCTGCCGACGACTATGTCGCGCAGTTCACCGAGGACATGCCGCTGCTGCGCGTCATCACCGCTGGCGACATCGCCGTCGCCGCCAACGGCGCGGCGCTGCCGGAGCAGAGCATTGCCGCCGACACGAGCCTCGA
>JBFLWR010000512.1:0-8231 GCA_040755925.1 Pseudomonadota bacterium
TGAAGGCGCTGGGCGTCGAATTCGAGGAACACAAGGCCGAGCACGATGCCGGAATCGGTTGTTCAATACCCTACCCTATCGTTCTGAAGACGCTCGGCAAATCCATCGGCATCACTCCGGGCGCGGAGATCGACTGCCAGATGGCGGAGGCGGTGGCGCGCTTTGCCGTAAATGTTATCCAGCCAACGGCCAAGGCCGAGTTCGACGCCGATCTGAAGTCGATCAGTCAGGCATCCGCCTTCGTCTGTCGCCCCCGCCATGGCACACACAAGCTGTCGGAGCACGCCTTTGGCAACGCGCTCGATATCGCTTCCTTCACCCTGTCGGACGGCAGCAAGATCGAAGTGGGTCCGACGCCTCCCGAGAAGGACGCGAAGTTTTTGGACGCGGTGCGCAAGGCCGCCTGTGGACCGTTCAAGACGGTGCTTGGTCCCGGCAGCGACGCCGATCATTCGCTGCACTTCCACTTCGATCTCGAGCCGCGACGTCACGGCGGCACCTTCTGCCAATGACGCCGCAATTCGGCCCCAAGCGTGAATCCCGGCGCTGATCTTTCCTTTACCCTTGATGGTTAAAATTGTGCCATTCGGGGACAAGGACGCCTTCAATGGCCGCAAGACTTGGCGCCGTGCTTGCCGTGGCGCGACAGAGCAATCGCGCGCGAAGCACTGCCTTCAGGCTGATCACGGGCCTTGCCATCGCGGCTGTGTCGGCCTGCACCACCGGCGATGTCTTCTCGCTGCAGCCGGCGGTCGACGTTGGCAGCCAGACCGCGGCGGTGCCCGACGTTCCGCAATATTCCGGCATGCAGCGGCTGGTTCCCTCCAACCCGTACATGACCGCCGCCTATCCCCGCATGGATCCCCCGATGTCGCCGGTCGAGCAGATGCCGGCCAGCGAGGTCGACTGCCGCAACGAGCTGAAGCGTCTCGGCGTCGTCTACACCGATCTGGCGCCGATCCACGAAGGCCAGTGCGGCATCGACTATCCGGTCAAGGTTTCGGCCATCGGCAGCGTCGACATGAAGCCGTCGGCCACGCTGACCTGCGCCATGGCCGCGACCTTCGCTGCCTGGACCAAGAACGAGCTCGTGCCGGCCGCCCGCTGGCGCTATTTCTCCGGCGTCAGGGCCATCCACCAGGGTTCGAGCTATTCCTGTCGCAACATCGCCGGCGAAGGGGTGTTGTCCGAACATGGCAAGGGCAACGCGCTCGACGTCATGAGCATCGAGCTCAACAATGGTGACGATATCGACGTCCGCAAGCCCGGCCTGTTCGCCTTCCGCACCCGCGGCTTCCTCAACAATGTGCGCGCTGATGGCTGCCAGTATTTCACCACCGTGCTCGGGCCGGGCTACAACTACGACCACCGCAACCACTTCCATTTCGACATCAAGAACCGCAGGAACGGCTATCGCGCCTGCCGCTGACGCCGACAGCCCCCTGCCCAATTCGCGCGACGCCGCTTAGAGTGATGTCGTATTCGCTTTGGAGTGGCAGCTTGTGAGTGAACAAAGCCTTGGACGGCGCGCGACGATCTGGCTGGCGGCTTTCTGTGCCGGCTACCTGGCGCTGGCCTATATCGCGGCGCCGGGTTTCTGGACCTGGCGCGAGCGCGGTTTCCGTGCGCAACACTTCGAGATGGTGACCCGCACGCCGCAGGGCATTCCGGGCGACCCGATCAATATCGGCCTTGTCGGCACGGAGAAAGAAGTCGTCCATGCCTTCGCCGTTGCCGGCTGGGACACGGCCGATGCCGTCACACTCAGGACCGCGATCGACATCGGCGAAAGCGTGCTATTCTCGCGCCCCTATCCCGATGCGCCGGTGAGCCGGCTGCTGTTCAACGGCCACGCCCAGGACCTGTCTTTCGAACAGCCGGTCGGCAACAGCGCCGACCGGCGCCACCATGTCCGCTTCTGGCTGACCGACTCGGTCGGCGACGATGGTCGCCCGCTGTGGCTGGGCGCCGCCACCTTCGATCGTGGCGTCGGCCTCAGCCACGATACCGGTGCCGTCACTCACCACATAGGTCCGGACATCGACGCCGAGCGAGGCCACCTGATCGGCGACCTGACGACGGCCAGCGTCTTGATCTCCACTGGCGAAATGACAGGTATCGGCCCGACCAAGACAGGTCGAAACGGCGGCGGCGATCCCTATTTCACGGATGGCGCGGTGGTCGTCGGTGTGTTGAAGATGCTGCCATGACAAGGTTGTGACGGTAACCTTCGCAACTGTGCTCGGCGCTGCGCCGCGAACCGCCTGAACAGTCCGCCTGTCATGCTCCAAAAATAATGCCGGACTATTTTCGAATGCACTAAGGCAATGCTATTGACCTGCCATGCTTTACGTTGAAATCGCCGTCGTGGCCGTCCTCATCTTGGTGAACGGCCTTTTGTCGATGTCGGAGCTCGCGATCGTCTCGTCGCGGCCAGCCCGCCTCAAGGCGATGATCGACCGCGACGTCAAGGGCGCCGGCCGCGCGCTTGCCCTCGGCTCCAACCCCGGCAAATTCCTCTCGTCGGTGCAGATCGGCATTACATTGGTCGGCGTGCTCTCGGGCGCGTTTTCCGGCGCCACCCTGGGCGAGCGACTGGCGCACTTCCTGGCTTCGACCGGCATCCGCGAGAATATCGCCAACCCCGCCGGCGTCGGCATCGTCGTCGCGGTCATAACCTATGCCTCGCTCATCGTCGGCGAACTCGTGCCGAAGCAGATCGCGCTGAGGGATCCGGAGCGCGTTGCCGCCAGGGCAGCGCCGGCGATGACCATACTCGCCACCATCGCGGCGCCGCTTGTCTTCCTGCTCGACTTGTCCGGCCGCACCGTTCTCTGGCTGCTTGGCCAGCGTGGCGGACCGGAAGAGAAGGTCACCGACGAGGAGATCAAGATGCTGGTCGCCGAGGCCGAGCATCATGGCACCATCGAATCCGACGAGCGCCGCATGATTGCCGGCGTCATGCGTCTGGGCGACCGCGCCGTGCGCGCCGTCATGACGCCGAGAACCGAAGTGGACTGGATCAACCTCCAGTCCGATGAGGCCACCATCCGGCGTCTCCTGGTGGAGACGCAGCATTCGCGCCTTCCCGCCGGCGACGGCGGCGTCGACGTCATGGTCGGTGTCGTTCAGACCCGCGACGTTCTGGCTGCGCTGCTCGCAGGCCGCGCGCTCGACCCGCGCCGGCATGTGCGCGCCGCCCCCATCGTCTATGATCAGGCCGACGCGCTCGACGTGCTGCAGAAGCTGAGGGAATCGGACGTCCCGATGGCGCTGGTCCATGACGAATACGGCCACTTCGAAGGCATCGTAACCCCGGCCGACATCCTCGAGGCCATCACCGGCGTCTTCCGCGCGGACCTGGAAGCCGGCGAGGAAGAGGAAAACGCCGTCAGGCGCGAGGACGGCTCGTGGCTGCTTGCCGGCTACATGCAGGCGGACGAGATGGCGGAGGTGCTGGGCATCGATCTTCCGGAGAACCGCGACTACGAGACCGTCGCCGGCTACGTGCTGTCGCATCTGCATCACCTGCCGGCGACCGGGGAATGCGTGGACGCGCAGGGCTGGCGTTTCGAGGTCGTCGATCTCGATGGTCGCCGCATCGACAAGCTGATCGCCACCCGCCTTCCGGACGGTCACCGCCCGATCGCGCGATGACCGTGCCGACGTATCGATCCGCGTCCGGCGGCGCCTTCGGCACGGCGCTGCGCAGGAACGGAACCAGCGCCGTCGCGATGACGCCGCCACCGGGAAAGCATCGGTAGTCAACGCTTCCCGATAGGCGCCCTGCTCACCGATTGTTGATGGGCCGGTTGAATGGAAAATGCAGCAGGAGCCCGTTTACATCGACAGCCATGGATGCATTGGACGACCACCCGCTGAACGAGCAGCTTCTCCAGAACATCCAGCGTCTGTCGTTCGACTACTTTCTCAAAGAGGCCAACGCCGAAAACGGCCTGATCGCCGACCGCAACACGCAGACGTCCCCTGCCAGCATAGCCGCCGTTGGGCTCGCCCTGTCGTCCTATCCTGTCGGTGTCGAGCGCGGCTTCATGACCCGCGCCGCGGCGGTCGAGCGAACCCTCGCCACGCTCCGCTTCTTCTGGAAAGCGCCGCACGGACAGCAACCCGATGCCACGGGTTACAAGGGATTCTACTACCATTTCCTCGACATGAAGACCGGCCGCCGGGTTTGGAATTGCGAGCTGTCGACGATCGACACCGCCCTTCTGCTTGCGGGCGTTCTGGCTGCCGGCGCCTATTTCGACCAGGATGACGAATCCGAACTGGAAATCCGCCGGCTGGCCGATGCGCTCTACCGCCGCGCCGACTGGCGATGGGCTTTGAACGGTGGCGGCGCGATCGCTCATGGCTGGAGGCCGGAGACTGGCTTCCTGCCCTATCGCTGGGAAGGCTACGACGAGGCGCTGATCCTGTACGTGCTGGGCCTCGGCTCGCCGACCCACCCGCTCCCGCCAGAGAGTTATGCGGCCTGGCTCTCGACCTATATCTGGAAGAAAATCTACGGCCGGGAGATGGTTTACGCGGGCCCGCTCTTCATTCACCAGCTTTCGCATGTCTGGATCGATTTTCGCGGTATCCGCGACGCCTTCATGCGCGACCACGACAGCGACTATTTCCTGAACAGCCGCGAGGCGACCTATCTTCAGCGCGACTACGCCGTCCGCAATCCAAGGCGCTTGATCGGTTATGGCGAGAATTGCTGGGGCGTTACCGCAAGCGACGGGCCGGGCCCGATCGCGCCGGCGCCCCACCGCCGCCGCTATTTCGGCTATCTCGCGCGTGGCGCGCCATACGGCCCGGATGACGGCACGCTGTCACCCTGGGCGGCAATCGCCTCACTGCCCTTCGCGCCGGAAATCGTGCTGCCGGCGCTACGCCATTTCCATGACATGGACCTGCACGCCGGCAACCCCTACGGCTTTACCGCAAGCTTCAATCCGACGATTGCCGCCACCGACAGACCTGCCTGCGGCTGGGTCTCGCCAGACCATGTCGGCATCAATCAGGGACCGATCGCCTCGATGATCGAGAATTACCGATCGGACTTCCTGTGGCGATTGATGCGCGGTGTGCCGGCCATCGTGACGGGACTGCGCCGTGCCGGGTTTTCGGGCGGCTGGCTGTGAGCGCAGCCGCAATCGGACCGCGCGGCGCCTTTCCCTGCAGCGGGGTGACTTTTCTTCGAATCGTCACCCGCTCTAGCCTCTTGTTACAGCATGATCTTCTCCGAAAACCGGTTCCCACTTTTCGGGATCATGCTCTAAACAAGATGGGGCGACGCAAGCGCCGCCCCATCTCAAAGGTGTTTCCTTGAAAGGACAATCTCGAAGCTCAGGCCGCCTCGGCTTCGCCCTTGATCGCATCGGCGGCGCGAGCCGCCTTCAGCACCTTGGCCCACCAGGCGATGTCGTTGACGAGCGCGGTGGCCGCCTGATTGAGATGCTCGAAATCCTCGAGCTTCTTCTCGCCCTGGCGGACCGCAAGGAAGTCGCCCCAGGCGATATGAACGGCCGACTTGACCGGAGCCATCTGCAACTCGACGGCAATCAGGCGAAGCTGCTCGACCGCGCGTGCGCCGCCGACGCTGCCATAGCCGACAAAGCCCGCCGGCTTCTTGTTCCATTCATTGGCGGCGTAGTCGATGGCGTTCTTCAGCACGCCGGTCGGTGCATGATTGTACTCGGCGGCGGTGAAGATGAAGCCGTCGAACTCGGCCACTTTCTTCTGCCAGCGCTGCGCCACTTCGTTCTGCGAGGGCGCCCAGGCCGAGGATGCGACCTCGTCGAAGAAAGGCAGCGGCCAGTCGCGCAGATCGACGATTTCGACATCGATGTCGGCATGCGACTTGGCGATTTTGGCGATCCACTGCGTCGGCACGTCGGCGAAGCGGGCGGCGCGCGTCGAACCGACGACGATGGCAATTTTGGGCTTGGACATTGGGAGGCTCTCCTTGCGGGAATTTGTGGTATCGTTTGGATACCGGCGCTATATGAGATACTGACAACTTGGCGCGCAAGGAGGCACTTCTTTGTTACTGAGGCACCCGCACAACACCGAGGACTGCAGGGCAATCTCGGAGATCCTGCAACGGGTCGGTGACAAATGGACCGTGCTCGTCGTCGGCAAGCTTGGCGGCGGACCGATGCGTTTCAACGAGCTGCGCGCCGCAGTCGGCGGCATCTCGCAAAAGATGCTGACCACCACCCTACGCGGGCTGGAGCGCGACGGCTTCGTCACACGGGAAGTGTTCCCGACCATTCCGCCACGCGTCGACTATGAGCTCACGGAGCTCGGCCATGAGCTGCTCGTACCCGTCGGAGCGCTCGGCGATTGGGCGCGCAAGAACACCGCACGAGTGCAGGCCGCGCGCGCGAAATTCGACGGTATTCAAGCCTGAAACCCTTGCACGGCAAGCGTTTTCGATTCTGCCCGAAGTTGTGCGGTCGCGGTTGAATCGAGCCCGTGCTCAACGTTTTGGTCCCACCGCGCCGCGCCCGGATGCATCGTTGCAACCGTCGCTGGATAGCCTAGAAACGATTAGCCCTGCTCTAGGTCTGAAAGGCCCTCGGGATGGGGTTGCCGCAACACACCGTGCCGCACGCATCGAGTCCAGCGGCGCGCTGCTCGACGGCGGCCTGGTTGTGGATGCAGGCAACACGTGGGAGGTCTTTGCGGACCTCGAAATAGGCGGTTATGCCTAGCAGGCAGACCAGGGCAAGAAGGGCCGCCACGAGCCAGCCGTTCAGCATGTGTTGACGCATTGTCTTCCTCCAGCGCCGGCACAGTCGGGCCTGAAGGCAACCGTCGGATGTCGCCCGGCGCAACTTCCGCGCGGGCGTTGTTACAAAACCGCACGCTCAGGGAATCAGCTCTCCGCGGGTACCGGCTTCGGCTTGCCCTCGCCGTCGAGCGCCACCATGACGAAGTCGGCGTGGGTGACCTTTTCCATCAGGTCGGAGAGATAGCGCTGCGCCCAGGCCTCGACCTTGAGCACCATCGAGGTACGCCCGACACGTTCGACATGCGTGTAGATGCAGAGCGTGTCGCCGATCTTCATCGGCTTGGCGAAGGACATTTCCTTCACCGCCGCCGTCACCACGCGGCCCTTGGCGCGCTCGGCGGCGCGGATGCCGCAGGCAAGGTCCATCTGCGCCATCACCCAGCCGCCGAAGATGTCGCCGGCGGCATTGGCATCGGATGGCATGGCTAGCGTCCTCAGCGTCAGGTCGCCGAGTGGTTTTCCGCCCGCGTAATGCACCATGGGGGAGATCCTTTAGAGGTCCGGTCCCCTGACCCCTACCAACGCGTTTGCGATGTCGCAAGATTGGGCGAAGGCGAAAAGCGCGCCACCAGAGCGGTCGCTTTTTTCACAAGGCATGCCGGAAGCGACAGCGACGACGTAAGCCGGCAATGTCTAGGTTAAGCCGCAAATTTCGGAGCCCGTCCGTCCATTATGCAGACTTATGATTTCATCATCGTCGGCTCCGGTTCGGCCGGTTCGGTCGTTGCCGAAAAGCTCTCGGCATCCGGCCGCTTTTCCGTGCTGGTGCTGGAGGCCGGCGGAACCGATCGGCGCTTCTACGTCCAGATGCCGCTGGGCTACGGCAAGACCTTCTTCGATCCGGCGGTCAACTGGAACTACAAGGCCGAGCCTGATCCAGGTCTCGCCGGCAACGCCGACCACTGGCCGCGCGGCAAGCTGCTCGGCGGCTCGAGCTCGATCAACGCCATGGTTTACATCCGCGGCGCGCGCGAGGATTTCGATGCTTGGGCGGCGGCTGGCAATCCAGGTTGGAGCTACGACGATATCTTGCCCGCCTTCAAGGCGCTGGAGGACAACCAGGCCGGCGCCGACAAGTGGCGTGGCGTCGGTGGCCCCTTGCACATCACCGATTGCTCGAAGACCGCGCACCCGCTGACCAAGCGCTACCTGGCCGCGGCGCAACAGGCCGGCCTGCCTTTCAATCCGGATTTCAACGGCGCCACCCAGGAAGGTGTCGGCGTCTATCAGATCACCACCAGGAACGGTCGACGCATGTCGGCCGCCCGTGCGTTCCTGCGGCCCGCGATGAAACGCGCCAACGTCCGTGTCGAAACCAACGCGCTGGCGACGAGGATCCTGTTCGAGGGCAAGCGCGCCGTCGGCATCGAGTACGAGCAGAATGGCGAGACCAGAACCGCGCGCGCCGGCCGCGAGGTCATCCTGT
>JBFLWR010000513.1:0-13402 GCA_040755925.1 Pseudomonadota bacterium
ACCATCAGGAGAGACAGGCCCGGGCGCGCGCCCTTCTTGGCGTTCCAGTCGCCGAGGATCGACAGCGGATCGGAAATCGTGGTGCCGCCCCAGCCGAGGCCGGGTTCAGAAACCTTGAAATAGCGACCGGGCGTCGAGCGGCGGCCGATGATCTTTATGCCGGTGTCCTCCCAGCCCAGCACCTTGCCGGCCTGATGCTCCGAGACCACTCCGGTGATGTGGTCGTCGACCACCACCACCTCGTCGACAAGGCCGCGCCATTGCGTGGCGAACATGCCGATGGTGGCCGAGCCGCAGCCGACGCGCATGCGGTGCTCGACCTTGCCGTCGATGACCGGCGCCTTGCCGGCTTCGACGATGACCGTCGCGCCGCCATCGATGGTAAGCTCGACGGGCTTGCGGTTGCACAGATTGAGCAGCACGTCGCAGGTGGCTCGTCCCTCGGCCTTCGAGCCGCCGGTGAGGTGATGGACGCCGCCGAGCGAGAGCATCTGCGAGCCGTATTCGCCCGTCGTGACGTGGCCGATCGCCTCGCCCTCCGAGCGCACTGTCGCCGTCTCGTCGCCGATGTGACGGTCGGTGTCGATCTTCACTTTGACGCCGCAGTAGGAGAAGATGCCTTCGGTGACGACGGTGACGAGATCAACGCCCTCCACCTCCTGGCTGACGATGAAGGGCGCCGGTTTATAGTCGGGATAGGTGGTGCCGGCGCCGATCGCGGTGACGAAGCGGCGGCCGGTGTTGACGAGCTCGCCGTTCCAGGTCTCGCCCTCGGCGACGAACGGCACCACCGCGCCGCCGGTCTCGGCCGCATGGTCGAGGATGGTCAGCGGATCCATGCGCACGATGCGGCCGCCGACATTGCCATAGCGGTCGCAGGCTCCGGTGCGGCCATCGGCGATGTAGCACATGACCGGACAGGCATCGCAGCGGATCTTCTCCGCCACCTGCTTCTCGCCGGGATCGTGGGTTTCGAAACGTTCGGCAAGCTCGCTCATCGGCGTGCCTCCTTTTCGCGGATCGCCGCCAGGATGCGGCTCGGGGTCGCGGGCACCTTGGTGACCAGGACACCGGTGGCATGGCGGATGGCATTGAGGATGGCCGGCGCGGTCGGGATCAGCACGTGCTCGCCCAGGCCCTTGGCGCCGAACGGCCCTTCCGGGTCCGGAACCTCGACCAGTATGTGCTCGACCGGCGGCACGTCGCCGATGGTCGGAATGAGGTAGTCGTGCAAATTCTCGGTGCGGCCGGGGATGTATTCCTCCATCAGCGCCATGCCGATACCCTGCGCGATGCCGCCTTCGATCTGGCCCTCGACCAGCACCGGGTTGATCGCCTTGCCAACGTCATGCGCGGCGGTGATCTTGATCAACTTCACGGTGCCCAGTTTGAGATCGACCTCGAGCTCGGCGATCTGCGCGCCATAGCCATAGACGGCATAGGGCTTGCCCTGGCCCTTGGCATCGAGCGGCAGCGTCGGCGGGTCGTAGGTTTCCTCGGCAACGAAAACGAGGCAGTCGGCATCGGCCTTCAGCGTCGACAGGTCGATGCGCCGCGCCGCGTCGCCTTCGCGTATGGAAAGGTTCGCTCCATCGAGCGCGATCATCGCCTCGCCGGACACGTTGGCAAAGCGCAGGATCTTTTCGCGCAGCGCTCGGCCAGCCTTCTCGGCCGCCTTGCCGGTCACAAACGTCTGCCGCGAGGCGGATGTCTTGCCGGCGTCGGGGGTGATGGCGGTGTCGGCGCTCCTCAGCCGGAACCTGTCCAGCGGCAGGCCGAGCGCATCGGCGCAGATCTGGGTGATCACCGTGTTCGAGCCCTGGCCGATATCGACCGCGCCCTGGTGCAGCACGACATCGCCGGCTGCAGAAATACCGACCTTGATGGTCGACGGATTGGGCAGCGAGGTGTTGCCGCAGCCATACCAGCATGAGGCGACGCCGACGCCGCGCTTGCTTACCGTGTTGGCGGCGTTGAAGGCCTCCGCTTCCGCCAGGGCGCGCGACCAGTGCGGCTCAAGCTGCTCCAGGCATTCGCCGATGCCGACGCCCGTTTCCAGACGCTGGCCTGTGACGGTTTCGCAGCCGTCGCGCAGGCAGTTCCTCAGGCGGAACTCGAGACGATCCATGCCGAGCTTGCCGGCGAGCTCGTCATAGAGCGTTTCCTGCATGATGGTGGCCTGCGGCACGCCGAAGCCACGGAAGGCGCCGGCGATAGGGCCGTTGGTGTGTATGGCGTGGCCGGTCGCGCGGTAATTCGGCGTCAGATAGGGGCCGGAGGCGTGCACCGGCACGCGGTTCGCCACCGTCGGCCCCCAGCTGGCATAGGCGCCGGTGTTGAAGTCGCCGGAAAAGACCATGCCGGTGACGCGGCCTTCGGTATCCGCGCCGATGGTCGCCTTCATCTCGGCCGGGTGGCGCTTGGTGGTCGACATCATCGATTCGTTGCGCGTGTAGGCAAGGGCCGCCGGCCTGCCCGTCTTCATCGCCACGAGACCGATCAGCGGCTGCAGCGAGACGTCGAGTTTCGAACCGAAGCCGCCGCCTGTGGCGGTCGGCACGATACGCACTTTCTCGACCGGAAGGCCGAGCACCTTGGCCGTGTCGTCGCGGTCCATATAGGGCGCCTGCGTGCAGGCAACGACGACCAGCGTCTCGCCGTCCATATAAGCGTAGCCGGCTTCCGGCTCGATATAGGCATGCTCGACGAAGGAGGTTTCGATGGTGCCGGAAACAGTGGCGGTTGAGCTTGCAAGCACCCCGTCGGGGTCGCCTCGCTCGACGAAGCCGGAGGTCAGCAGGTTGGCCGGGCGGTGCTGGTGGATCAGCGCGGCGCCTTCGGCTTTCGCCTCGCGCGGCTGCAGCACATGCGGCAGTTCGGTCCAGGCAATCGGAAAATCCGTCAGGTCGAGATCGAGGATCGCTTCGCGCTCACCCGCCACCAGCGCCACCGCCTCGCCGCGAAGGCGCGCGAAGCCTTCAGCCAGCGCCGGCTGGTCGGCAAAGGGACCGATGACCCCGAAGCAGTTCTTGCCGGGGATGTCGGCGGCGGTGAAGACGCCCCCGATGCCGGAATGCGCTCGCACCCACGCGTCCAGATCGCCGAAGCTGAAGCGGGCGTGATAGTGCGGAGAGCGGACCACCAATACCGACAATGCGTCCGCCGGGAAGGAGTCTCCGCCAAATTTCTCGTCGCCCGTCACCTTCGGCACGCCGTCGAGGCGGATCGGCGAGGCGCCGACGGCGCGGCCGGCTTCCGGCAAGCGAAGGTCGACGCCATTCATATGGTGCGAGGCCTGCATCACCGCCGCGACGATCTTGCGATAGCCGGTGCAGCGGCAAAGCACGCCCCCCAAGGCATCCTGCGTCTCGGCCTCGCTCGGCGTCGGGTTGTGCTCCAAGAGCGCGGTTGCCGCCACCAGCAGGCCCGGCGTGCAGATGCCGCATTGCGCGGCGCCATGCTCCAGGAACGAAGCCTGCAAGGCGGAGAGCCTGCCGTTGGCGAGGCCTTCCACCGTGGTGACGGAAGCACCCTGCACCGAAGCCGCCGGCATCAGGCAGGCGCAGACCGGGTTGCCGTCGACCAGCACGGTGCAGGCGCCACAATCGCCGGCATCGCAGCCGACCTTGGTGCCGGTGAGCCGCAACTCGTCACGCAAAACCTGCGACAGCCGCCGAAGCGGCGGCACCGAGACACTGGCGGCGGCGCCGTTGATCTCGAAAGCGATATCGGCGCGTTCCATGCCAGACTGGGCCATGCTCATGCCGCCACCTTGCTTTCGCCCGTGCCGATAGCGGCGCGCACGGCGCGCACAACGATCTCGCGGGCCGCATCCTGCCGGTATTCGGCGCTGCCGCGCACATCGGCGATCGGCGACAGTTCATCGATCGGGGCGGACAGCACCGCATCGCCAAGCGCAGCCGCGAACGGTTGACCGCGCAGCGCCGCCTCGACACCGGCTAGGCGGCGAGCTACCGCCGAACAGGCACCGACGGCGATTGCCGCTTCGGCAACCACGCCATCCTCGATCACGAGGCGGGCGGCGGCCATGGCGATGGAGATGACGAGATAGCGCCGGGCGCCTAGCTTGACGAAGGTCGACACGCCGGTCGCGGAACGCTTCGGGACACGGATGGCGGTGACCATCTCGCCCGCTTGCAGCGCCGTGCGGCGGTTGCCGAGGATGAAATCGCCGAGCAGCAGATGACGGGTCGCCTTCACTGACCGCAATTCGACATCGGCATCGAGCACCAGCAGCGCCGGCACGCCGTCGGCCGCGGGCGAGGCGTTGCAGAGATTGCCGGCGACCGAGGCGACATTCTGGATCTGGACGGAGCCGACCTCACGCGCCGCCGCCTTCAGCGCGTCGAAGGCCACCGGTAGTGGATGGCGCACGATGTCGGTCCAGGTGGCGCGGGCGCCGATCCGCCAATGCCCGTCCGTCTCGTCGATACCGCGCAGGGCGGCCAGACCATTGATGTCGAGGATGTTGTCGCGGAGCGGCTTTGCGCCCTGCGCCGGATAGAAATCCGTGCCGCCGGCGAGAATGCGCCAGCGATCCTCGCCAAGCAGAGCGAGCGCCTCGTCGACCGTGGTGGGTTTCGCGTAACGGATCACGCCCTGCCTTCCAGACAATTGGGCCTTCCCCTGACCCTCCCGAAGCGTCCGCTCCAGGCTTTTTTACCGGTGCCGACCGGTCAAATTCATTCGTATGCAAATGATATCAAGCCCGAGGAAATTGTCAAAGCCCGAGTTTGCCCCGAGCATCCGTCCCGGCGGTTTGCTACGACTTTGTTGTCGTTCCGGAGGTTGACGTGGCCCGCCATCTGGTCAAGGTTCCGTCTCTGGTCGCGCCAGCGGCGCTCGGACCGAAGCCCAAGCCGAAACGAGAGGGAGGCCGCATGGCCGAAGAAGCACTCATCGTCATCGACCTGCAGAACGATTTTTGCCCCGGCGGCGCGCTGGCGGTTGGCGGCGGCGACGAGATCGTGCCGCTGGTCAACGACCTGATCCGGCGGACCGAGCATGTGATCCTGACGCAGGACTGGCATCCGGCTGGACATTCGAGCTTCGCTTCCAGCCATCCCGGCAAGCAGGCCTTCGAGACGATCGATATGCCCTACGGACCGCAGACCCTGTGGCCGGATCATTGCATCCAGGGCAGCCTCGGTTCGGATTTCCATTCGGGGCTCGCCTGGACCAAGGCGGAACTGGTGATCCGCAAGGGTTTCCGCACGGCGATCGACTCCTACTCGGCCTTCTTCGAGAACGATCATACAACGCCGACCGGCCTTGCCGGCTATCTCAAGGAACGCGGCATCGACACGATCACGCTGGCCGGGCTGGCCACCGATTTCTGCGTCGCCTTTTCGGCGCTGGATGCGGCGAAGCAGGGTTTCAGGACGACCGTGCGGCTCGATGCCTGCCGCGGCATCGACCTCAACGGCTCCGTCGAAGCGATGCTGAAGCGCATGCGGGAAGCCGGCGTGACGCTCGAAGATCATTCGTCGGAATGACCTGCCTGTGAGGCATCGGGGTAGCTTCACAGGATCGACAAGGACATTGAGAGCGGGTTTGGTCGCCGCGACCTTGGTCATGCTTGCCAGCCCGGCTTTCGCCGCCGAAGCGCATGAACTGCCGGGCGCGGCGATGTCGCTGTGGTGGACGCTGCCCTTTGCCGGCTTGTTGCTGTCGATCGCGACCGGCCCGCTGCTCTTTCCGCATCTGTGGGAACATCACTACGGCAAGATCGCCGCCGCATGGGCGGCGCTGGCGGTTGTTCCGCTGGCGGCCGCCTTCGGGCTCCCGACAGCCGGCGAGGCCGTGCTGCACACGCTGCTCACCGAGTATCTCTCCTTCATCGTCCTTTTGTTCGCGCTGTTCACCATTTCCGGCGGCATCCTCGTCGCCGGCAACATCCATGGCACGCCGCTGATGAATGCCGGCCTGCTGCTCGTCGGGGCGCTTCTTGCCTCGGTCATCGGCACCACCGGCGCCTCGATGATCCTGATCCGGCCAATCCTGCGCGCCAACGACAACAGGCCGTTCAACGCGCATGTGGTGGTCTTCTTCATCTTCCTTGTGTCGAACATCGGCGGCTCGCTGACCCCGCTCGGCGACCCGCCGCTGTTCGTCGGCTTCCTGCGCGGCGTCGATTTCTTCTGGACGACCACGAACCTCTGGCGCGAGACGCTGTTTACCGGCGGGCTGGTGCTTGTCGTCTTCCTGGCGCTCGACACCGTCCTGCACCGCCGCGAGGCCGGCGCGCCCAAGATCAAGGACCCTACGCCGGATTCCAGGGTCCGCATCCGCGGGCTGGCGAACCTGCCGCTGCTTGCCGGCGTGATCGGAGCGATCCTGCTTTCCGCCAGCTGGAAACCGGGCATCAGCATCCCGGTCCTCGGCGTCGGCCTCGAACTGCAGAACCTCGCGCGCGACGCCATCATCCTGGGACTCGCCTTCCTGTCCCTTCGCGTCTCGTACAAGAGCCACAGGGAAGCGAACGGCTTCAGATGGGGGCCAATCGCCGAGGTGGCGAAACTCTTTGCCGGCATCTTCATCTGCATCGTGCCGGTCATCGCCATTCTCAAGGCAGGCCTTGGCGGCGCGCTGGCGCCGCTGGTCTCGCTGGTCACCTCGACCAATGGCCAGCCCAACGATCTCGCCTATTTCTGGCTAACCGGGGCGCTGTCATCCTTCCTCGACAATGCGCCGACCTATCTGGTGTTTTTCGAGCTGGCCGGCGGCGACGCCCACCATCTGATGACGGAAGCCGCCTCGACGCTTGCCGCGATCTCCGCCGGCGCCGTGTTCATGGGCGCCAACACCTATATCGGCAACGCACCGAATTTCATGGTCTATGCCATCGCCAGGCATCGCGGTTTCAAGATGCCGGGCTTCTTCGGCTACATGGCATGGTCAGGCCTGGTGCTGGTCCCGACATTCCTGATTGCCGGCTTCCTGTTCTTTTAGCCGACGCCGACATAACGACGGACGGCTGACGGATCGGCGCGCAATTCCGCGACGTCGACAGTCTCACGGTTGCGGCCGTTCTCGATGAAGCAGACGCGGTCGGCGACCGAGAGCACGGCATCGACGCGCTGCTCGACCAGGTTGGTCGAGACGCCGAGCTCGCGCAGCTTCGCCACCGTTTCGCGGATCCTGGCGATCATCGACGGCATCAGCCCTTCGGTCGGCTCGTCGAGCAACAGCACCTGCGGCTCCAGGCAGAGCGCGCGGGCCATGGCGAGCATCTGCTGCTCACCGCCGGAAAGCGTGCCGGAACGCTGCTTCAGCCGCTCGCGCAGCAGCGGGAAAAGGTCCAGCACGTTTTCGCGCACCTGCCTGCCCTTGCCGCGCGCCATCAGCCCGATCTCGATGTTTTCCGCCACCGTCATCTCTGCGAACAGCCGCCGGCCCTGCGGCACATAGGCGACGCCGGCCTTTGGCACGTCATGCGCGGCAAGCCCGACCAGCTCTTTCCCGTCCAGCCTGATAGAACCGGCAGCGGCCGGGACCAGCCCCATGATCGCCTTCAGCGCCGTCGTCTTGCCGGCGCCGTTGCGGCCGAACAGGCAAAGCACTTCGCCCTTGTTCAGAATGAGATCGAGGCCATAGAGGACCTGGACCTCGCCGTAGAAGCAGTCGAGACCGGAAATGACGAGCAACCCTGTATCAGCCATGGGTCGCTCCGAGATACGCATCCTGGACCTGGCCGTTGGCGCGGATTTGCTCCGGCGTGCCTTCGGCAAGGATCTTGCCCGCATTGAGGACTGTGATGCGGTCGGCAAGCTGCATGACGACCGGCATGTTGTGCTCGATCAAAAGCACCGTTGCGTCCCTGGCGATCTCGCGCACCAGGCCAATGAAATTGTCGATCTCGCTGTCGGCCAGGCCCTGCGTCGGCTCGTCGAGGATCAGCAGGCGTGGCTTGAGCGCCAGCCCCATCGCCACCTCGAGCAGGCGCTGGTGGCCATAGGAAAGCTGTCCCGCCAATGTGCCGGCGCGATCAGCAAGACCGGTGCGCTCGAGCGCCGCCATGACGCCGCTCCTCACCTGACCTTTCGAGCGGCCGTCGGTCAGCGTGCGCTGGACCGGCAGCGCGACATTGTCGAAGGCGGTGAGGTTGGCAAAGACGCTGGTGATCTGGAAGGTGTAGGCGACGCCGAGGCGAACCCGTCGATATGCCGGCATTGTGGTGATGTCGGCGCCGTCAAACACGATCATGCCGGAGGAGGGCCGGATGCGGCCGCTGAGCAGGCTGACGAAGGTTGTCTTGCCGGCGCCGTTGGGGCCGATGATAGCGCGGATCTCGCCTGGCATCAGCGCGAAGTCGACGCCGTCGACGGCGCGCAGCCCGCCGAAGTGGCGCGACAGACCCCTGGTGGTGAGCAGCGGCATCACGGCAGCCACCCCAGCCAGCGTTCTCGGATGCTGCCCAGGATGCCCTTCGGGGCAAACAGCACCAACAGGATCAGCGCCACGCCGACGATCAGCAGATAGGCAGAGGTGAAGCCGCTGGCGATGTCGGTGACATAGTACATGAACAGCGTGCCGATCAGCGGCCCGAGCGCTGTCGCGGCGCCGCCGAGAAGCACCCAGAGCAGCGGCAG
Source organism: Pseudomonadota bacterium (assembly GCA_040755925.1). Lineage (GTDB taxonomy): Bacteria > Pseudomonadota > Alphaproteobacteria > Rhizobiales > Rhizobiaceae > Mesorhizobium. Next base: position 8,613 of record JBFLWR010000513.1, read on the forward strand.
GATCGAGTACTGCACGGACGCGAAGCTCGAGCCGACATAGCCGAACAGCAGCGCGTAGGCGGCGCCGGAAGCCGCGCAGATGGCGCCGGAGGCAACGACAGCGGCAAGCTTGTTGGCGAGCGTGTCGTAGCCCAGCATCCTGGTGCGCTCCTCGTTCTCGCGGATGGCGACCAGCACGCGGCCGAAGCGGGAGCGGACGATCGCAAGCGTGACGAGCAGAACGACCGAGAACAGCGCGAAGGCACTCATGTAGCGCACGGTCGGATCGGTCAGGTCGAGCGCCGCGCCGCCGAGATCGAGCGTGCGCGCCGATTGCTGGATGACCAGTCCCTGGTCACCACCGGTCCAGGCGGCGAAATAGAGGATGAGCAGATAGAAAACCTGGGCGAACATCATCGTGACGATCATGAAGGCCACGCCTGAGGTGCGCAGCGCCAGCAGGCCGATGACCAGTGCAAGCAGCGCGCCGCAGGCGACACCGGCCGCAAAGGCTTCCGGCACACCCCAGCCGAGATGATAGACCGTCAGCCCGGCGCCATACAGACCGGCCGAGAAGAACATGGCATGCCCGAGGCTGAGCAGCCCGACATAGCCGAAGAGCAGATTGTAGCCCATGGCGAAGACGGCCAGCACCATGATGCGGGCGAAGAGGCCCTGATGATAGTCGGGCAGGACGAAGTTCAGCAGGAACAGAAGCGCGATGATACCGATATGCAAGGCGTAGGTCTTTGCCGGCGAAGCAATTTTCATCGCGGCGTTGTCCCGAACAGGCCCTGTGGCCGGAACACCAGCACCATGGCGACGACCAGAGTGGCGATGATCTTGGCCAGGGTCGGGGAGAAGAACACCGAGATGATGCCGTCGGAGAGACCTATCAGGATGGCGGCGACCACCGTGCCGCGCAGCGAGCCCAGCCCGCCGATGATGACGACGATGAAGGACAACAGCAGCGGGTCTTGCCCCATCAGATAATGCGCCTGGCTGATCGGCACGATCAGCACCGCGGCGATGGCCGCCAGCATGGCGCCGATGGCGAAGACCCCGGCATAGACGCGCTCGACCGGGATGCCGAAGGCTTGCGCGGTTTCGCGGTCATACTGGGTGGCGCGCATGATCAGGCCGATCCTGGTGCGGGTGAGCACCAGCCATGTGATGACGAGCAGCAGCGCGGAGGCGGCAACGACCGACAGCTTGTAGCCGGAGTAGCCGAACCACGGCAAAAGGATGCGGTAGCTGAAAGGCGGCTCGACGGGGCGCGCCTCGGGGCCGTAAAAAGTCAGCGCCAGTTGCTGGATGATGTAGAGCATGCCGATGGTGGCGACGATTGTGCCTTCCGGATTGTAATTCAGCCGGCGCAGCACCAGGCGTTCGGCGACCAGCGCGATCGCTCCGACCAACAGAGGGGCAATCACCAGGGCTGCCAGGAATCCGATTGCCGAGTGGCCTGAAATCGCGGTCGAGACCGCCCAGGCGAGCACCGCGCCCAGCATGAAGAACTCGCCATGGGCGACGTTGACGACGCGCATGACCCCGAACACCAGCGACAGGCCAAGCGCAGTCAGCGCCAGCACGGCGGAGGTGACGAGGCCTTCGAGAGCGGCGAGCAGGAGATGGGGTCCGAAGTGCATTCTTTACACGCCTACCTTAGGCGCGAGGCGCACCCCCCTCTGCCCTGCCGGGCATCTCCCCCTCCAGGGGGGAGATTGACCTTCACATCGGGTTTCGCCAACCACCAAAGCCGGCAAAAAGGCGCCAGCGCAGAAACCGCCAATCTCCCCCCTTGAGGGGGAGATGTCCGGCAGCACAGAGGGGGGTGGCTTGGCGCCCACGCTTACCAGGATGGTCCTACAGCGCCTGCGTCGTGTAATCCCCTTCCGGCTGGTAGAGGCCGTCCTCGATCTTGGTCTTGTGCACGACCTTGAGCTTGCCGCCTTCCACCTTGGAGATGTTCTGGATGCCGAAACACTGGTGGATCTTGCCGTTGAAGGTCTTGGCCCCCTGGGGATGTTCCGGTCCCTCGGCGAATTCCTTCAGAGCCTCGGTCGCTTCGACCAGCTTGGCGCGGTCTTCCGGTCCCTTGTAGCCGGCGTCCTCCATCGCCTTCTTGACGACGTAGAGTGTCTCCCAGCAGCCGAACATGTGAGCAGCGGTGGAGACGTCCTTGGCATCGCCGACGGCGGCGCCATTGTCGTCGATACCGACAGCTGCGCGGTAGGCCTTCTGCGCGGCCGTGTCATCGGGCTGCGCATAGCGCGGCGAGCCTTCCCAGAAGTGGCTGCCGTCGAGGAATTCGAGGCCGGGGCTGTTGATGTCGACAGCTTCGAGCGAGTCGATGAAGCCGAAGAGCTGCGGCCTTTGCGAGCCGTAGAATTCGCCCAGTTCCTTGACGAAGGTAAGCACGGCCGGCCCGACCATGACGTGGTAGATCACTTCCGTCTCGGCCGGGATCTGCGGGAAGTATTTCGTGAAGGACGATTCCGTCGGCGGGATGGCGATCTGCGCGATGACGTCGGCGCCCTGCGCCTTCAGCGCCGGCGGCAGGTAGTCGCGGTGGTCGTAGCCGAAGGCGAAATCGGGGAATATCTGCGTCACCTTCTTGCCGGCATTGGCGGCGATCCACGGCGCCATCGACTGGATCTGGCTCTTCACGTCGGTGATGCCCGGCTGGAAGACGTAGCGGTTGAGCTTGGTGGAGGCGACGTGGTGGCCTTCGCTGACGACGAAGTAGGGGATCTTGTTTTCGCCGGCGGCCGGCGCCGAGCCGATCACCACATGCGAAAACAGCGTGCCGAAGACGATGTCGGTCTTGTGCTGCTTGGCGAACTTGTTGACCACCTCGGCGCCGCGCGCCGGATCGGTGCCGTCATCCTCGATCACCAGCTCGACCTTGCGGCCGTTGATGCCGCCGGCATCGTTGATCGCCTTGACCGCGGCGGCGCTCGTCTTTTCGTACCAGCGGCCATAGGCGGCGCCGATGCCGGTGCGGTGCAACTGGAAGCCGATCTTGATCGGCGCCGAGCTCTGCGCCTGGCTGAAGCGGACAAAGCCTGGTGCCAGTGCAAGGCCCGTGCCGGCCGCGATGCCCTTCAGCGCGGTGCGGCGCGAAAGCGTCGTCTTGGAGAGGTCGAAAAATCCGTTCTTGTCAGCCATGTCCGTTCCCCTGTTTTTCAGTCTCGACCAGCGATAAGGCGGCTAAACCATCCTCGCGCGGAGGACGGGAAAATTGCATGTGTACAAACTAAATCACCAAAGCCCCGGCCTGGCAAGCGAGCTTCCCCAACGGAATTGAGGGCGCCCTTGTCTCACCCGGCGGTCGGCGTTGCAAGCAACCATAGGCCGAATACCGTGTAGCCTATCATCAGCAGGGTGAGCGGCAATTGGCTGAGCGCCGCGCGGGATGGTTTTTGGTGAAGGCGCCAAGCAAGGCCGTGCGCGACGAGAACCGCCAGCACGTGCCCGGCGATGATGACGCCGGCCTGGATGTTCCACAGCCACCAGGCCGACTGGGCACCGGCGACAACGCCCGCCTCCACCATCATGTCGGCGGTGCCAAACAGGTTCCAGCCGAGCGCGAACGGATCCGACAAGGCAACCAACGCATACTGGCCGCCGACCAGCAGCGCGGTGATGTAGTGGGCAATGTGGTAGGCGAGCGCGATCGGCACGATCGACCAGACAAGCAGGCCGCTTGCCTCCCTGAATGGATGGTCGTCCCCGACAAGGCGCTGGCCGAAAAGGACGGCCAGGGCAAACACCGCCGCGAGCAGGATGAAGGTGAGCACGAGGCCGAAGCTGCCGATGCCGATCAGCGCGGTGCGGCCCGGATATTCCAGCGGATTGACGCCGAACAGGCCAAGCCAGAAGAAGGTCTTCGACAGGCCGTCGAAGGACACCGAAGACAGCGCCAGCAGCAGGAAAGCGACGCCGCTTGGCGGCAGCGGCTCGGCGGCGAGCAGCTTGGCACCCGGCCAGCAGAGGCTGAGCCGGCCGTCACGACGTTCGAACGGCGCAAAGCGGGCGACCATGGAGAAGAAGACTGACAGGAACTCGCCGCGCTTGCTCCAGTCGCCATAACCGAAGACGAGCATGGCGATGAAACTGAACAACCAGTAGGCGCCGGCCGCGAAGGCGAGACGAGAAGGATCGTCGGGCGCCGGGTCGATCAGCTCGAACCAGGCGAAGGCGAAGAAGAGCGCGAAGGCCGGCCAGAAGCCCGGCCATGACGGGAACCGCGATGACTGCCTTCCGCCCTCTCGAAGGCCAAGGATGCGACCGGCAATCCGCCACGGTCCATACCAAGGGTTGAGCCAGGACCAGAGATCGCCGAACACGCCCTGCAACAGCGTGACGCCGGCCCAAAGCAACGTCCAGATGACCAATGGGAGCGGATTGGACAGCGGATCGCGGCTGCCAACGACACCGGCCGCGACCAGAAGTGCAAAGCCGGCAAAGGACAGCAAGCTTATGATGGTTCGCGGGCCGTCGCCAAAGACGAGCAAGGACAGGCGGCGGCGCCAGAAGCGGTCGAGGGCGGCAGGCGGCAGCAGCGCCAGGACAAGGAAGCTGACGGCGACCCCCAGCGCGCCGCCGGCGATGTAATAGCCGGTCGGGAGAAGCAGGACGTGGCCACGGTCGGAAGCGTGGGCGAAGGCGGAAGTGGGGCCGAGGGCGAAGGTGGTGGCCGTGTAAGCCAACCGGCAAGGTTGGCGCCCTACGGCACCCCCCTCTGTCCTGCCGGACATCTCCCCCTCAAGGGGGGAGATTGGCCGTTTGTATGCCGGCGCTTTCCT
>JBFLWR010000514.1:0-22113 GCA_040755925.1 Pseudomonadota bacterium
CTCGTCCGGGACAAAGGATCACGAGCGTGGCTAGCGGCGAGACGGCCCCGATCATGCAGATACGCCGGCGCATGAGGGCCGGCGCGGAGCAGATCTTCGACCTGTGGACCAAGCCCGACTTGATGGTTCGCTGGATGAGCCCCTTCCCGGGCGAGGTCGATTGCAAGGCGAGCTGTGATCCCCGCCCCGGCGGCGCCTTCAGCCTGGTCATGTCATCGAGCGAGGCAAGCCGCGAAGTATCCGGCACCTATGTGCAGGTCGACCGGCCGCGCAAGCTCGTGTTCACCTGGATCGGCCCGCTGACGAACAATGTGAACACGCTGGTGACCGTCGAACTCAGTCCGCACGGCGATGAAACCGACCTGGTGCTGACCCATGAGCGCCTGCCGACAACGGCAATAGTCGAAGGTCATACGAAGGGCTGGGGCACCATACTCGACCATCTGGCGGACGCGGCTTCGCTCTGAAGCATCGCCGGCAAGAAACCCACCGGTTCGTCCTTATAGATTTCTCGGCGCGATCCGCGAAGCTTTTCACATTCAATCGATGCGGAGTGTGCTGGCTGTCGACTTGGCCTGTCCGAGACGCCGACGCACTCGAAAATGCCTTTGGCTAGCGGCGTTCCACAAGCATGCGGATGCAACACATGCGGAAATATCTTGCGGTTGGCGTGCCCGTCCTCATTTTCGTGGTGCTTGGCGCCATCTACTACCTGTTCCGGCCACCGGTGATCGTTCCCGATCACCTCTGCGAATATGTCTCGCAGACGCTGCATTTCGAATGTGTCGACGTGCTGCAGGCAACAGACACGATGCACCCTGGAGCGGTGACCAGCTACCGGCCCAAATCCGATCAGCAGGCGTTCGGCAGGGCTGAGGTGCCGCAACTGGACCTGCTTCTGGATTCGTGCCGCATTCCCGGCACTGACAAGGCAGCGGTCACCGCCGGGCTGAGCCAGCCGGGGCAGATCGCTCTGCCAACCTTCACCTATGATCTCGAAGGAGCCCTGAAGGAGGGCGTCGACATTCCATTGCCGAAACTGCAAGGAGCAAAGATCACCGTCGGGCCAAACCTTTCGCACGCGACGAGCGCACGCATCACCAACAAAAGGGCATGGGTCCAGAACTGGGACGCCGGCGCGGCACGCCAGGTTTTTGCCAGTTGCAACATCAAGCAGGATTGCATCGACCTGATCCAGTCGTCGCACTACAAGGTTATTTCATCGACCGCGGTCGTCGATGGCCTGAGCTATGAATTCGAGGATTCAAGCAGCAACGAGCTTGCGCTCAGCGGCGGCGGAAGCGGCGAGGTCGCCGTTCAAAATGGCGGGCATGTCACAGTCAAGCAAGGCGCGGCCGCAAGCCTCGACGCCACCGCGCCCTATGTCGTTGGCGTGCGCTTCTTTCCGGATGACATCTTCGCCAACCAGCCGACTTGCAGCGAGCCCATTCGCTTCGCCGCCGAAGGCGTGGTCCGCGTGACCGCGAGCGGTGGTGGCGGCACGGGCAATATCGGTGGACCGTTCTCAGCCAGCGCCGAGTTGGGTGACATCGCCTCCATCGACAAAAGGGGATCCGAGCAAAGTGAATGCGAGCCGGGGCTGGACCTAACCATCTCGGAAGGACGCGTGAGCGCAAGGGTCGATTCACCCGGCCCGGGCAAACTTCGGTTCCATTATGACTATGCCCTGAGCGGTGGCCATTACGACACTGTGGCGGCCTGCCCGCTCGGCAAATGGGTCGGCAAGACCGGGCACGACAACAGCACCAATGTCTCGGCAGAGCTCGTCGGAAGCATCCGGATCCTGATCCGGACAAGCTCAGCGCCGCGCGTCCGGGTCTTGCATCCCAGCATCGCGGGCGGCAGCGTCGCGGTGCTCGACCCGTTCGGGCAGCCGGTGCTGGAAATCAAGCCGCCGGCACCCGGCGAGCATGTTGAGGGGCCAGTTCCGGAGGTCGTCTCCAACGCAAGCCTCTACCAACTGGAAGGACCGGGTTCCTACACTGTCCAGTACAGCGCGCGCGTAAACATCTCGCAAGGCGGCGCCGGGCATGATGCCAAGGCGGACGACGGTGTCCTGGAAGTCAGCCTGGAGTAGCCAGCGAGCAAGCCCCTTGCTGAAATGGCTAGGCAGGCGAGCCTGATCCGCGACGACGTGCTGCGCGCTTGCTCCGGGACGGAAAGCCGGTTCACACTTTCCCGGAATTGCTCCAAGCCGGCATCTTTTCCGAGCCGTTGCAAGCGGCGGCGGCATAGGCAATTCTCAAGACTGTCCGGTTGCAGTCGGTGTCTGTTTCCTCAACGCCTTGGCGGGGGTCTGCATGAGCGGGAATCTGCAGAATATCTGGGTGCTCGGTTCAAGCCTCGTATTGCTTGCGATCCTCCAGGTCGTCGATCTGGCGTTCACGCTGTTGCACTCGCTGCAGGAGCGCAAAGGCCAGTTGTGGCGCTATTTCGGCGCCATTGCCGGCGTCCGGATTCCTGACTCCTTCGGCCAGATTGTGTTCTTCGGCGGACTGACCGTCGCGCTATGGATCGTCGGATTGCTCGGCATCGCCGGCACGGTGCTTTGGCAAACGCCGCTGGCGTTCGGCTGCCTCGGCGCGATCATCGGCTGCAGGCTGTCGGACGGCCTGTTCTCGCATGTGCTGCTCGACAATGCGGGCTATCGGCCCAATCCTGGCCTGTCGTCGGTGCCGCTCTATGCCATCGAGGTGCTGGCCCTCGCGGTGGTGTTCTACCCAACCATCGCCACGAACATCCTCCCCGTGCTGGTCGGTTTCGTCATCGGCGCGCTCGCCTTCTATACCGTCATTCCGGGGCTGAGGATCTTCGGCCCGCTGATGTTCCAGCGGATCGAGCCCTGGCGGAAGGGCACTCCCCAGCCTCAGTGGTGAGACCGTGGAGGCAGTCAGCTTCGCCCGTCGCCAGGTCTTCCCGGTTGGACGGCATGAAGCGGCATGTTACGGGATCGCCATGCCGAAGATGCCCCAGCCAGGTCTGCGCCCAGTACCCCCGACAACGGCCCCCAAGGCCGTCCTCGTCGATCGCTCGGGCGAGACCTGCCGAATTCGCACTTTCCGGCCGGGCGAAGTCGACCAGCACAGCGCCGACTGGCTCGCCGACCCCGCCGTCTCGGCCGGCTTGAACATGCAGGGCTTCCTCGGCCTCGATGCCTTTCGCTCCTATGTCGCCGGTTTCGACAATTTCAGGCGCAACCTGCTCGCGATCCGCACGCTGGATAACAAAGCCATCGGCATGATCATGGTCGAGATCGATCCGAGGCATCGACTGGGATCGCTGCACCTGATCATCGGGGAGCAAGGCCAGCGGAGGCTGCAAGTCTCGTTCGAGGCGATCGAACTTGCCGTCTGGCACCTGTTCATGGAACGCAAGCTCGAGAAGCTGACCTTCGAGCCACTGGCGCGCAACCGCGCCGCTGTTGCCGCGTGCCGGTTCGGCATGCTGCGGCAGGAGGCCGAACTGCTGTCGCACAGGCTGGACGCCAGGACCGGCGAGAGGCTGGATCAGCTGATCTTCGCCTTGACGCTGGCCGAGTTCAAGCAACGCGTGAAGGCAGTGTCGAAGCTGCCGGTCTTCGAAGGGCCGGGCTTGCCGCGCAATTTCGTGCAAGACACGGCCAAATCTTTCGGCCGTCCCCGGAATACCCAGATCTAGAACCGATAGGCGATGCCGAAATTCAACGTGCCGAAGGAGGGCTTGAACGACGCCGCGCTCGTCCCGCCTCCCTCAGCATGGACATCCTCGAAGAGATACTGGATGTACTCCGTCTTGAACGACCAGTGCGGTGCGAATGCGTATTCGGCGCCGGCGCCGAAAGCGCCGCCAAATCGGGTCTTTCGCACAGTATCCGTAACCCCGCCAAATCCACTGTATGCCGACGAGGCTTCGATCCGGGTGACGGCGACGCCCGCCGTGCCGTAGAGCAGGAATTGATTCGAAGCCAGGTAGCCCGCCCTGGCGCGAGCCGACGCGACCCAATCCAGATCATATTTGTAAGTATCGGTCTTGCCGCCGAAAACCGGATCAGGATGCGAGACCGTCTGGTCGTGAAAGCCCAGGAAGTCCACGTTCGCGACGCCACCGTAGACGAAGTTGCCCGATTGCCAGTCATGGCCGAGATAGACGCCCCCGACAAAGGCGTTGTCGTTGAATTCCGATCTGCTGACGTTCGAGGCGCCGCTGAACCCCGGCGTCGAAAACCCGGCGCCCAGTTCCGCGCCGGCGTAGAAGCCCTGCCAGTTGGTGTTGTCCGCGCATGCAGGCGCGACCAGACCGGCAAGTGCTGCGGATGCGTATAGAATTTTCAACATGAATCGACCCTTACCCCACGGCAAGGGTAAGGCGCATGTCGTTGAAAAGCTGTAGCAAAATGGCCACTATCAGGAATACATGAACTACCGCCGCAAGGCCGGGCGCAATCGCGCCCGCCCCGTCGTGGAGATCGTCACCCGCGCCCTGCGCGCGGCTGCCATCCGAGCAGGCGCATGGCGTTGGCGGTGACCAGCACCGTCGCGCCGGTGTCGGCGAGGATCGCCGGCCACAGGCCGGTGATGCCGACGATCGTGGTGACGAGGAACACCGCCTTCAGCCCGAGGGCGACGGTGATGTTCTGGTGGATGTTGCTCAGCGCCCGGCGCGACAGCTCGATCATGGCGGCGAGATCGCCGACGCGGCCGTGCAGGATCGCGGCGTCGGCCGTCTCCAGCGCGACGTCGGTGCCGCCGCCCATGGCTATGCCGACATCGGCGGTGGCCAGCGCCGGCGCGTCGTTGATGCCGTCGCCGACCTTGGCGACCTTCTTGCCGGAAGCGCGCAGGTCGCGCACCACGCGCTGCTTGTCCTCGGGCAGCATTTCAGCGCGCACCGGCAGGCCGAGGCCCTTGGCGATCGCCGTCGCCGTGCGTTTGTTGTCGCCGGTCAGCATCAGCGGCTCGACGCCGGCATCCCGTAGCGCCGCCAGTCCGGACAGCGCATCGGCGCGCGGCTCGTCGCGCATGGCGATGATGCCGGCCGGCTCGCCGGTAACGAGCAGCACCGAGACCGACTTGCCCTCGTCGTTGAAGGCGGCGATGCGCGCCAGCTGTTCGGCGTTGAGCGCGACCCGCTCGGCGACGGCTGCTGGAGATCCGAGGAAGATTTCCCTGCCGCCGACCTTGCCGGCGACGCCCTTGCCGCCGACCGCGAAAGCCTCGGACGCCGGCGGCACCGGCACCTTGTCGGTCTTCGCCCGGTCGAGGATGGCGAGCGCGAGCGGATGGCTGGAGCCGGTCTCGAGCGCGGCCGCCATCGACAGCACCTCAGCCTCGCCACGCCCGATGGCGACGATGTCGGTGACCTTCGGCTTGCCTTCGGTCAGCGTGCCGGTCTTGTCCAGCGCCATGGCATTGATCGAGCCCAGCGCCTCGAGCACCGCGCCGCCCTTGATCAGCAGGCCGCGCCGCGCGCCGGCCGACAAAGCGGCGGCGATTGCCGCCGGCGTAGAGATGACCAGCGCGCAAGGGCAGCCGATCAACAGGATGGCGAGGCCCTTGTAGATCCATTCGCTCCAGCTGGCGCCCATGACCAGCGGCGGCAGCACCGCCACCAGCGCGCCAAGCACCAGCACGGCGGGCGTGTAGACCTTCGAGAAGCGGTCGATGAATCGCTCGGTCGGCGCCTTGCTCTCCTGCGCCTCCTCGACCAGCTTGACGACGCGCGCGATGGTGTTGTCGGCGGCGGCCGCGGTGACCTTCACGCGCAGCACGGCGTCGGCGTTGATGGTGCCGGCGAACACCACGTCGCCCGCCTTCTTGCGCACCGGCACGCTTTCGCCGGTGACGGGCGCCTCGTCGACGGCGCTCTCGCCCGCGACGATCTCGCCATCGGCCGCGATCCTGTCGCCGGGACGCACAAGGATGACGGCGCCGACGGAAAGGCTTTCGGCTGGCACCTCCTCGACCGCGCCGTTGCGTTCGACGAAGGCGGTCTTCGGCACGAGGGTGGCGAGGTTCTGGATGCTGGCCCGGGCCCGGCGCGCGGCGACGCCTTCCAGCAGTTCGCCGACGAGGAACAGGAAGACGACCGCGGCCGCCTCTTCCGCCGCGCCGATGATGACGGCGCCGACGGCGGCGATGGTCATCAGCGTCTCGATCGAGAACGGCGTGCCGGCGCGGGCGGCGGCGAAGGCGCGGTTGGCGATCGGCAAGAGGCCAACGCAAAGCGCCGCCAGGAACGCCCACCATTCGACAGGCGGATAGAGCCGGCCGATGCCGTAGGCCACCGCCAGCGCCACGCCGCAGCCGATGGTTAGCATGCCCTTCTTCGTCCGCCACCAGGCGCCCTGCCCGTCCGCCTCGTCATGCGCATGGGCGTGGCCGCCGGCCTGGCCGTGATCGTGGTCGTGGTCGTGGCCGTGATCATGTCCATGATCATGGTTGTGGTCATGATCGTGGCCGTGATCATGATCATGCGCGCGCTTGCGCGCTTCCGCGCGGGGCTTCTCATCCGCCGGAAAGAGGCCATAGCCGAGCTTGTTCAACTGTGTCTTCATGGCGGGCAGCAGCGACGCATCGTCCGCATGGCCGACGCGCATCATGCCCGCCGTCGCCGAGACCGAAACGCGCTCGACCCCTGGCAGGCGGCTCACCGCCGTCTCGATCTTCGCCGCACAAGCCGCGCAATCCATGCCTGTGACGCGATAGCGGGTTTCCCTGACGTCCATACCATCTGCTCCTTGCGTGAAGCGGCTCAGGCATAGATTCGCCAAGCCGCTCCAAGTGTTTGTTTTCATGCGATTCCGGACGCGAGACCGCCGAGGAATTGCCTGCTTTGTTCAGTCGCAATTCCGAACGGAAAACCGCTGCACACTTTTCCTGGAATTGCTGCAAAGCGGGTGCTACATCCTCTAGCGACTAGAGGAGCAAGCGGAAAAATGCGCAAAGACGAATTCGCCATCGGCGAGGCCGCGCGGCAGAGCGGCGTCAAGGTGCCGACGATCCGCTATTACGAGCAGATCGGCCTCTTGCCCGCGGCCTCGCGCACCGAAGGCAACCGGCGGCTCTACGACCGCCGCGACCTCGACCGCCTCGCCTTCATCCGGCATGCGCGCGAGCTCGGCTTCGAGGTCGAGGCCATCCGCACGCTGCTGATGCTGCAGGACGATCCCGACCAGTCCTGCGCCGCCGCCGACGCCATCGCCAAGGCCCGCCTTGTCGAGGTCGACAAGCGCATCGCGAGTCTCAATGCGCTGCGCGACGAGCTGCTGCGCATGGTCAAGCAATGCGCCAACGGCCGCGTCGGCGACTGCCGCGTCATCGAAACGCTCGCAGATACCACCCACGCACATGGGCGGCTGGCGGAGGCGTAAGAAGTTGCAGCGTCCGCGCAACGGGCCTGCATAAATCCAGCTTATCATGACCCCAAGATTTTGAAGACGTTACACGGCCAATCGCCGCCTGTAGCTTCGACGGCGCTTGTTCAAAAACGTCCGGATCTGGTGGCTTCATGCAAACACATGCGAGAGTGGTGATCGTCGGCGGGGGATGCGTCGGCGCGGGTATCCTCTATGGCCTTGCCAAGCGCGGCTGGACGGATATCGCGCTGCTGGAACGGACCCAGCTGACCGCCGGCTCGACATGGCATGCGGCGGGCCTGATCCCCTCCTATGCCCGCAACATCAATGTCGGGCGGATGATCAACAAGACCATCGAGATCTATGAAGGGCTGGAGGCCGAGACGGGGCAGCCGGTCGGCTGGCACAAATGCGGGCAGCTGCGCATCGCCAACAGCCGAGACCGGCTGGACGAATTCAAGAGCTATATGAGCGTGGCCGAGGTGCAGGGCATGCGCGCGCATCTGCTGACGCCGGCGGAAACCAGGCAAGTCTGCCCCCTACTCAACAACAACAATATGCTCGGCGCGCTTTATCACCCCGACGACGGCCACATCGCCCCGGCCGATGTCACGCATGCCATGGCCAAAGGTGCGCGGGACCTGGGCGCCAAGGTCTATCTCAACACCGAGGTCACCGGCTTCAAGCGGACCGCCTCCGGCGAGTGGCTGGTCCAGACCAACAAAGGCGACATCACCTGCGAGCACGTGGTCTCAGCCACCGGCAATTACGCGCGCCAGACCGGCGCGCTGCTCGGCCTCGAAATCCCTGCCATCCCGATCCTGCACCAGTACTGGATCACCGAACCGGTGCCGGAAATCATCGAGCGCAAGAAAGAGGGTCGGCCGGAAATGCCGATCCTGCGTGACGAAGGTTTCGAGGGCTATCTGCGCGAGGAAGGCGACGGCTTCATGTTCGGGCCCTACGAGCGCACCGCGAACCTGAAGCTGTTCGCCGAGAATGGCGTCCCCGCCTGGTTCGGCGCCGACCTCGTCGAGGAGGATTTCGAGGCGGTGTCGTGGAACTGGGAGCAGGCGATGGAGCTGGTGCCGGCGCTCGGCCGCGCCGGCATCAAGGCCAATGTGCGCGGCCCCTTCCAGATGACGGCCGACGAGCTGCCGCTGATGGGACCCGCCTGGGGCCTGCCCAATGTGTGGCTGGCCGAGGGAGTGCCGGGCGGCATCCTGTGGGGCGGCACGATCGGCTATTATCTGTCGGAGCGGATCGTCGAGGGCGGCAACAGCCTCGACACCTCCGATCTCGACCCGCGCCGCTTCGGCGACTACGCCAACAAGGAATGGACGCGCGAGAAGGTGCGCGAGGCCTGGGGCACGCATGCGGAGCAGAAATATCCGGGGCAGGACATGCCCGCCGCCCGGCCCCAGAAGACCGCGCCGTCCTATGACAGGCTGACGGAACTGGGCGCCGTCTGGGGCGTGCTCAACGGCTGGGAGATGCCCAACTGGTTCGCGCGCGACGGCGTCGAGGCCAAGGACCAGTATAGCTGGCGCTGGACGCCGAAGGGGAACCTCGTCGGCGAGGAGGTGCTGGCGGTGCGTAACGCCGTCGGCCTTGTCGAGATGACGCCGATGACCAAGTTCGAGGTATCGGGGCCGAACGCGGCCGCATGGCTGGACAGGATCATCGCCAACCGCCTGCCGGCCGTCGGCAAGGTGACGCTGGCGCATCAGCTTACGGCAGGCGGCGGCGTGCAGGCCGAGTACATGGTGGCGCGGCTGGCGGAAGACCTTTTCTACCTGATCTCGACGCCACGCGCCGAGCGCTGGAACTTCGACGACCTGTCGAAGCTGCTTCCCGCCAACGGCAGCGTGTCCCTGAGGAACGTCACCAACGATCGCGGCTGCTTCACCATAGTCGGACCGAAGGCGCGTGAGGTGCTGCAACCCCTCACCGAGATCGACCTTTCGAACGAGGCGTTCCCGTGGTTCAGCGTGAAGACCGGCGGCGTGGCGCTGGCCAGCGACGTGCGTCTGCTGCGCGTCAACTACGAAGGCGAGCTCGGCTGGGAGCTCTACCACCCCCTGCCCTACCAGCGGCAATTACTGGACGCGCTTCTGAGAGAAGGCGAGAAGCACGGCATGCGCCTCGTCGGGCTGCATGCGCTGGAATCGCTCCGGCTCGAAAAATCCTACCGCGCCATGTATCGCGACATGAACCCGGAATTGAACGCGCTGGAGAGCGGGCTGGAGCGCTTCATCCGGCTCGACAAGGGCGCGTTCGTCGGGCGCGAGGCGGTGCTGAAATACAAGCAGCGCAACGACCAGCGCCGGTCGGTTACGCTCAAGATCGAAACCGACGGCGCGAGCACGTTTGCCAATGAGGGGCTCTACAGCGACGGCAAGCTGGTCGGGCGCATCACCTCCGGTGGCTATGGCTACGCGCTGGGGCATGACATCGCGCTGGCGCTGCTGCCGGAGCGCCTGAGCAAGCCCGGCACGAAGCTCGACGTCGCCATCCTGGGCGACTGGAAGGTCGCCGAGGTGGTCGCGGATTCGCCTTACGATCCCACCTCGGCCAGGGCGCGGATGTAAAAGACGGGGGCGCTTGCGGCCCCGTTGACCATGCATTCCTTGAGGGGAGCCGAACAGAACATGCGCATCGACCGGATCAACGTCTATTCGGCGCAGCTGCCGGTCAAGGGCGGCGCATACCGCATGGCCAGCGCCGACGTGGAGGCGCTGGACTCGACGCTGGTCGAGATCGTGACCAGCAACGGCCTGTCCGGCTGGGGCGAGACCTGCCCGATCGGCCCGGTCTACCAGCCGCATCACGCACTCGGCGCCCGCGCCGCGATCGCCGAAATCGCGCCGGGTCTGATCGGTGCGGAGATCGCCTCGATCAGGCTGCTTTCGAAGCAGATGGACGAGCGCCTGAACGGCCATGGCTATGCCAAGGCCGCCTTCGACATGGCCTTCCTCGATATTCTCGGCCAGAAGCTCGGCGTGCCGGTCTCGACGCTGCTCGGCGGCGCGCTGACCGACCGCGTGCCGTCCTACTATTCGCTGATCGTCGGCGCGCCGGACGAAACGGCAAAAATCGCAGCCGACAAGGTGCAGGCCGGCTATCCGCGCCTGCAGGTCAAGATCGGCGGCCGCAACCTGGAAGAGGACGTGGCTGTCGTCCACAAGGTGTGGGAAGCGGTCGGCCACAGGGCGCGGCTGGCGGTCGACGGCAACAGGGGCCTGACGGTCGCCGCCGCGATCCATGTCGACAGGCTTTGCCAGCACATCCCCTTCGTCTTCGAACAGCCCTGCAACACCATGGACGAGGTGGCGACGCTGAAAGGCCGCGTCACTCATCCGGTCTATCTCGACGAAAGCACCGAGGACCAGAACGCGGTGCTGCGGGCCATCTCGCTCGGCATCGCCGACGGCTTCGGCTTCAAGGTCACGCGCCTCGGTGGGCTGACCAAGATGACGACGGTGCGCGACCTCTGCGCCATCCGCTCGCTGCCGCACAGCTGCGACGATGCCTGGGGCGGCGACATCATCGCGGCGGCCTGCGTGCACCTTGCCGCGACAGTCGAGCCACGCCGCATGGAAGGCGCGTGGATCGCGCAGGAATACATCAAGGGCCATTTCGACCAGAAGAACCCGGTCGTCATCAAGAAGGGCCACATCGCCGTGCCGCAGAAGCCGGGGCTGGGCGTGAAACCCGAGCCCGGCATGTTCGGCAAGCCGGTGGCCATTTACGGGCCTTGAGCTGCCCGGTTCCGGACCAATTCCAGCCCTTCGATCACATCTCGCGTTACGCGGATCGTTCCGCCCTGCCCTGCGTTGACCGCAAGACGCCAGGAGGAACGGCAATGAGCGAAGAACGGCATGCGAAAATCCAGCAACGGGCCTATGAAATCTGGCAGCGCGAAGGCGCGCTCGATGGCGACCACGAGCGGCACTGGCATCAGGCGGAAATGGAGATCGACCGCGAGGCCGCCCTGCCGCTGACGGCGGGTGACGCGCTGCCTGAAACACGCGAGATCGACAGCGCGGACGTGCTCACGGTCGAGGCCCTGGCCATGCGCACCGGCATATCGGGCGACGAGGCTCAGGAGCTGATCGACAGGCTGGGCAACGACCGCGCCGCGATCGAGGAGGCCGCGCGAAGCCTCAAGGCGAGGCAAGGCGGATGATCAGGAAGCTCAAGACCGGAAAATACCGCCTCTATTCGCGCAAGAAGGATGAGAAGACCGGCAAGCGGCGCAATCTCGGCACTTTCGACAGCCGCGAAGCGGCCGAGAAGCACGAGCGCGAAGTCCAGTACTTCAAGCGCCATTGAGCAAGGTAGAGCGGCCGCGCTACCTGCGCTCTACAGTGAGAACCACCGGCATTGCCCAAGGCACGTCCCGCGCGGCCTGGAGGATCGAAACCTTGCCGTCCGACACCTGGGCTTCCCATTCGGCATAGTGCTTCAACTTGTAGCTTCCCGAGCGCACGCTGAGGCCGGCTATGGGGCCGCCGTCTAGGTTGAGCGCGGTCTTGATGTCGAGGCCGGCGCCGAGCAGGAAGGTCGCGAGCCTGTCCAGCGAGAAGAAGGCATCCCTGGTCGAGCCGACGATGATGCGGCCCTGCCGGTCCTCCGCGATGAAGGTGCGGTTGGCGAGCCAGTTGCTCTTGGCCCGCACCTTGTTGCCGCCGTCCTCGCCGATGAGCAGCGGATAGGACACCATGGCATTGTCGGCGCCCTCCAGAAGCGCCCGCCAGTCGCGGCCCGCGAGATCGACCACATGCGTGCCGGAGGCATTGGCGACCCAAAGCCCTGCCCTTGCGTCGTAGTCGCGCGGACCGAGCCTTTCACCATTGCTGACCAGGGGCGTATCCGCCTCGCCCTTCAAGCCAAAATAGCTGCCGTTGACGATCAGCACCGTGCCGCCGGGTCCGTCGGGGTGGAGAGCGGCTTCCCACTGGTCGATGTCTTTCGTCCCGCCCGGCTCGTTGCGGGCGACGAAGCGGAACCTGGCCGGGTCGAAGCGGTTGAGATAGAGGCGGTCGACTTCATCGCCGCCAGCCATGACGGGGATTTCCCGCACCTCAAACCCCGTCTCCACCTCCTTCCAGGCGTTTGCGCCGGCGGTCACATCCGGAATTGTCGGCCGCAGGGCAAGCCGCATCGCCGGCGAGAGCCGGGCGTCATCGGCTGCGACGGTGATCCAGTAGCTTCCGCCCCTGCGAAGCAGGACATTGAACCCATAGGCGCCGTTGCGTTGCCAGATGAACCAGGTGCCCGAAGAAAGGACGACTATCAAAAGGATCACGGCAATCGAAATTGCTTTGCGCAATGAATTCTTCCCCCACACTGCCAACAACCTGCCCGAGCTTATCGTCCGGACGATGTCTCACGCGTGCAGGAACCGTGCAACAAACCCGGCGATGACAGGGCGCGAGGTCCTTGGCAATCTCAGTGGCTGGTCACGCCGCCGACCGATTGCGCGATCCGCATCTCTCAAAGCAGGACATAAACAACCTCGTCTTCGCTGACGGTTTCGAAGGTTGTCGCCACGAGCGGTTCCGCTGCCGCGCAGTCCAGAGCGGCGCCCACCGCCGTCTCGTAGGCGCGCACCTTCACCTTCGCCGGATCGATCTGCGAGAGGCCTGTCTCGATGTCGAATTCCCAGTGGTGCCAGGGGCAGCGGATGATCATGTTGCGCCGGCAGTAGCTGTGACGGCCCGGACCCGAGGCGCGCAGCTCGCCGATCTGGTCGCCTTGCGAAAGCGGCCCGCCCTGGTGTGGACAGCGGTCGGCCAGCGCGAAGAACGCGCCCTCGACGTTGAAGATCACGATCGACCGGCCCGCGACCTCGACCTTCAGTCGTCCTCCGTCGGGAATGTCGCCGACGGCGGCCACCGCATGGCGCTTCATCGCGCCGTCCCGAAGAGCGCGGCGGCGTTTTCGTAAAGGATCGCGCGCCTGAGCTTCGGGTCGATATGCGGCGGCAGCGAATGGCGTGGATCGTCGAAATCCCAATGCGGATAGTCCGACGAGAACACCACGCGGTCATGGCCGATCCAGTCGAGCACGTCGACGAGGTGGCGTTTGTTCTCCGGTTCTTCCATCGGCTGCGTCGCCACCCACAGATGCTGCTTCAGATACTCCGACGGCGGGCGCCTGACATGCGGGACCTCGTCGCGCATGCGGGCCCACAGGCGGTCCAGCCGCCAGCCGAGCGCGGGCAGCCAGGCGAGGCCCGCCTCGAGCAGCACGATGCGCGTGCCGGGGAAGCGCTCGAACAGGCCCTCGAAGATCATGCTCGACAGCATGGCCTGCGCCGAGGGCGCATGCTCGGTCATCTCCTCCAGATAGTAGGATGGCCAGCCGGCCGGGCTGATCGCCTCGCCGTGGTAGCCGAAGACGTGGATGCCGACGGGCAGGTTCGCGGCTTGCGCCGCCTCGAAGATCGGCCAGTAGCGGCGCTGTCCGAGAAGCTCTGCAGTGCGGCTGAGCAGCAGCACCTGCGCGAAGCGCTTGTCGCTGGCGAAATGCTCGATCTCGGCGCGCGCCAGCTCGCCATTCTCATAGGGCACGCAGATCGAGCATTTGAGCCTCGGCTCCGGCGCATTGTAGAGGTCGAGCTGCCACTGGTTGGAGGCGCGGCAGAGCGCGGCCGAGAAGTCGTCGCCAAGCACGCCCTGCCCGGTCGGCCAGAGCGGGTTCATCACCCCGAACTCCATGTCGTAGAGGTCGAGCAGCTGCGTCCTCAGCAGGCCGACATCGGATCCCGGCAGGCCGCCATGTTCAGGCCAGGTGTCGCGGCGCGACGAGGCGGGCGCGGCCTTCGGATAGGGATTGCCGTCCTGGTAGCCCATCCGGTAGCGCATCCCATAAGTTTCCAGATGCGTGCGCCAGCGCTGGCTGAGGAAAGGTTTCAGATCGTTCACCGAGGAGAGTTTCGGGTGAACGTCGCAATCGATGATCCTGTGCGTAACCGATGTGACGGACGACGGCGTGCCGGCATGGAGGGTCATGGCCGCTTCTCCGAAAGACGAGGATAGGTCGAGGACGGATTGTCGACGGCGATCTTGCGCACCAGTAGGGCGTCGAAGCCGGCGGGGAGTGCCGCGTCGCCGTCGAATTGCCAGTGCGGGTAGTCGGAAGAGAACAAAAGCATCTCGTCCGAGCCGATCTGGTCGAGCAGCCGGGCGACGATCCCGGCATTGTCCGGCACGTCGAATGGCTGCGTCGTCAGCCGCACATGGTCGCGCACGATCTCGGCGGGCGGACGGTCGACCCAGGGCGCCTCGAACCGCAGCCCCTTCCAGAACTTGCCGAAGCGCCACAGGAAGGCCGGCAGCCAGCTGACGCCGCTTTCGATGAGCACGACCTTGAGCGTGGGAAACTCCGCGAACACGCCTTCCGAGACGAAGCTCGCAAGCTGGGTCTGCATGATCTGCGACTGCGCAGCATAGTCCTCGATCGCCGTGTTCGGCCATCCGAGCGAGGTGACCGGATGGTGGTAGGCGCTGCCGGCATGGATGCCGATCGGCAGGCCCTGCCGGGCGGCGGCCTTGTAGATCGGCCAGTAGCCGCGATGCCCGTATGGCTGGTGGAAGGCCGACGGAAAAAGCACCTGCACGAAGCGGCGATCCGAGGCGCAGCGCTCGATCTCGGCCACGGCGGCGTCGATATCCTGCAATGGCGGCACGATGGAAGCGCACAGGCCCGCATGCCTGTCCAGCCATTCGATGCGCGTCCAGTCGTTCAGCGCCCTCGCGACCGCAACCGCCATATAGGCGTCGTAGAGCATATGGACGCCGCACAGGTTGTTGAGGATGCCGACCCCGGCACCGAGCCCGTCCAGCGCCTCGGCGGCCAGCCGCGCCGGTGTGTTCGTCAGCCCGCCAGCCCCGTCGCGCCAATCCGGCCGGCAGGTAAGCGGCGCGTTGTCCGGATAGGCGATGCTGTCGAGCTGAGTGATGCCGCGCGCGACGATCAGGTCACGCCAGACGTCGTCCAGGAACGGCATCAGCTGGTCCATCCTCGGATTGGGATGATGGATGTCGCAGTTGACGCTGCCTTGCGGCAACAGCTTCCCTGCCCTCGTCTCCTCCAATACGGCCATGATGCCAAGTCCTCGCCCGGTGCGCTTTCCTCGATCCAGCGAGGATGATCACCGGATCGCACGCCGGTCGAGGCAAGTTTCTCGCCAGGATTGGCGAATTATTCGCCTCGGCGTTCATGCGCCGCGCGTGGTCGACGCGGCCTGCTGTATCGGCCTGCGCTCTTCCGACGGCAGGCAGCCGAAATGCGTCCGGTAGCTGTGGGCGAAGTAGGACTGCGAGCCAAACCCCGTCGCGAGTGCTACGGCGAGGATGGACATCGGCGTCTGGCGCAGCAGCGCGCGCGCCCGCTCCAGCCGCAGTGTGATGTAATAGCGGCCGGGCGTCATCTCGACATGGGCCGAGAACAGGCGTTCCAGCTGCCGGACGGACAGGCCGGCCGCCTGGGCGAGGTCCACGACCGAGACCGGTTCCTCAAGGTTCTCGCCCATCAGCTCGACGACCTTGCGCAACGCCAGCGGCTTGCTGGTCAGGTCGCGGCCCGGGCCCATGCGCTGCCGGTCTCCCGGCGAGCGCACGCGCTCATGCTGGAACTGGCCGGCCACCTCGTTGGCGATCGTCTCGCCGAGGTCCCGGCGGATGATTTCGAGGAAAAGGTCTATCGATGTGGTGCCGCCCGCCGACGTGTAGCGCTGGCGGTCGATCTCATAGACGTTGTTGGTGCATTCGATGTCCGGGAACCTTTCCCGGAAGGCGGGGCGGTTCTCCCAGTGGATCGTACAGCGATGGCCGTCGAGCTGGCCGGCCTCGGCCAGCACATGGCTGCCCAGCGTGAGCGCGCCCAGCGCCCGGCCCAGCCTGCCCCACCGATGCAGCGCCGCAAGGACGGCCGGCTTCTCGGGAAAGTCGACCAAGGTGCCGGCGCAGATGAAGGTGATGTCGGCGCGCGGCGCGTCCTTCAGCGAATAGTCGACGTTGAGGTTCATTCCGTTGGAAGCGACGACCGGTTCGCCGTCGAACGAGATGGTCACCCATCGATAGAACTGCCTGCCCAGCGTCTGGTTGGCCGTGCGCATTGGATCGACGGCGGCGGCGAGGCCGAACATCGGAAACCGATGCACCAGCAGGAATGCCATCACGCGCTGCTCGCAAGACTGGTCCGCCACGTTCCAACCGCCTCACCTAGGGCGACCGGGATACAGTTCAGCTGTCCCGAGGCCTCTGGGCGGACCAAGGATGCCGCGTGTCCGGTTCAGCCGACAATGGCAAGGAGCGGCGCAATCCGGCGTTTTTCTGAAAACGGCACAAGGCGCTTGAAGGCGCTTGCCGCGTCAAACCGGCGGCGCGTAGGCGACCCTCTCGCCATCCTCCTTGACGAAATCGCGTACCGGATTGTCGAGCAGGGGCAAGACCATCTCGGACGGCCGGCAGAGCCTGGTGCCTTTTGGAGTCTCGACGATCGGCCGGTTGATCAGGATCGGGTGGGCGAGCATGAAATCGATCAACTGATCGTCGCTCCATTTCGGATCGGCGAGGCCAAGCTCGGCGAAGGGCGTCCCCTTCTCCCTCAGCAACTCTCGCGCGCCGATGCTCATCGCCGACATCAACTCGACCAACCGTTCGCGGCTCGGCGGGGTCTTCAGATATTCGATCACCACCGGGTCGTCGCAGCTGGCGCGGATCATGGCGAGTGTGTTGCGCGAGGTGCCGCAAGCCGGGTTGTGATAGATGGTGACCGTCATGGCTGTGTCTCCAATGA
The DNA here is from genome assembly GCA_040755925.1 of Pseudomonadota bacterium. Classification (GTDB taxonomy): domain Bacteria; phylum Pseudomonadota; class Alphaproteobacteria; order Rhizobiales; family Rhizobiaceae; genus Mesorhizobium. The sequence continues at coordinate 17,165 of JBFLWR010000514.1, forward strand.
TCGCTGGATGATCGCGGGCCGCAGCAGCCAGCCCATCAGGACCAGCGCAACCAAGGCGCCAACAAACTCGGCGGCGATGAAGCCTGGCAGGTCGGCCGGCCTGATGCCGGAGAAGGTGTTGGTGAGCGAACGCGCCACCGCGACAGCCGGATTGGCGAAGGAGGTGGACGCCGTGAACCAGTAGGCCGCGGTGATGTAGAGACCGACCAGCCATGGCACTGCTCGCCGCTCGAAACGGACGCCGGCGAGAATGACGGCGATCAACCCAAATGTCGCGACGGCCTCGGAAAACCATTGAGCCGGCCCGGCGCGAAGCTTCGTGGCAACCTCCAGAAGCGGCAAAGCGAACATGAGATGCGCGGCGATCGTACCGGCGACGCCACCGATGAGTTGCGCGATCAGGTATGCCGGCAGTTCGCGAGCTGGCAGCGCCCGATTCAGCCACAAGACCACTGAAACCGCCGGATTGAAATGCGCGCCGGAGATCGGCCCGAGAATGGTGATCAACACCACCAGCATGGCGCCGGTGGCTAGTGTGTTGGCAAGCAGCGCCAGTGCGGTGTCATGCGTCAGCGTCTCGGCCATGATGCCGGAGCCGACGACCGTCGCGACAAGCAGACCCGTGCCCATGGCTTCAGCCGCGAACCGGCGCGGAAGATCGAATGTACTCACTGCCGGGTCCCCTCGCCCGGCTGGCAGCAAGGCGCGGCCAACGCCGGCATGCAGATTTCCGGACGGCCCGAGCAACAATCCTCCATGAGGAACCGGATAAGGCCGGATAATGTGTCGTACTGCGCGCTGTAGACGATCGAGCGAGCGTCGCGCCGCTGAGCGACAAGGCCTGCCCGTTCCAGCTCCTTCAGATGGAAACTGACGTTCGACGGGGAAACCTCGACCTGTTCGGCCAGCGAGCCGGCCGCAATGCCATCCGGACCGGCGACGACAAGCAGCTTGAGCAGCCTCAGCCGGGTTTCCTGCGACAGCGCGCCAAAGGTGGCCAGGGCTTGACGTTCTTCCACGTTTCAATAATCCTTGAAATATCAAAATGAGGAATAGCCGACATGCTTCCCGCTGACAACCAGAAAATCGCTCCCGCCTTTCCCATGGATTCGTCCGACCTCACCATCGGCGATCTGCTCGGCCTGCTGGCCGACCACAAGGATAAGCCGCTGGTGTTCCGTTACGACGGCCGACCGGTGAAGCCGGGCTACCACGTGACGGAGGTCAAGGCGGGGCTGTTCTCGGCGCTCGATTGCGGCGCGAACCCTGAGTCCTGGTCGGAGATATTCGTGCAACTATGGGACGTAGACGAAGGCGAGCGGGTCCACATGGCGGCCGGCAAGTTCGCGGCGATCATCCGCAAGGTGGCCGACCATGTCGCGCTCGATCAGGCGGCCAGGCTGACCTTCGAAGTCAGCGACGGCATCCGGCCGATGGAATTGCACCGCGCCGCCCGGCCGATCCTGGCCGGCGATGCCATAGAAATTGAGCTTTCGCCGCGACCGGCGAGTTGCAAGCCGCGCGACCGCTGGCTCGAAGGCCAGAAAGCCGCGAGCGCTTCATGTTGTAGTGCAAGTGGCTGCTGTTAGCGCCGCAAGGCGTATGCCGGCGCTGCTAGAACCTTATCAGGCCTTGTCCCTGGAGGATGTAGAGAGCCACGAGAATGATCGCGATCACCGCGACCCAGACGCCTGTCCTGCTCATTCGCAAATTTCCCCATCGGCTTATCGGCTATAATGAACGCACGCGCCGCGGTTGCGTTCCTTCAGGTGCTGGGTTGTATGCCAGCGCGCGCCGGAAAGCCAGCCATGACCCAATCGCGCCGCCCGCAATCCGTACAGCCTCTCGTTGCAGCACCGAGGGAGCGGGGGCATAGTTGCGAGGGTGAAGGCGCCGGTTGAGGAACAGGTGGAAAGGCGGACAATCCGGGCGTGGCGGTGTTCCCGCCGCCGCTCTTTCTGGTGGCGCTGATCGTGATGCTGGCGCTGCGCTATTTCTGGCCGCTCTCGATCGGCGGCAGGCCGCTGACCATGGTGCGGGGCATCGTGCTCGCCGCGCTGGCCATCGCCGCCGTCGCCTGGGAGCGCACGACCATGCTGCGCGGCGGCACCAATATCGATCCGACGAAGCCGGCGCTATCTTTGAAGTCCGGACCGCAAGTCCGGAGAGATCTTCAATCCTTCAGCGAATTGCTGAAGATCTGCACGCCGAGGCGCTCGTTGCGTCGCCACCGCACCACGGCCAGATAGGTGGCGTCGTCATCGGGGACGATGAGAGTGAAGCGATCGGGTATCTGCACCTGAGGATCAACGCGCAGCTCGGCGCCGTGCTCATGCTGGTTTCGGACGGAGCATCTGACCCTGGCGGCGCCAGTGGCAATGATCGCTTCCTTCAGCACGAGCTCGCGTGCATGAAGACGGCGCTCGCCGTGGGGAAAGGTGGTCATGGCGTACTCATCCGGAACGTCTAGAGCATGATGCCGAAAAGTGCGAAGCGGTTTTCGGGCGACATCATGCTCCATCCGTTTGGTTTAGAGCCGGATTCAGATTTCAGGTCGATTCGACCTGAAATCATCCGGCTCTAGGCGGGGCCAGGCCTTCCCGCCGCAATGCCGTACAATAGCAGCGAGGCGTTTCCGTTCCGTTAGCAACAGCTGAAAACCGCGGAGTTTCGTGAGCAACGGACGACCCGTAACGGAAGCCGACGGTCTTGAGGTCAGCCCGCGTCCTGGCTCAGGCCGGACGAAAGGCCGACCCCGCTTGCCCGCAGCACCCAGCGGCGGCCGTCGCTACGGAACTCGGTGAGGCTGAGCGGCTCGATATCGATCTTCCAGATCGAGGACAGCGGTGCGCCGAGGACATGGGCAATCGCCGCGCGGATCAGGACCGGGTGCGTTATCGCGATGGTGTGGCCGCCTAAGGCGAGCAGGCTGTCCAGCAGCGCGGCGCCGCGCCTTGCGGCATCGGCGAGCGACTCCCCGCCATGGGGCGCAGAGCCCGGGTCGGCGAACCAAGCGGCCATGCCTTCCGGGTCCTCGGCCTGCACGTCCTCGAAGCCCCTGCCCGCCCAGCGCGCGAATTCCTGGTCGGCAAGCAGCGGCTCGACCATGGCTTCGAGGCCGAGCGCCTCGGCCGTCTGGCGCGCGCGGAGCGCGGGGCTCGTCCACGCACGGTCGGCGCGCCGGAGCCCCGGCTTGGCCGCCGTGGCGCGCGCCAAAGCCTGCCGCTCCAGCGGCTCGTCGGCCGGGAAGCCGCCCTTGCGCGCGGCGGCCGTCGCCCCGCTTGCGATCATCGTCAGGCGGGCGAGCATCCAAAACTCCGTGGACCAGTGGAAATTCAGCCTCACGAAGCCGTGCTGGCCATCACAATTCGTTGACAGGCGAACGAAGTGCTGACAAGTGTTTTAGCGCGATACGGGATTGGAAGCCGGTGCGAATCCGGCACGGTCGCGCCACTGTGATCGGCGGAAGCCGAAAGTCAGGCCTTATCCCGCTGCATAGTTCGATCAACGGGACGCAGTATCCCACGGGAGGTCAAAAATGTCGGACACCACCTTCGCACCAACCTACGGTCCAGTTCCGATTCCGGTTCGCGAACTTCTGCCCTGGGCCATATTCGGCGGCCTGCTGCTGATGCTGGCGATCTATTTCATCGGCGCGGAAGAAGGCGCGACGTCGCTGATCCGCGGCATGTATGTGCACGAATTCGTGCATGACGGTCGCCACCTGCTCGGCTTCCCCTGCCACTAAGCGGGTTCGGCGATAGCTGAACGGCGCTTAGCTTTGGTCTAACGCAATTCCGGGCGGAAAACGCCACGCGTCTTTTTCCTGGGGTTGTTCCGAAAGGGACACTGACATGGTTGGAAAACTTTTGCTGCGCGGCATGCTCGTCGGGCTGGTCGCGGGGATTCTGGCGTTCGCCTTCGCGCGCGTCTATGGCGAGCCGCAGGTAGACAAGGCCATCGCCTTCGAGGACCAGCAGGCCCAGGCCGCCGGCGAGGCGCCGGAGCCCGAACTCGTCAGCCGCGTCACGCAGGTCGGCATCGGCCTTGCGACCGGCGTTCTGGTCTACGGCGCTGCGCTCGGCGGGCTGTTCTCGCTGGTCTTCTCCTATGCCTATGGCCGGCTGGGCTCGCTCGGCCCGCGCGGCACCTCGGCGCTGATCGCGCTGCTTGGCTTCCTCGCCGTCATCGTGGTTCCGGGCCTGAAGTATCCGGCGAACCCGCCATCGGTCGGCAATCCCGAAACCATCGCCTACCGAACCGAGCTGTTCTTCATCATGATCGTGATCTCGATCGCGGCGATGGTGGCGGCGGTGGGCCTCGCCCAGCGGCTGTGGAGCCAGCTCGGCGCCTGGAACGCGACGATCGTGGCCGGCATCGCCTTCCTTATCGTCTTCGCGCTGGTCAAGGCGGCGCTGCCCGACATCAACGAAGTGCCGGAGAAGTTCTCGGCCGTGGTGCTGTGGCAATTCCGTATCGCTTCGCTGGGCATCCAGCTTGTGCTCTGGACGGTGCTCGGGCTTGCTTTCGGCGCGGTAGTCGAGCGTGAGCTCGCCGCCCGCGACAAGCGCGGCGTCACCCGCCGCTACGCCTGAAGTCCAATGCGTTGGCCGCCAACGTTCTGCGCCCTGGCGGCCATTATCTTGCTTTCCGTGCTGAGCGCGACGACGGCCGAAGCGCATAGCGGATCCTCCAACCCACCTCCCCCCGGCATCCAGATCCCCAGCCTCACGCACGGCCAGATGGCGGTGATCGCGCGCTATCGCGGCGCCATTGTCGATCTCGCCCAGCAGCAGACCCAGACCGACCCGACCTTCCGGCGGCTCTACAACCACGGCAACCTGCAATACACCTATTGCCTCTGGGGGATGATGCCGGGAAGCCTTGGCGACGAGCAGAGCCCGTTCAACGAGTGCAGCCATGCCTATCTCGCCACGGCCAAGTCGCTG
>JBFLWR010000515.1:0-2747 GCA_040755925.1 Pseudomonadota bacterium
CCGACGACCCGCACCGCGCCACCTATCTGATGGAACATCTCGGCCTCACCGGTGAGGAACGGCCCGGCGACCTCTCCGGCGGCGAGGCGCGCCGTGCGGCGCTTGCCCGCGTCATGGCGCCGGAGCCCGACATCCTGCTCCTCGACGAGCCGACCAACCATCTCGATCTCTCAGTCATCGAGTGGCTGGAAGAGGAGCTGGCCCGCACCTCTTCAGCCGTCATCCTGATCTCGCACGACCGCCGCTTCCTCGAGCGCGTGACGCGCGCAACCGTCTGGCTCGACCGGGGCCAGACGCGGCGCCTCGACAAGGGCTTCGCGCATTTCGAGGAATGGCGCGACCAGGTGCTGGAAGAGGAAGAGCGCGAGCAGCACAAGCTCGGCCGGCAGATCGTGCGCGAGGAGCACTGGCTGCGCTATGGCGTGACGGCCAGGCGCAAGCGCAACATGCGCCGTCTCGGCGAATTGCAGACCATGCGCCAGCGCTTTCGCAGCCATCGCGGCGCGGAGGGCACCGCCACCATGGTGGCAAGCGACGCCGCCGAATCCGGCAAGCTGGTGATCGAGGCCAAGGGTATCGACAAGAGCTTCGGCGACCTCACCGTCGTCAAGGGTTTTTCCACGCGCATCCAGCGCGGCGACCGCGTCGGCCTGGTCGGACCGAACGGCGCAGGCAAGACGACGCTGCTGAAGATGCTCACCGGCGAGCTGGCGCCGGATGCCGGCAGCGTGCGGCTCGGCGTCAATCTGGAGATCGCAACCCTCGACCAGAAGCGCGAGGCGGTCAATCCGCAGGAGACGCTGGCGCATTACCTCACCGACGGGCGCGGCGAGAACCTTCTGGTCAATGGCGAGCAGCGCCATGTCGTCTCCTACATGAAGGATTTCCTGTTCAAGCCGGAACAGGCGCGCACGCCGGTGCGTGAGCTTTCCGGTGGCGAGCGGGCGCGGCTGTTGCTTGCCCGCGTGCTGGCCCGGCCGGCGAACCTCTTGGTGCTCGACGAGCCGACCAACGATCTCGACATGGAGACGCTGGAGCTTCTGCAGGAGCTGGTCGCCGGCTTTGCCGGGACGGTGATCCTGGTCAGCCACGATCGCGACTTCCTCGACCGCACCGTCACCAGCGTGATCGCGCCGGACGGCGGCGGGCGCTGGATCGAATATGCGGGCGGCTATTCCGACATGCTGGCGCAACGTGGCGGCTCCAAACTGGAGGACCGCAAGGCAAGGTCGAAGGCTGAAGCAAACGGGGCTTCGCCAAAGGCCGAACAGACAGCGCCGAAAGGCCCCGCGAAAAAGCTATCGTTCAAGCAGAAGTTCGCGCTGAACTCGCTGCCGAAGAAGATCGAGGCGGTGACGGCTTCGATCTCGCGACTGGAAAACAACATCGCCGACCCGTCCTTCTACGAGCGCGACCCGACCTCGTTCCAGAAGACCATCGCCGCCCTCGACAAGGAGCGCACCACCCTGGCGGCGCTCGAGGAAGAGTGGCTGGAACTGGAGATGTTGCGGGAGGAGATGGAGGGATAGCAGCCTTGCCTGCATGCATTTATGCGCCTACTTTATGCGCATCAGGAGGTGGAAATGCTCCAGTCAAATGCAAAGCCGCAACGCAAGTCTGTCAACACCTCGATTGATTCCAAGCTGATCGAAGAGGCCAAGGCGCTGGGTATCAACATGTCCCGCGCCGCCGAGCAGGGGATCGCGAAAGCTATTTCCGCGGAAAAGACGCGTCGCTGGCAAGAAGAGAACAAGGCGGCGATCGAAAGCTCCAACGATTACGTCAAGCGCAACGGCCTGCCTTTGGCCAAGTACCGGCTGTTTTGATGGCCCGCTATGATTTCTACCGAAGTGCGGGAAGCGACGGCTACCTTCTCGACGTCCAGTCCGACCTCTTGGAGCGCCTCGACACCAGGGTCGTCGTTCCGCTTCTGCCGCCAAACACAGCTCCGGTGCCGGGCCGCCGGCTGAATCCGACCTTCAGGATTGATGGCAAGGACCATGTCATGGTCACTCAGTTCGTCTCAGCCGTGATGGCTTCCGAACTGTTGCCTGTGGAAGGAAATCTTACCCGGCACCACGATGAGATCGTCGCGGCGCTCGACATGTTGTTTCAAGGCTTCTGATCCACAGAAGCCTTGTACTTCGTCCCGACTCACCCCGACGTCTTCGCCGCCCAGGCTTTCAGCGCTTCATCGAAGACCTTCTCGCCGGGAATGCCCTTTTCCATGGTAAGCAGCGCCCGGCGTCCGGTCTTGTAGACGACCGGCACGTCGATCCAGGACTGTCCGCGAAGCAGCGTCAGGTTGGCGTCCTCGTCGGCCTTGGTGTCGTTGAGCGCGACGAGGAAGAAGCCATCGGCGATCTTGGCCGGAATACCGATCAGCGGGCTGCCGGCATCCTGTTCCGAGCTCTTCATGGCGATGCGCAGGATGTTGTCGACGCCACCGCCCTCAAACCCTTCCGGCGTCAGGAAGATCATCTCGATGATATGGCTGGCCGGCAGGGTCTGGTCGGTGTTGCGCCGGATCGTCATGCGCAACTGGATGTTCTTGCCGGGAATGGTCGCCTCGGCGCGGATCGCCGGCTCCGGCGGCAGGTCGCCGCCGGGCGATTCCTGCACCAGCGACCACACGATGCTGCCGGGTTCCGCCGTGCCCTGCTGCGTGCTGGTGCGCTCCTCGTAGAAGATCGCCTTCTGGCCGACCGGCACGGTCGCTTCGCTAGCCGCTGGCGTCGCCGTCGCAG
>JBFLWR010000516.1:0-9393 GCA_040755925.1 Pseudomonadota bacterium
TCCGGGCTTCCCGCTGCGGCCAGTTGCGCGGCGATCTCGGCCGCGCGGCGAGCCTTCGGGCCGTGCGCAGGCCACACTAGGCGGCGCCTGATTGTGAGGGCCGGCACATCGCGAGCGATCTCGATGAGATGACCGGGTTCAAGATGCCGCTTCAGCACCAGTTCGCTGGCGAGCAGCGCGCCAAATCCGGCGATCGACGCCTGTGCGGCCACGATGGTCAAGGCGAAGCGCGGTCCCTGGTCGAGACCCTTGCGCTGCCTGCCGGCCGCAGCGAACCAGTCGCGCCAAATCGGATAGACATCGTCGCCCATGGTCGGGTCGATGTGCAGCAGAGGAAGATTGTCGAGGACTTCGGCGGCGTCCGGCGACCGGCGTTTCTGGACAAGAGCCGGCGCGCAAGCCGGGATCACGCGCTCGGTAAAGAGATCGATCGAAGCGAGGTCCTTCGCTGAACTGTTGCGGTAGCTAATGGCGAGGTCGACACCTTCCTCCAGCATTGAATCGAGCGCGACGGAGGCGACGATACGGACATCGAGCCGGCCGAGAACCTTGCGCATCCGGTCAAGGCGCGGCGCGAGCCAGAGCGAGGCGAAGGAAGGATCGGCCGAGATGGTGAAAGTCTCGGTACGGCGTTCGAACCGCAGCCGGCGCAGGCCGGAGGCCAGCGCATCGAAGCCGCGATCGATGTCGGGCAGCGCCGCCTCGGCCGCGCGCGTTAGCGCGATGCCGTTGCCCTCGCGCCGCACTAGCTTGACGCCGAGCCGCTCCTCGAGCTGCCGCAGCTGATGGCTGACGGCCCCCGCGGTGACGCCGAGTTCCTCGGCCGCGCGTGTCAGGCTGCCGGTGCGTGCTGCGGCGGCGAGCGCCCGCAGTGCCGAAAAAGGGAGGTCGCGAAGAATGGTCATGGTTTGAGAATAACTCAAAACCTGTCGAATGAAACTCGTTTGAGGGTTTGCCGGCGGCGGCTCTAGCTTTGTTGAATGAAACTCAATCAGGAAAGCCAGCGCCATGCTCGACATGCCACAACACCCGACAGTCGTTGATCGCCCTCCCGCCAAGCCAAGATCGGTGCGGTCGGTACGCAACGAGGGAACGCGCGTCGCCATCGAATTCGACGACGGCAAGGCTGGCCGGCTGTCGATGCGCTGGCTGCGGCTCGCCTGCGAATGCGAGGCTTGCGGCGATACCGCCTCCGGCAAGCGCTGGCTGACGCCGGCCGACGTTCCGGCAGACATCCGCGCGGCCTCGATCGAAATTTCGTCGGGTGGTGACACGAGCGTTGCCTGGCAGGACGGACACGTCTCGCGGTTCGCGGCCGGCTTTCTGGTGGCTCATGTCGGGTCGGGCGGGGACGTCGATGCAAGGCGCTTCAGCCCGGCGCTTTGGACCAACGATCTCACCGAAGGGCTAGGCCGCTTTGCTTTCGATGCCGTGGTCGAGGATGACGAGACGCTTTTCCGGTCGCTGCAGGCGTTGCGCGACCACGGCATCGCCATGCTGACCGGTGTTCCGGCCGAGCCGGAGGCGACTCTACGCGTCGCCGGCCGCTATGGTCCGGTGCGTGAGACGAGCTACGGCAAGGTCTTCGATCTGATCTCGCGCCCCGATGCCAGGGTGGCCGGAGAAACCGCGCGAGCGCAGATTCCGCACACCGACGAACCGTTCCGTTATTCGCCGCCCGGCTTCATCTTCTTCCACGCCATCCGGACGGGCGCGGGCAGCGGCGGCACGTCGCTGATGGTCGACGGGTTTCACGTGGCCGCGCTGATGCGCAGGAACAGGCCGGAACTGTTCGACCTGCTCACCCGCCACGGCGTGACCTTCCACCGCGAGCATGCCGGGGAGGTGTTTTTCAGCGCCGAAGCGCATGTCATCAGCCTCGACGCAAAGGGCGCGGTCACCGGCATCCGCTTCAACGATCGCTGTCTGGCGCCGCAAATCGCCATCATCGATGAGATCGACAGGCTGATCGAGGCGCTGGCCGAACTGACGCGGCTGATCCGCGACCCGGTAAATCAGTTCCAGCATCAATTGCAGCCGGGCGAGGTCCTGGTCTTCGACAACCAGCGCGTTCTGCACGGGCGTACCGCTTTCGATCCGACGCTGGCCGTTCGCCACCTCAGAAGCTGCAATCTTGACCGCGACGGTGTCCATAGCGCCTTCCGCGCCTTGGCGCGGCGCTTTGCGCCCGATGAAGCGGAGACGGTGCTTTATCAGGGGGCGATCCTTTAAAGGGATTATGCTCTTCGCGCCGCGAGCGGGATCGTCTAGCGTGCCGCCGATTTTCATGGGCAGGCCGCGTGTCGAACTATCCGCTTTCCTACAAACTATCGTGGCTGCCACGCTTCCTGAGTCCTTCGCTCGGTGGTGACCGGAGCGGTTTCGCTCCGGCGGCGGCGGTGCTGATGGATCCGCCACCGGCGCGGACGGCGCGGCTTGCCTTCGTCGGCGATATTTCGGCGGTGGCCAATCGCGATGCGCCGGAATGCGATCCGGCGATCGCAGCGTTGCTCGCCTCCGCCGATCTCGTGATCGGCAATTGCGAGAGCCCGATCGTCGAGCGGCCGCGCGCGCTGCTGGGCACATGGTTAGGCACGCATCACACAATGACCGAGCGCTTTCTCGCCGACGCGCTTGCGGCCGTCGGGATTTCACGCGGGAAGCTGGTGCTGTCGCTGGCCAACAATCATGTGCTCGACCAGGGTGTTGCCGGCTTCGAGGAAACGGTAGGAACTCTGCGGCGGCTCGGCATACGCACCGTTGGCACGGTGGCTGGAGGGCCTGTTCAACATCATAAAGCCGGGCCGCTTTCCATCGGCTTCGCGGCCTTCACGCTCTGGCGCAATGCCGAAGCGGCAGTGTTCGAAGAGCGCATCTCGATGCTCGGCGATCCGACGCGATGGCCCGAGGAGGCGAGCGCGGCCGCGGATTTGCTGTGCGCGATGCCGCATTGGGATTGGGAATTCCGGCATTTTCCGAGGCTGGCGACGCGGACGCTTGCGAGCCGTCTGGCAGGCCACGGCTTCCGCCTGATCGTTGGCCATCACGCTCATGTCGTGCAGCCGTTCGAACGGATCGGCGACAGTCTCGTCGCCTATGGGCTGGGCGACTTTCTCGGCACGGCCTTGGCCTGGCAGCCCTGGCCAGGTAGAATCGGGTCCATCCTCCTCGTCGATGTCAGCGCCGATGCCGCCACGCGCGGCATGACAGCGGCTTACCGGCTGCATTTCTTCATGCGCCTTGCCAGTGGCGACCATGAGCGTTTGGTGTCCATGGAGGCGCTGGACGGGGCGGTGAAAGGGCGGGTCGAGGCGCGGCTGGGTGAAATCTTTCCGGGTAGGCCGATCGAAGGCCGTGATCCGTGACGTTCAGCAATCGAAGCCGTATTTGGCGCGCGCGTAATTCGCCTCGTCCTTCGGCATCCGCTTGAACATCACACAGACGGTGTAGCTGCCGACCTGATGGCCATCGCGCGTGTACCCCCAGTCGGAGATGTCGTCCCTGGTGAACTCGATGTTCTGGCCGAGCACCACGTTGCGCACTTCCGCGGGCTGGTTCGACAAAATCCCGACGAACCCCGTATCGGTGCGGCGGAAAGGCACGACCCAGATATGTTCCGTGACGTTGCCGTCCTTCACCTTGACCTTCAGCTTGAAGCGCGAGGTGCCGGATGGCGGGGTATCGGCGAGAGCCAGAAATTCATCCAGGCTGGCAAGCGCCGTCTCCGTCGCCGCGGTCATTTCCGGATCGCCCGGGGCAAAGATGATCACGTGGTCGTCGCTCGGTTCGGTGGCCTGCGCTCCCGCCGCCTGCGCGGCCAGAGTGAGCAAAAGGCATAGCGCAATGCGAATGGTGAACGCCATGAAGCCCCCCAACTTCCGGATAGACTTATCATCTTCCAGCATCGGGCAGGCATTATCAATCGGGCGATGCCTGCCCTGGCGGCCGTCTTCCTTTCCGGGCCTTGGCAGGCGGGACCCGGCAACCGCCGATAGACAGGTTCTGGGGGACCCTGAAAGTCAAGCTGTAGGCTGTTACAGGCCGCTCGGCACCAGCCCCGCCAGCCAGTTTGCGGATCGCCTCGCCATATCCACGGTCGCCGAGGTGGCGCGGCCCACATCGGTCTTGACCACGGCGTAGCCAGCCTTCGTGCGGTAAAGCACGGCGCTGCCCCCATCGACCGACCTGTCAAAGGCGACCGGTCGCGCGGCTTCGGTTTCGCTGGCGGTGGCGGTCGTGCCTATCGGGACGCTTGGGCGATGGCTCAGTTCCGGCGGCAGGGGAGCCGTGGTTTCGACGACATGGCTTGGCGGCTTGAGGTCAGGTCCCGAGGCTTTTGCCGCGAGTTCGGAGGACGAGGCCGAACCCTTGGTGCGACAGATGCCGGAAACCAGCGGGTAGTTGAAGTTACGCTGATGCAGGATCTGGCTCTTCATCGCCGCTTCGCAATCGGCGATCGTCGCCCACTTGGCCGGCGTCTCGCCGATATATTCGCAGAGCTTGGCGTCGCAGTCGCAACCGACGATGGTCATGGCGACAAGGGCGGTCTTGATCACGGTCTTGTCCCTTCGAAACTCTCCCAATCCGGTCAGCATCAATCGCTGCCGAACAAGGCGGGATTTGGCCGCCATTATGAAATGTGCATGACGGCGTGTTGCCGAAGATTGCTTGAGCTGCGACTGTGACCGAAAAGCATCAATAATCGTGCGGGAGCCTTGGCCCGTGAAGCCAAAGCACTGGAGGCGTTCGCGGCAACAGCCCTATGGGATCCAGAAACGACAGTTGGCGCTGGGATTTCTCCCAGCGCCTCCCTGTCTGATCAGAGCCTGATCTCGGCAGCAACTCCCGAAAGATGTCGCGCCAGGCCAGCCTTGATTTTGACGGTCCTGCCAGTCGCCACCCGAGAGCAACGTCCGTTCCGGACCACACCGTTCTCCGCCCTCGCGGGCTTCGCTCAGCGTGCCATCGAAGGTTTCACCGCCTTCATGGCCGCATCGGTCCGCCGTCGGCGTTCGCACGCTTTCCGCGGTCCCGTAGGTCTCGGCATCCGTCCCTCCAACAGGCGAGCCTGCTCTCGTTCTGGGCCGTACGGGCCTCAGGAAATCCGCCTTGCGCTTTTGCCTTTCGGCGAGACGTTCGGTAGCCGCCTGAGATGGGTTGAAGGTACGCCGGGTAAGGGTCCTGCGGAATACAGGCGAGCCTGTGGATAGCGGGATTATCGGGGACCGACGGCACAAGCCCGGGAATTTCCCGGCTAAACCCCTTAGACAGCCTGCCCGCCAATTTCAGCGGTCCGGCTGACGCGCGGGCCTTGCCCTGCCGGTCGCCACGGGTTTCAATGCCGGCAAAGGAGCTTGAAGATATGCTCCAAGCCTTGGGGAGGGTCGGCTTGAAGGTCGGGGTGGTTCTCAACCCGGTTGCCGGCGGCGGCAAGCTCAAGCGGCATTGGCCGCAAATCGCGGCTTCCTTGAAGGCGCATTTCGGCGATGTCGACCTGCGCGAGACCCAGATCAGCGGCGATGGCGAAAGGCTGGCGATCGACCTCGCGGCCGATGGCTGCGCGCTGGTGATCGCGGCCGGCGGTGACGGCACCGCCAGCGAGGTGGCCGATGGGCTCCTGCAGGCATGTCATGAAACCGGCCGGACGACCGAGCTTGGACTCTTGCCCTACGGCACCGGCACCGATTTCGCGCGCGCCCTGGATTTGCCGCGCGGCATCGACTCGGCTCTAAAGCACCTGGCGGGAGCCGAGGCCAGGAAGGTCGATGCCGGGCGCATCTGCTACATCGACGATCACGGCGCGTTGGCCAGCCGTCACTTCATAAACATAGCGAGTCTCGGCCTTTCGGGCGCGGCGGATCGTGCGGTCAACGCGGACAAGCGCAAGGGAAGGGTGTCGGCCAAGGCGCTGTTCTTCTGGCGCACGGTGCTGGAGTTTGTGCGCTACAAGTTCCAGGACGTCAGGATCACCATAGACGACGGCGAGCCGGTCGAGGCGCGCATGGCGTTGGTGGCGGTCGCCAATGGAAAGTTCTTCGGTGGCGGCATGATGATCGCGCCGGATGCCAAGCTTTCCGACGGGGAATTCGACGTCGTCATCGTGCGCGCGGCGAGCAAGCTCGGGCTGATCCGGGACCTGCGCCTGCTCTATGGCGGGCGTCACCGCAACCATCCGGCGATCACCATAGTGCGCGGCCGCAAGGTTCTGGTCGAGCCGCTGGGCGACGCCGACAAGAACTGGGCGCTGGTCGACATAGATGGCGAGTCGCCAGGCCGGATTCCGGCGACATTCGAAATCCTGCCAGGCGCGCTGACGCTGAGATATTGAATCAACCACCTCGGTGGTTGATTCAATAGATGCGGCAAAGCCACTGAAGCAGCTGGCTAAAAATTCGCCGGCTATATTTCAAGCCGGGAGGGAAAACCCGGCGCGCGAAGCTCTGTCCCCACCGCATCCTCGAGCAGCTTCACGATCTGGGTCGACCAGGCGCCGCCGCCATAGGCTTCCTTGCCTTGCTCGAAAATGGCGTTGACTCGCGTGGCAAGGTCGAGCGGCACGCCGGACCGTTCGCCCATGGCGAGCGCGAAGCCGAGATCCTTCAGCGCCAGGTCCATGGTGAAGCCGATGTCGTAGGAGCCGTTGAGGACGAGCTGGCTTTCGGTCTCGTGCACGAAGCTGTTGCCCGAGGAGGCGACGATGGCGTGGTAGGACTGGGCGAGGTCGAGCCCACCCTGCTTGGCCAGCATCAAGGCCTCGCCGGCCGCGACCAGGTGGATGAAGGCAAGCATGTTGGTGATGACCTTGATCACCGCCGCCGAGCCGATCGGACCCATGAGGAAGGACTTCGCGCACATCGCCTCGATGGCCGACCTGTGGCGTTCGTAGAGCGCCGCATCCCCACCGACCAGCGCCGTTATCCTTCCCGCCGCCGCCAAGTGCACGCCGCCAGTAACAGGGCACTCCAATGTTTCGACGCCCTTGGCCGAAGCGAGCGCCGCAAGCCGCACGATCTCGTCACGGCCATTGGTCGACATCTCGATCCAGGTGCCGCCGGTGGGAAGGCCCTGGAGCAAGCCGTCAGGTCCGGCGAGCACCTGCTCGCTCACCTTCGGGGAAGGCAGGCAGGTAATCGCATTGCCTGCCTGCGCGGCGGCCTCGGCCGGGCTTTTCGCCGCCGAGGCGCCGAGCGCCACGAGGCGTTCGACGGCAGCGGGGTCGCGGTCGAACACGGTGACCGCGAAGCCATTGCGGATCAGGCTGGCGGCAAGGTTGGCGCCGAGATGGCCGAGGCCGATGAAAGCGTAGCTTTCGCTCACGGCATCAACGGCGTCTGCATCATCTGCAGATGCAGTTCCTTGCCGCTGTAGGGATGCGCGTCGCAGACCGCTTCGTCGAGCTCGACGCCAAGGCCAGGCTCCTTCGAGGGGATGACATCGCCGTCCTGCCATTCGATCTTCTTCTTGAGCAGCGTGGCGTGAAAGCCGTCCCACTGCTTCAGGGATTCGAGGATCAGGAAGTTGGGCAAGGTTACCGCAAGCTGGATGTTGGCGGCTCCGACGATCGGGCCGCAATAGCAGTGCGGCGCGACCTGGATGTGGTAGGCCTCCGCCATCGCCGCGATCTTCTTGGTCTCCAGAATACCTCCCGAGCGGCCGAGGTCCGGCTGCAGGATGGTGGCGGCGCGGTTTTCGATGACACGGGCGAATTCGGATTTCGTCGTCAGCCGCTCGCCGGTGGCGATCGGGATGGACGTGCCGCGCGCGACCTGCGCCATAACCTCGGGCATGTCCGGCGGCACCGGCTCCTCGAACCACAGCGGATCGTAGGGCTCAATGGCGCGGGCCATGCGAAGCGCGCCGGAAGCGGTGAACTGGCCATGCGTGCCGAACAGGATATCGGCGCGGCTGCCGACTGCCTCGCGGATCGCCTTGATCATGCTGGCGGAAACATCGATGTCGAGCAGTCGCGGCTGGTGGCCGTCGAAGGCGGTGTATGGACCGGCCGGATCGAGCTTCACGGCGGTGAAACCTTGCTCGACATATTCGAGCGCGCAGGCGGCCGCCATCTCGGGGTCGTTGTACACGTTCCTGCCTGCCGGCGCGTCCTCGGAATGGACGCTGCCCGTGTGCGGATAGAGATAGGTGTAGGAGCGCAGCGTCTCGTGCACCTGGCCGCCGAGCAGCTTGTAGACCGGCTTGCCCGCTTCCTTGCCGATGATGTCCCAGCAGGCCATCTCCAGCGCCGAGAAACAGCCCATGCCGGTCACGTCGGGCCGCTGGGTGAACCCGGACGAGTAGGCGCGGCGGAAGAAGTTCTCGACATCGTGCGGATCGTGACCGACGAGGTAACGTTCGGCCATGTCCTCGACCAGCCTGGCTGTGACATGGGCGGAGAAGGTGGCGTTGTAGGCCTCGCCGTAACCGACCACGCCGCCGTCGGTGGTCAGCTTGACGAAGATGAAATACTTGCCGCCGATGCCGGGCGGCGGGTTGCCGACTACCCAGGTCTTGACGTCGGTGATCTTCATTTTTGGTCCTCCAGAACCAGTTCGGCGCCCTTCCATCCGGTCAGGATCGAGGCGGCGTTGGTGTTGCCGGTGATGTTGTCGGGGAAGATCGAGGCGTCGATGACGCGCAGGCCCTCGACCCCATGCACCCTCAGCCGCTGGTCGACGACGGCGCGTGATGCATCGGGACCCATCCGGCAGGTCGAGACCGGATGGTAGACCGTGCCCGAGCGCTTCCTGAAATCCTCGATCAGATCGGCATCGGAAGTGATTGACGGTCCAGGCAGGACCTCTTCCTCGATGATCTCGGCCATGGCCGGCATCGAGGCGATCTTGCGCACGAATTTCACCGCCGCCAGCATCTCGTCGACATCCGCGTTGGTGGAATAGGCGTTCGCCGTGATCTTCGGGTAGTCGCGAGGGTTCTTCGAGCGGATCATGATCTCGCCACGGCTCGACGGGCGGCAGTTCGACAGCCCGATCGAAAAGCCCGGCCACGGGTCCGGCGTGAGGATCGGGCGCTCGCCGTTCTTCGGGATGACTGTCGAGAAGGCCTGGAAATAGAGCTGCATGTTCGGGCGCGAGGACGCCGGATCTGTGCGGAAGAAGCCGCCGGCATTGTTCATCGACATCGACAGGGGGCCGGAGCGCAGCAGGATGTATTGCATGCCGACCAGTAGCTTGCCCCACCACGGGCGCAGCGTCTGGTTGAGCGTCGGCGGCCTGCCCTTGAAGGTATAGTTGACACCGACATGGTCCTGCAGGTTGGCGCCGACATTGTCATTGCCGTGCACGACCGCGATCCCGAGATCGCCGAGCAGCGCGGACGGCCCGACGCCGGAAAGCTGCAGCAGTTGCGGCGAGTTCACTGAACCGCCGGACAGGA
>JBFLWR010000517.1:0-31226 GCA_040755925.1 Pseudomonadota bacterium
CGGCCGCAACCACCATTTGGGGAGCGCAAAAGGCCGTTTCAAGAACTTCGAGCCAGAAGTTCCGGCCAGGTATTCCGCTCGATGAACGGCAGATGAACCGACGCTTCGGCCTCCGTTCAGCCAGGCGCCGCTATGCTCCGGGCAAGATCACAGACAAGCGGCGTGCCTCGATACCAGCGCCGCGACGAGGCCGAACCGGGTGCAACGTCCCTTCCTCCCGGATCGACAGAGGCCGGAAGTGCGCCGCAGGCACTTCCGGCCTTCCCCGTTCGGCCCAAGCCTCCTAAATCCTCGCAACGCCTTTGCTTTTGGCGCATGGCCGTCTATCACCATGCCGACGCCTCGCCCCGCTCGGGCGAAGAACACCCAACGAAGCGCCGAATGACGGATCTTTTCCACCACACCGAGGACAATCCGCCGCCCGACAATGCTGCCGGCGGGTTCTTCACCACCCGCGACCGCAAGAAGATCCGTTACGGCGTTTTCGCCGCGGTGGGCCGTCCGCTGCAAGGCACGGTGGTGCTTCTCACCGGTCGCAACGAGTGTATCGAGAAATATTTCGAGACCATCCGCAACCTCTCCGACCGCGGCTTCGGCGTCGCCGTCCTCGACTGGCGCGGCCAGGGCGACTCCAGCCGCATGTTGCGCAACCGGCAGCGCGGCTATGTCCGCAGCTTCCGCGACTATACGCGCGACCTCGAGCAGTTCTTCGAGGAAGTGGTGCTGCCGGATTGCCGCGGGCCCTATTACATCCTTGCCCATTCGACCGGAGCGGTGATTGCGCTGCTCGCCTCGCCCTCGATGGTCAACCGGGTGCGTCGCATGGTGCTGCTCGCGCCCTTTCTCGAGGTGCCCGACCTGCCGGTCTCAATCACCACGGTCAGGCGCGTCTGCACGCTGTTTTGCGCGGTGGGCCTCGGTTGGCTCTACGCAGCTTTGGGGCCACGGCCGAAATTGCCACCCCCCTTCGAAGCCAACAAGGTGACCTCGGACCCGGAACGCTACCGGCGCAACACCGGCATCTACAAGGCCTGGCCGCAGCTTGCGCTCGGCGGCCCGACCATCCGCTGGCTGAGGGCCGCCGCTGCGGCTGCCGAGGCGGTCAGCGACCCCGGCTTCATGGCGAGGATCCAGGTGCCGATGCTGATCGTCGCCGCCGGCGCCGACCGGGTGGTTTCGACCAAGGCGGTGGAGACTTATGCCAGGCGTCTGCGTGTCGGCTCGCTTTTGATGATCGACGGCGCCAATCACGAGATCCTGCAGGAGAAGGATCTTTATCGCGAGCAGCTCCTAGCGGCCTTCGATGCCTTCATTCCCGGAACCGGCGAGATCGCCTGACCGGGATCAGGCTCGCAGCGCCGCCATGGCAGCGGCATGCAACTCGGGCGTCGCCGCCGCCAATATGTCGCCGCCCTTCTCCGCCGGCCCGCCGTCGAAGGTGGTGACGACCCCGCCGGCCTTTTCGATGATCGGTATCAGCGCCACGATGTCGTAGGGCTTGAGGCCCGGATCGGCGACGATGTCGACGCTTCCGGCCGCCACCATGGCGAAGGCATAGCAATCGGTGCCGTAGCGTGCGAGCTGGACGCGTTTCTCGAACGCGTCGTAGCGCTTGCGCGCGTCGTCCTTGAACAGGGCCGGAGTGGTGGTGAACAGCGTCGCCTGGGCCAGATCGGTCGTCTTGCGGGCCGCAAGCCTGCGCGGACCGCCCGGGCCTTCATAATGCGCGCCCGAAGCGTTGGCATAGAACAGCTCTCCGGTGAAGGGCTGCGACATCATGCCGGCGACGGCATCGCCATCGACCGTCAGCCCGACCAGCGTTCCCCAGACCGGCAGGCCCGAAATGAAGGCGCGCGTGCCGTCGATCGGATCGATGACCCAGACGTGCCGGCTCGAAATATTCTCGCTGCCATGCTCCTCGCCGAGGATGCCGTGATCGGGGTACTCGGCCGTTATCAGCGCCCGGATCGCCCGTTCGGCCTCACGGTCGGCCTCCGTCACGGGGTCGAAGCTTTCCGCCAGCTTGTTGGCGACCGCGCCCTGGCTACGGAAGCGCGGCAAGGTCTCGGCGGCGGCGGCATGCGCGATGCGCCGCATGAAATCGATGCTGATATCCAACTCACTCTCCCCATCGCGACGGCCACCGCCGCTGTTTTTCTGCGCAAAAAGGGACACGAAGCCAGGTCAGGCGCCCCTCTCCTGTTGCCCCATTGTCACACTTCGGCGGCCGAAGCGGAATTTCCACATCATATTGAATTAAAAAAGCCTGAAGTCGATTGACATTTGTGCATCGCACAATAATTTTGTCTTCGGACAGGGTGACCTGTCCATGCCCTCCTTGGGCGTTTCCTCCCTAGACTTCGACCGTGTCGTGAAAACGATGCGGTCTTTTTTTAAGCCCGCGAACCGCTCATTCGGCGGCCAGCGGCAGGTCGACGAAATGCTGGCCGGGCATCGACATCAGCTCCGCCGAAAAGCGCGTCAGGTCCTGGGCAAGCGCGTCGAAGCCGGCCGACTTCTGGAACGTGCGCTCGTTCATGTAAAGCCCGCGATTGACCTCGATCTGCAACGCATGGAGATGGCGCGCCGGCCGCCCGTAATGCTCGGTGATGAAGCCGCCGGCGTAAGGCTTGTTGTGCGCGACCGTGTAGCCCATGCCGGTGAGCAGGCCGATCGCAGTCTCGGTCAGCGCCGCCGTCGCGGAAATGCCGAAGCGGTCGCCGATGATGAAATCCGGCCGCACGCCATTGTCGCCGACCCGGATGCTGGCGGGCATCGAATGGCAGTCGATCAGAACGGCATAGCCGAACCGGGCATGGGTTCTGGTCAGCAGCCGCTTCAGCGTCTCGTGGTAAGGCTTGTAGACGTGTTCGATGCGCGCCACGGCTTCGGCCAATGGCAGGCGGCCGGGATAGATATCCAGCCCCTCCCCCACCAGCCTGGGCACCGTGCCCAACCCGCCGGCGACCCTGGCCGAGCGGATGTTGCAGAAGGACGGCACCGGTTCCGCGAACATGCGCGGGTCGAGCTCCCAGGGCTCCCGGTTGACGTCGAGATAGGCGCGCGGGAAGTTCGCCGCGAGCATCGGCGCGCCAAGCGCCACGGCGCCGCCGAAGAGTTCCTCGACATAGCAGTCCTCCGACCGGCGGATGGCGTTTCGGTCAAGCCGCGCCATGGCAAGGAAGCGCTCGGGATAGTGGCGACCGCTGTGCGGCGAACTGAGGAGGAAGGGTACGCGTTGCTCTGCGCCCGATCGGATTTCGAAGGGTGGTACGACCGAAAAATCCTCGGCTGCCGTCTTCAATTTGAACGAACCAGGAAACAGCACTGCGTCATGACGTAAAACTGCCATCTTGCGTCCGGCATGTCCAGCATTTCAGGACTGCAACACGGCTCGCCGAAGTCGCTTCGACAAGGCCGCCGTTCACTTGATGTTTACCGTCACCTCCTCATATACAGGATGGTTAACGGGCTTGCCCGTCGGCAGGCTTGGGGCGGGTGATTCGGACGGGATATGATGGCACGCATTCTGCTGGCGGAAGACGACGACGATATGCGCCGGTTCCTCGTCAAGGCGCTGGAGCGCGCAGGCTACCAGGTAAGCGATTTCGACAACGGCGCGAGCGCCTATGAACGGCTGCGCGAGGAGCCCTTCTCGCTGCTCCTGACCGATATCGTCATGCCCGAGATGGACGGTATCGAACTCGCCCGCCGCGCCACCGAGATCGATCCGGACCTCAAGGTGATGTTCATCACAGGCTTCGCCGCCGTCGCGCTCAACCCCGATTCCAAGGCGCCCAAGGACGCCAAGGTGCTGTCCAAGCCCTTCCATCTGCGCGACCTCGTCAACGAGGTCGAGAAGATGCTGCAGGCGGCCTGAGATATTTTTCCGGCAAGCCATCGGCGCCTGTCGCCGGTGCGGCAAAACGGAGCTTTTCTTTTCACATTCCTGCTATTGACGCGCCGGACCAAAAATGGTGTATGCGCGGCTTCGGATGGGCGTGTAGCTCAGCGGGAGAGCACTGCATTGACATTGCAGGGGTCACAAGTTCAATCCTTGTCACGCCCACCATCCGAACCCAATTTCCACTGAAAAAGCCATCGTAGGAATCCTAGCGCGGCACTCGGTCCGCCGGCGGGCTTTCAACCTTGAACCAGCGGTCAGCGCCAGGGCGGTCTCAACCAGCCGAGTCGCCATATGATCCTGGCGAGCAGACGCGGTTCAGGTTTCTTGCCCAGCGCCACGCGTTGCCTGATTCGCCTGAAGATCGGATTGCCCGGCTCGGCCGCAAGCAGCCTGGCCGCCATTTCCAGGCCGGATTTTCTATCCTCGGCCACTTCGGCAAGCAGATAGGCGCAGCAGCCCATCGCGTAGGGGTGACCGGCCTTTGCCGCAGTTGACAAAGCCTCGATATCGTTCCGGGACACGAAGCGATCCTTGGCCACGCGTTCCATGATTTCCATCACCGGCAGCGGGATCTTGGTGCGACGTCTGCTTTGGGCCGTCATCACTGATTTCAGTATGGCCTCGCCCGCGGCATGGTTGCCTTCGCGGAAGAACGTCCCGGCAATCTTCATCGGATAGCCGTCGTTTTCCGGATCGAGCGCCAGCGCCCTGCCCAGGATTTCCCTCGTCCGTGCCGGACCGATCTCATCCTCTAGCGACAAAAGGGCCCATTGATAGCCGAAGGCGGCTTCGAGCGGGTGATAGTGCGCTTCGCGCGTTCGCAGCTCCTCCAGAACGATTTCCGCTGCGCTGCGTTGGCCGAACAGCGCGTCGGCGCCGATGCAGGGTCTGTCGCCCATCACCGAGGCAACCACGGCATAGATGCTGCCGCCGGCATGGATCTGCTGGCACCTTGCCATCAGCGCCATCTGGAAGAATGTGTTGGCAGTTTCCCCCTCGAGCTCGCCCGACCCGAAATCGGTGGCCAACAGCGCCCCTGTCTCCGCCTTGATATAATCGAGCGTCGCCTGATCCTGCCCGACCAGCAGCGTCTTCAACCCTCTCGACGAAAGCTCCGTAACGATCGCCCTGGCCAGGGTGGACGGAATGACCTTGTTGGCGAAGACCAGGCTGCGGCGGTGATGGCCGCGGACGATGTCGCCACTGCGCAGATGCAACGCGGCCATCGGACCGGGAAAGCGACAGCTGGCGGCGGCATCGAGCGCCTGCCGCACTCGAGGCGAGAAGCCGAAGGCACGCAGCGTCTCCGACCTTCCGATCGACCCGGCGCCATCCTCGCTGCAGTTATCGAGGACGTCGAACTCATCACAAATCCAGCCGCGCAACCGCCTTTGGCGTGCGAGCGTATCGAGGCTGGCTGGTGTGAAGGCGGCTTCGCCAAGCACACCGAAACAGGAACGGCTGATCTTCTCCCCCAGCCAATGTCTGTCGATGAACTTCTCGGAGAAGACGTTTCTGACCACGTCGACTGAATGGGATTCCTGATTGCTTACGGCTCGGCTGTTCCAGGTGAAACCGAAACGGCAGCCAAGCCTGTCGGCGAGCGATTTCGCATTTACCATCGCAAGTAACCGGCCGCCCAGTCCGTCGGTCCTCGTCGCGGCGATCAGCATCGATCCGCCGTCATCCGGCCCGATCCCGGAGATCGTCCTTGTCGAGTTGGCCGAGAAACTCATGCATAAGTCCGCCCCCAATCCGCCGCACGCAAATACCTTGGACACCGACCGATGGCAAACAGGCGACATGGATCGCACCCGGCTGCAGCGTGTCCCTCTGATTGGGCGGCGCCTCCTTGCGGCCAAATGAAGTGACAGCGCCTTCGCAAGAAGCTACGGACGGCGATTATGTATCAGAAAGACGTCATGGACCTGAAAGAAGAACGCCGCGGCGATCTTGCCGAGATCACATCCGGACCCCGACGTCCGCGCATGCGCGCGTTCCGATGACCGCCGGCCCGGAAAGGCGGCCGCCCATCTGGCTGCGGGTTTACCGCGAACTGCGGCGGGCGCGGAAGCGCACAGCAGCACCGCTGTCCAGCTTGGCGCGGCTGTGGTCTGCCGCCAAAAGGCGACGCGACTGGAATCGCATTGTCGGGCAACGCATCGCGACCGCGCGCGACACCCATCGGGCGTCGCCGATCTCGGCCGTGAAAGACAGCTTCGCGTTGGTCCGCATCATCGGCAACGATCTGGAGCCACGGCACAAGAAGGGCCAGTCTTACGACAACACCCTGTTTATCCTCGACAACGAGCCGGCCTTTCCTGGTTGTGAGAAGTTTTGGATCGTCAATCGACTCGCTGATCCCGACGAAGAGGCGCGGATAATCGCGCTGCTGCAAAGCCGTGGCCAAAGCTTTCACAGGATTCCATTCGAACTCGAAGCCTATCGCCAAATTCCTTGGGACACCGACGGGCTGGCCGTAAACGAATCCCGGTTTTCGAGCGCCGGGCACCGGCCGGGTGGACAGAACGCGTCGCGTTACGAAACGCATATCCGGCACGGCAAGAACCTCTATGTGATGAACAATAACGGCGCGCGCAACGCCGCACTGGAGTTTGCCCGCGCGAATGCCAAGTGGTTGATGCCTTGGGACGGCAACTGCTTCCTCACCTTGCCGGCCTTCCAGCAAATACGGACGGCGATCGAGCAAAATCCTCATTTTCGCTATGTCGTCGTGCCGATGGCGCGCATCGCCGACAACGCGCTTCTCCTCGATGAGACATTCGCGCCGTCGGCGAACGAAGAACCGCAGATCATCTTTCGAAGCGATACCACCGAACTGTTCGACGAAAGATACGGCTATGGGCGCCGACCGAAGGTTGAAATGCTGTGGCGGCTCGGTGTCCCCGGACTATGGGACCGGTTTCGCGATGATGCATGGGACATCCCGCGCCCTCGCCTTGCTGCGGATGCCGGGCTCTTCCAGAGCGCCGGCTGGGTCGCGCGCCTGGATTCAGGGCGCTCGCATCTGGAAATCGGCCGGGCCAGTTTACGCGCTCGGCTGGGCAAACGCGATGAGGCGATTGTCGCAATGCTCGACCGCTGCGACGCCAGGGCGATCGGCCAAAAGCTCGATCCCTCGCGCCTGGCCTACTATGACGAGGACAAGCTCGTCGCTGCGCACAAACGTCGAGACGTTCCTGTTCAACAAGAGCTGCGCGCCTACGCGGAGCAAGCGCTCCAGCGCGGTCCGTTTAGCGTGATCGACAAGAGCGCTCGCGCCCCCAGCGGCGACCCGCACGACTATTTCCAGCCGGCCCCATACTGGTGGCCGGATCCGCGAAAGCCGGACGGGCTTCCCTTCGTTCGCCGCGACGGCGAACACGCCCCCGGCACCGCATTGTATTCGCCCGGCAGCGAAGCCTACGATCGAACGCGCCTGCAACGGGTTCTCGACGACACCACCGTGCTTGCCTTGGCGGCGACCGTGCTCGGGGAACAGCGCTACGCCAGTCATGCCGCGCGGCTCGTGCGGACCTGGTTCGTGGATCCCGCGACGAGAATGAACCCGAATATGCGCTATGCGCAGGTAAGGTCCGGCGGCGACAACAATGAAGGCCCGGGATATGGCATTCTTGAACTCGCGGATCTCTATTTCTTTCTCGACGCCATCAGATTGATCGAACGAACCGGAGCGCTGGCCGAGCGGGACCGGCAAGCTTTCAGGGACTGGCTCCTTTCATATTGCGAATGGCTGGATACCGCGCCGGCCGCGAGCTTCGAATTCTACCGGCTCAACAACCACGGCGTCTTCTTCGACCTGCAGCGGGCTTCCATCGCGGCATTCCTGGGCGACGGCGCGGCGCTCGCGAAGGCGGGGCTCTTTGCCCGGGAAAGGATCGCGGACCAGATCGCGGCCGACGGCCGCCTGCCCGAGGAACTGTCCCGCACCCGCCCGAGGCACTACGCAATGTTTGCCCTGCAGGGTTGGACTGCATTGGCGCGAATCCTCTCCTCGGTCGGCGACGATCTTTGGCAATACCGGGCCAGGGACGGACAGGGGTTGATCGAGGCTCTGCGCTGGGTGGCGGCACATGCCGAGGCCTTGGGCACGATGCCCAGCGAGACATTCGACAAGGCGCGCGTCCAGCCATTGCTGGACGATCTGGCGCGGCGTGATTTCGACAAGCCCGCGTCCGCCAACGTACGGCCGCAAGCAACGAAGCCCATCTTCCATCCGGACTGCGCCATCGCGCCATTCTGGATTTGGCGGCGGCCCTGACTACGTCGTTCCAAAACCGCGCAGCCAGGCGATCCGCCATCTCGCCTTGGCGACAAGACCGGACGTCGGCCTTTTGCCTTGCAGGACCCGTCGCTTGATCTTCCGCAGGATCGGGTCCGCCGGGGAGAGTGCTACCGCGCGATGCGCCATTGCCAGCGCCCTTGTCCGGTCTGCAGTCGTTTGCTGAAGTATCCAGGCCGAACAGGCCGCGGCATAAGGGTGGCCTGCTTCCGCCGCAGCGTGGAAGAACTCGAAATCTCCCGCAAACGGATATCTGCGGAACAGCATATCGCCAAGCAGTCGCATCACCGTGAGCGGGATCCTGGGGCGCTCCCCGAACCGGCGGGTCATTACGGATTTCAGCACGACTTCACCTGAAGCATAGTCACGCTCGCGAAAGCAGGCCGAAGCGATCTTCAGGGCATAGGCATCGTTTTCCGGATCGAGCGCGTAGGCTTTGTCCAGGAGTTCGCGAGCCTGCTTGGCGGCGACCAAGCCCTCAGTCGCCAGGAACGCCGCCTGATAGCCGAAGGCCGCCTCGCGCGGATGATAATCCGCCTGGCGAAGGCTCAGTTCATGGAGAATGATCTTCGCGGCGCACGGCGCGTCGAACAGCGTATCCGTGCGCATGAGGGGCACATCGCCCATCAGCGACGCTATTTCCGGGAAGATGCTGGTTCCCGCATAGATTTGCCGGCAACGTGCCATCAGCGCCATCTCGAAAAAGGCTTTCCGGGTCTCGTCCGAGAACGCGTCGGCGCCAAAATCGCTGGTCAGCATCGCTCCGGTCTCGGCCTTCAGATAGTCGAGCGTCGGGCGATGCTGCCCGATCAACAGCGTGGTAAGCCCTCTCGCCGAAAGCGCGGCAATGATCGCCCGCGCGAGCGTCGAAGGAATGACCTTGCCTGCGAAGATCAGGCTGGCGCGATGCTTGCCATGCACGATGTCGCCGCTGCGCAGATGGAGCGCCGCCATCGGGCGGGCCAGCCGACTTCGACCGGCGGCGGCGATTGCCTCCTTAACGGTCGCCGAATAGTCGAAACTGCGCAACGCCACTGCCTGCTTCGCAACCCGCGCCGCATCACCCCGCGGGACATCGATTTCGTTGCAGATCCAGCCACGCAGTTTCCTGTCTTTCGCAGCTTCGCCAAGGCTGGGTCCGCCAGCGGCAGCCGCGTCCAGAACACCGAAGTCGGATGCCTTGACACTTTCGCCCAGCCAATGCCTTGCTATGAAATCGGGTGAAAAAATCCTGTCGGCGGTGTCGACGATATGGAACGCCTTGTCGGCCGCGACCCTTCGGTTCCAGGTGAAGCCGAAGCGGTAGCCGAGCGTGTCGGCAAGCGCCTTCGCGTTTGCCATCGCCAGCAGACGTCCGCCCAGCCCGTCGGTCCTGGTGGCGGCGATCAGCGTCGAAGCTCGCTCAGGCGACACCAAGGCGAATGCCGACTTTCCCGACATGCTCAAGAAACCACGCATAGGTCTGCTTCAACCCGTCGAGCAGCGTGTATTTCGGACGCCAGCCGGTGGCGAACAGGCGTGAGACCTCCAACAGCTTGCGCGGCGTGCCATCCGGCTTCGTTGGGTCGAACGCGATCTCGGCGTCGGCGCCGACGACCGACACGATCGTGCGGGCAAGCTCCGCGATGGTGACGTCCTCGCCGGATCCTACATTCACATGGCCCTCGGCCGAATAGTTCTTCAGCAGCCAGACCAACGCGTCCGCGGCGTCGTCCACGTGCAGGAATTCTCGCCTCGGCGTGCCTGAGCCCCACACCTCGACCGTCTTGTTGCCAGTGCGCTTCGCCTCATGCGCCTTGCGCATCAAGGCTGGCACGACATGGCTGGTTGAAAGGTCGAAGTTGTCCCCTGGCCCGTAGAGATTTGTCGGCATCGCTGAAATGTAGTCGACGCCATATTGCCGCCGATAGGCCTGGCAAAGCTTCAACCCGGCGATCTTGGCGACGGCATACCATTCGTTGGTCTGCTCCAGCGGACCGGTAAGCAATGCGTCCTCCGGAATCGGCTGCGGCGCGAGCTTCGGATAGATGCACGACGAGCCGAGAAACAACAACTTACGCACATCGCTGCGAAACGCAGCCTCGATGACGTTGGTCTCCATGACAAGATTGTCCTGCAGGAAGTCGACGGGGAAACTGTCGTTCGCCAGGATGCCGCCGACCTTGGCGGCTGCCACGATCACCGCATCCGGCCTATGGCCGGCCATCCATTGCCGCACGCCCGACTGATCGCGCAGATCGAGCTCATCGCGCGCAATCGTCAGGACCTCGCTGTCCTCGCGCGCCAGCCGGCGCAGCAGCGCCGAGCCAACCATGCCGCGATGGCCGGCGACGAAGACCCGCTTGCCCTTGAGGTCGAAGGTCCCGTCCATCGACACTCCTACATGGAACCGACGTTACGCCAGGCGCCGCCAGCGGCGCACGCCAGATCGGCCTGCACCATCTCGGCCACCAGTTCCCTGAAGCCGATCGTGTGCGACCAGCCGAGTCTGCTCCTCGCCTTGGACGCATCGCCGATCAGCACATCCACCTCGGTCGGCCGGAAGTAGCGTGGATCGATGCGCACCAGCACAGTGCCCGACCTGGAGTCGATGCCGACCTCTTCGACACCTTCACCCTGCCAGCGAATAGCGCGGCCGGTTTCGGCGAAGGCAAGCTCGACGAACTCGCGCACGGAATGGCCCTCGCCCGTCGCCAGCACGAAATCGTCAGGCTCGCCGTGCTGCAGGATGCGCCACATGCCCTCCACATAATCGCGCGCATGACCCCAGTCGCGCCGCGCGTCGAGATAGCCGAGATAGAGCGTATCCTGCAGGCCGTGATGGATCGCGGCGACGGCGCGCGTGATCTTGCGGGTGACGAAGGTTTCGCCGCGCGTCGGGCTTTCATGGTTGAACAAGATGCCGTTGGCGGCGAACATGCCATAGGCTTGCCGGTAGTTGACCGTGATCCAGTAGGCATAGAGTTTCGCCGCGGCATAGGGCGAACGCGGTCGGAACGGCGTGGTCTCGTTCTGCGGGATTTCCGTCACCTTGCCGTAGAGCTCCGACGTCGAAGCCTGGTAGAAGCGCACCGAGTTTTCCATCTTGAGGATACGGATCGCCTCCAGGAGCCTCAGCGCGCCGAGCGCATCCGCATTGCCGGTATATTCCGGCGTTTCGAAACTCACCTGCACATGGCTCTGGGCGCCGAGATTGTAGATCTCGCTCGGCTTTGTCTCCTGCACGAGCCGTATCAAATTGGTTGCATCGGTCAGGTCGCCATAGTGCAGGAAGAAGCGTGCGCCGTACTCATGCGGATCGACATAGATGTCGTCGATCCGCTCCGTGTTGAAGGAGGACGACCGGCGCTTGACGCCGTGGACGACGTAGCCCTTCCCGAGCAGCAGTTCAGCCAGATAGGCTCCGTCCTGCCCGGTCACGCCGGTAATAAGGGCGACTTTGTCTGCCCGCGCCAGTTTGTCCGTCATAGCCGTGTTCACCCGCATGAACTCGGTAAGCGAATACAGATTTGCCGGCGGAACGCAAATCCGGGCGGCATATGCCGGCCGGACTCAGACGCCTGCGACCGCGCAGAGGGCTTTCATCCTGGCGATGGCAAGGTCGGGGTCGGCCAGCAGCCCCGCCTGGTCGGCGAGGCGGAAGACATCGGCGTAGTGGCATATGCCGCGCGCCGACTGCATGCCGCCGACCATGGTGAAATGGTCCTGATGCCCGTTCAGCCACGCCATGAAGACGATGCCGGCCTTGTAGTACTCCGTCGGCGCCTCGAAGATCTTGCGCGACAGCGGCACGGTCGGTGCCATCAGCGCGTCGTAGCCGGCCCGGTCGCCGTCGGCCAGCTTCGCCAGCGCGGCATTGGCAGCGGGCGCGATGGCATCGAAGATGCCGAGCAGCGCATGCGAATGCTTCCTGCCGTCGCCGGCGATCAACTCCGGATAGTTGAAATCGTCACCGGTGAACATCACGACACCCTCAGGCAAGCGGTCCCGCAACAGCACCTCCTTGCCGGCGTCGAGCAGCGATATCTTGATGCCCTCGACCTTGTGAGCATGCCTCTCGATGATGGCGACGACGGTATCGAGCGCCGCCGCGAAGTCGTCGCTTCCCCAATAGCCCTTGAGCGCAGGATCGAACATGTCGCCCAGCCAATGCAGGATGACCTTGCCCGATGCCTGGCTCAGCATGCGGTCGTAGACGCGGGCATAATCGTCGGGCCCCTTTGCCACCTTCGCCAGCGCCCGGCTCGCCATCATGATGGCCTTGCCGCCCTCGCCTTCGATGAAGGCGAATTGTTCTTCATAGGCGCGAATGACATCGTCGAGCGTTTTGGCCGCCGCCGGCGAGAGGTGGTCGGTGCCGGCTCCCGAAGCGAGATCGGCGCCCGGCACCGTGCGCGCCTCGGCGATCGAGCGCCGGATCAGTTCCCTGGCGCTCGCCCAGTCGAAACCCATTCCGCGTTGGGAGGTGTCCATCGCCTCGGCGATGCGAAAACCCAGCCGCCAAAGATGATGGCGAAACGCCATGGTCCTTTCCCAGTCGACAACGGGCCGTGACCATGGATCGGTCATCGCAATCGGGTCGGCGACGACATGCGCGGCGGCATAGGCAATGCGCGGGAAATGAGCCCCCATCCTGGGCATTGCCGGCTCGCCGACCAGTCGATAGTTGGCGCGGCCGCCGTTTTCCGCGGGCAGGATGATATCCATCGAACTCTCCCTTTGCGCCGGTCTATAAATGGAACGTTCCAATAAATCAAGAACCTTTATGATTTTGCCCTTTGAAACGGTACAATCGCCATCAGCAAGTCAAGAGCCTTGCTTTTGATAGGCTGCCGTCAATTTTTTGAATTCCACAAGAATCCCGATTGACTCCGGTTTGGCAGAGAGATTAGAACGTTCCAATAAATTTGACCACCGACGCGGAGGAATGCACGGACATGGCCAGCCGGGCCAAGGCGACGATCCTGGACATCGCCCGCGAAGCCGGCGTGTCCAAGTCGACCGTATCGCTCGTGCTGCAGGGCAGCGGGCTGATCCGGCCTGAAACGGCGATCAAGGTCCGCAAGGCGATCGAGGATGTCGGCTACGTCTACAACCGCGGCGCCGCCAATCTGCGCAAGGCCCATTCCAACGTCATCGGTATGGTCATCAACGACCTCACCAATCCCTTCTTCGCCGAGCTGGCGGTCGGCATGGAGCGCGTCTTCCAGGCGGCCGGCATCGTTCCCTTCATCGCCAACACCGCCGAAAGCGCCATCCGCCAGGAAGAGGTGCTGAAATCGCTCCTGGAGCAAGGCGTCGCCGGCCTGATCGTCTCGCCGGCGCGCGGCACCGCGTCGGGCGCCTTCCGGCGTATTGAGACCGCCGGCGTACCGATCGTCTTCGCCATGCGCCGGCTGCCCGAAAGCCGTATCCCGGTGATCGCGCCCGACAATCATCGCGGCGCCTTCATCGCCACCGAACACCTGATCCGCAAGGGCCATCGTCGCCTGGCGTTCTTCGGCGGCTCTTCCGACCTCGTGGTCTATCAGGAGAGGCTGGGCGGCTTCCTGGAGGCGTGCGAAACGCTCGGCATTCCGGCGGCCGACCGGACGATCGTCGAGGGCGAAACAAGCCGCAAAGGCGGCATGGCCTGCCTTGACACCGCGCTTGCCACCGCCGAACCGCCGACAGCGGCGCTTTGCTTCAACGATGCCGTCGCCTTCGGGGTCATGCTGGCGCTGCGCAAGCGCGGACTCGAGGCGGGAGCGGATTTCGCCGTGGTTGGCTTCGACGACGTGACCGAGGCCGAGCACTACATTCCGGCGTTGACCAGCGTCACCGTCGATACCGCCGGCCTCGGCGAGCGCGCCGCCCATGTCATGCTGAAGATGATCCAGTCGCGCACGACGCGCGCCGAAGACCATATCGGCGCGGTCAGCCTCGCGGTCAGGGAAAGCTGCGGGCCGGACCGCAATGCGCGCAATGCTGGGATGGGAGACGCGGCATGACCGTGAGATGGGGCCTGATCGGGGCGAGCACGATCGCCAGGCAGTTCATGATCGACGCCATCCGCGCGCAGGCCGACGGCGAGGTCGCGGCCGTGATGAGCTCCAGCCAGGAACGCGCCGAGGCTTATGCAAAGGAGAACGGGATCCCGCTTGCCGTCTCGTCGCTCGATGCGTTGCTCGCCGCCGGCATCGACGCCGTCTACATCTCGACCACCAACGATTTGCATCTCGAACAGGGCCTCGCCGCGGTCCGGGCCGGCAAGCATGTGCTGTGCGAAAAGCCGCTGGCGCTGACCAGCGCCGACGCCCGCAAGCTGGTCGCCGCCGCCAACGCCGCCGGCATCGTGTTCGGGACCAACCATCATCTGCGCAATGCCGGCGCGCATCGCGCCATGCGCGAGGCGATCGCCGCCGGCCGCATCGGCCGGCCGATCGCGGCACGCGTCTTCCATTCCGTCTATTTGCCGGAAAACCTGCAGGGCTGGCGCATCACCAAACCCGAAGCCGGCGGCGGCGTGGTGCTCGACATCACGGTGCACGACGCCGATACGCTGCGCTTCGTGCTCGACGACGATCCGGTCGAGATCTCCGCCTTTACGCAGTCGGCCGGCATGGCTGGCGGCGGGCTGGAGGACGGCGCGATGTGCGTGTGGCGCTTCAAGTCCGGCGTCATCGCGCAATCCCACGAAGGCTTCACGACCAAGTTCGCCGGCACCGGCTTCGAAGTGCACGGATCGGAGGGCTCGCTGGTCGCCACCAATGTGATGACGCAGAAGCCGGTCGGCTCCGTGCTGCTGCGCACCGCTGGCGGCGAGGAAGAACTGAACTTCGACCGCGACGACCTCTACGCGCGTTCGCTGCGTCTGTTCCATGCCGCGATCCGTGGCGAAGGCCAGCCATCTGCCACCGGCGAGGACGGCATCTGGTCGCTGGCTTCCGCTGAGGCGGCACTGCAATCGTCGAAGACCGGCAAGGCCGTGATGATCGACCCACAACTCGGGAGCCTCGCGTGAGCAAGCTCGTCTCCGCGGCTTACGCCGCCAGCCTGATCAAGGACGGCATGGTCGTCTCCGTGTCGTCGTCGAGCGGCCTTGGCTGCCCGGACGCCGTGCTTGCAGCGATCGGCCAGCGCTTCGACTCGGAAGGCCATCCAAAGGCGATCACCACACTGCACCCGATCGCCGCCGGCGACATGTATGGCATCAAGGGTATCGATCATCTCGCCAAGCCCGGTCTGTTGAAACGCACGCTCTGCGGCTCCTATCCGTCGGGCCCCTCCTCCGCCGAGCCGCCACAGATCTGGAAGATGATCGGCGAAAACTCGGTCGCGGCCTACAATGTGCCTT
Source organism: Pseudomonadota bacterium (assembly GCA_040755925.1). Taxonomy (GTDB): domain Bacteria; phylum Pseudomonadota; class Alphaproteobacteria; order Rhizobiales; family Rhizobiaceae; genus Mesorhizobium. The sequence goes on from JBFLWR010000517.1 coordinate 15,547, forward strand.
CGGGCATCCTGTTCGACATGCACCGCGAGGCGGCCGCCAAGCGGCCTGGCGTGCTGACGAAGGTGGGCCTCGACACCTTTGCCGACCCGCGCCACCAGGGCTGCGCCATGAATGCCGCCGCGGCCGAGCCAATCGTCTCGGTCCAGCATTTCGACGGCGAGGAATGGCTCTATTTCCGCGCCATCGTCCCCAACATTTCGATCATCCGCGCCACCTCGGCCGACGAGCGCGGCAACCTGACCTACGAGCATGAGGGCGCCTATCTCGGCGGACTGGAGCAGGCGCTTGCAGCCCGCAACAATGGCGGCATTGTCATCGCGCAGGTAAAGCGCGTCGTCGAGAACGGCACGCTGAAGCCGCATGACGTGCGCGTGCCGGGCGTCCTGGTCGACCATATCGTCGTCGCGCCCGACCAGTTGCAGACTACCCAGACGCCCTACGACCCTGCGATCTCGGGCGAGATCTTCCGGCCGCTGTCGAGCTTCCGCACGCCGGAGATGAACGTCCAGAAGGTGATCGCGCGCCGCGTCGCCATGGAGTTGCGCGACGGCATGGCCGTCAACATCGGCTTCGGCATCTCGGCCAACGTGCCGCGCATCCTTCTCGAGGAAGGTCAGCACGGCAAGGTCACCTGGGTGATCGAGCAGGGCGCGGTCGGCGGTGTGCCGCTGCTCGACTTCAAATTCGGCTGCGCCTCGAATGCCGAGGCGATCATGCCCTCGCCGCACCAGTTCATCTATTTCCAGGCCGGCGGTTTCGACGCTTCGCTGCTGTCCTTCCTGCAGATCGACCGGCACGGCTCGGTCAACGTTTCGAAGCTTTCGGCGCGGCCGCATGTCACCGCCGGGGCCGGCGGCTTCGTCGACATCACGTCCCGGGCAAGGAAGATCGTCTTTTCCGGCTTCTTCAACGCCGGGGCGAAGCTCTCGCTCGCCGACGGTGCGATCCGCATCGACCAGGAAGGCAAGGTCAAGAAGATCGTCGAGGAGGTGGAGCACATCTCCTTCTCCGGCAAGCGCGCCGTCGCTCAAGGGCAGGACATCACCTATGTCACCGAGCGCTGCGTGATGAAGCTGACGCCCGACGGCCTGATGGTGACGGAGCTTTCACCCGGCATCGACCTCGAGCGAGATGTGCTGGCGCAGGCCGATATCCCGCTCGCCGTCGCCAACGACCTCAAGGTGACGCCCGCCGCGCTTTATCTGGATAGGCCGATAGGCCTTTCGCTGAATGGCGGCGCTTCGCTCGGAGGCACGCATGGCTGAGCGGCTCGTAACCTTCGAGCAGGACGGCGCCATCGGCATCGTCACGCTGCGCCGCCCGGAAAAGTTCAATGCGCTCGACATCCCGATGCTGCGTGCGCTCGAAACAGCACTTGACGAGGCGGAACTGGCCGAGGGCGTGCGCGTCGTCCTCATTCGCGGCGAGGGCAAGGGGTTCTGCGCCGGCGGCGATGTCGAGGCCTGGGCACAATTGAGTGCCGCCGATTTCCAGGTGCAGTGGGTTCGCTACGGCCACCGGGTCTTCGACCGGCTGGCGCGCCTGCGGCAGCCGACCATCGCGGTATTGTCGGGGCATGCGCTGGGCGGCGGCCTGGAATTGGCGGCGGCCTGCGATCTCCGCGTCGCCGAAACACAGATCAAGCTTGGCTTCCCCGAAACCTCGATCGGCGTCGTGCCTGGCTGGTCCGGCACGCAGCGCGCCGTGCGCCGCTTCGGCGCACAGACTGTGCGGCGCATGGCGCTTGGCGGCGAAATCCTGCTGGCGGCCGACGCGCTTACGCTTGGCGTCGTCGATCGCGTCGTGGAAACCGGCAAGGCATTCGACGAAGCCAGGACGTGGGCCGAAAAGATCGCCGAACGCGGCCCGCTGGCGACAGAGGCCGCCAAGCTGATGATCGGTATCGCCGAAGGTGAGGAGGACGCCGCCGCCACGGAAGCGCTCGCCAGCGGCTTCATCGCGCTGACCGCCGACCTCAAAACCGGCGTCGGCGCTTTCAAGGCCAAGCAGAAGCCGGCCTTTTCGAGATCCTAGAGAAAATACGATGAACGCACCCCTCAACATTTCCATGCCGTCCGAGGCTGCCTCGGCGCCCAAGGCGTACAAGTTGCTGATCGACGGCAAACACGTCGATGCCCGCGATGGCCGCATCATCGAGCGCGCCAGCCCCGGTCATGGCTTCGTCGTGTCGCGTTATGCGCAGGCCGGTGCCGCTGAGGTCGAGGCCGCAATGCAGGCCGCCCACAGGGCCTTCGAGACCGGCCCATGGCCGCGCATGAAAGCCTCCGAGCGCGCCGCGGTGTTGTTGAAGGCCGCCGATTTGATCGAAACCCGGCTGGAAGAGATCGCCCGGCTCGACGCGCTGGAATCCGGCAAGCCTATCGCCCAGGCGCGCGGCGAGATCGGCGGCGCCGTGGACATCTGGCGCTATGCCGCCTCGCTTGCCCGCACGCTGCACGGCGAGAGCTATGCCAATCTCGGCGATGCCATGCTGGGCGTGGTGTTGCGTGAGCCGATAGGCGTCGTCTCGATCATCACGCCGTGGAATTTCCCCTTCCTGATCGTCAGCCAGAAGTTGCCCTTCGCGCTCGCCGCCGGCTGCACCGCGGTGGTGAAGCCGAGCGAGATGACGTCGGCCTCGACTTTCGTGCTCGGCGACATCCTGCTCGAGGCCGGTCTGCCGGCCGGCGTCGTCAACATCCTCGCCGGCTACGGCGCCGATGTCGGCGCACCGATGGTCAGCCATCCGCTGGCCGAGATGGTGTCCTTCACCGGCTCGACCCGCGTCGGCAAGATGACGATGGCAACCGCCTCGAATTCCCTGAAGAAGGTGTCGATGGAGCTCGGCGGCAAGAACGGCCAGATCGTCTTCCCCGATGCCGACCTGAAGGCCGCCGCCGATGCCGCCGTGTTCGGCGGCTTCTTCAATGCCGGCGAATGCTGCAACGCCGGCAGCCGGCTGATCGTGCATGAGGCGATCGCCGACGACTTCCTTGGCGCCGTCAAGGCGCTGGCCGGGAAGATCAGGGTGGGCGATCCGCTCGACGATCTCACCAAGGTCGGCGCAATGATCTCGGCCGACCACATGGAGAAAGTAGCCGGCTATGTTTCTGCCGCGGAAACCGACGGCGGCAACGTTTTCAGTGGCGGCTCCCGGCTCGCCTCCAATGCCGGCCAATATCTTGATCCTACCATCATCCGTAACGTTACAGAGGATATGGCGATCGCCCGCGAGGAAGTGTTCGGTCCGGTGCTTTCCGTGCTCACTTTTGAAACGATTGAAAAGGCATTGCACATCGCCAACAACACGCCCTATGGTCTATCCGCGGGCGTGTGGAGCGCCAGCATCGACACGTGCATGTCGGTGGCGCGGGGTGTGCGTTCGGGAACCGTTTGGGTGAACACGTTCATGGAAGGTTATCCCGAGCTGCCTTTCGGAGGCTACAAGCAGTCAGGCCTCGGACGCGAACTCGGCAAGCGCGCCGTCGAGGACTATACCGAAGAAAAGACCATCCAGTTTCATCGCGGCCAGCGCACCGGATGGTGGGTCGGCTGAGTTGGGAGACCCCGGCGGACATCCGCCGGTTATGTGAATGCAACAAGGGAGGTAGTACATGTTGCGCAAACTGCTTATCGGAACGGCTCTTGCGACGAGCTTTGCGTTCTCGGCGCATGCCGCGGACGTCAAGGAAGTGCAGATGCTGCATTGGTGGACGTCAGGCGGCGAAGCGGCTGCTCTGAATGTGCTGAAGCAGGATCTGGCCAAGGAAGGCTATGCCTGGAAGGACGTGCCGGTGGCCGGCGGCGGCGGCGACGCCGCCATGACCGCGCTGAAGGCGATGGTCGCGGCCGGCAACTATCCGACCGCTTCGCAGATGCTCGGCTACACCGTGCTCGACTATGCCCAGGCCGGCGTCATGGGCGACCTGACCGACACCGCCAAGAAGGAAGGCTGGGACAAGTCGGTTCCCGCCGCTCTGCAGAAATTCTCGGTCTATAACGGCAAGTGGGTCGCGGCTCCGGTCAACGTCCACTCCGTCAACTGGCTGTGGATCAACAAGGCCGTGATGGACAAGATCGGCGGCACCGAGCCGAAGACCTTCGACGACTTCATCGCCCTGCTCGACAAGGCCAAGGCGGCCGGCGTCACCCCGCTCGCGCTTGGCGGCCAGAACTGGCAGGAAGCCACCATGTTCGACTCCGTCGTGCTGTCGACTGGCGGTCCGGACTTCTACAAGAAGGCGATGAACGACCTCGACGACGCGTCGCTCAAGTCCGACACGATGAAGAAGTCGTTCGACAACCTCGCCAAGCTCGTCACCTATGTCGACCCGAACTTCTCGGGCCGCGACTGGAACCTCGCCACCGCCATGGTCATCAAGGGCGACGCGCTGGTTCAGGTCATGGGCGACTGGGCCAAGGGCGAGTTCCACGCCGCCAACAAGACCCCCGGCACCGACTTCCTGTGCTATCGCTTCCCGGGCACCGACGGCTCCGTGATCTACAACTCCGACATGTTCGGCATGTTCAACGTTCCGGACGACCGCAAGGCCGCCCAGGTAGCGCTTGCCACTGCTACGCTGTCGAAGAGCTTCCAGTCGGCCTTCAACGTCGTGAAGGGTTCGGTTCCGGCCCGTACCGACGTGCCTGACACCGATTTCGACGCTTGCGGCAAGAAGGGCATCGCCGACCTGAAGAAGGCCAATGACGGCGGCACGCTGTTCGGCTCGCTCGCCCAGGGCTATGGCGCTCCGCCGGCTGTCGCCAACGCTTACAAGGACGTCGTGTCGAAATTCGTCCATGGCCAGATCAAGACCTCCGACGAGGCCGTGACCGAGCTGGTCAAGGCGATCGACGACGCCAAGTAAGAAGAACGCGTTGAGAACCCGAGTCTCCCCCGCTTCGGCGGGGGAGACCTCCCGTCGAGACAATATCCGGGATTGCCTGCCTGGCACGCGCGTCGCGGCCGGTCGGTTTCCGGCTAACCGGTACTGGACGAGCCAATGAGCACAGTTGCCGAAACCCAGATCAAGCTGACACCGGAGCACGACGCCCGCCCTGGCGCGTCGGTCCGTTCGCGGCTGCAGGACCTGCTGCCGAAGATCGTATTGGCGCCAAGCTTCGCGGCGACGATCGTTTTCGTCTACGGCTTCATCCTGTGGACGATCTATCTGTCCTTCACCAACTCCAAGACCTTCCCGTCCTATGCCATCACCGGACCGCGCGCCTATCAGCGCCTGTGGGGCTGGACCTTCGACACCGATCCGCCGTCGAGCTGGTACACCTCGATCACCAACATGGGCATTTTCGGCTTCCTCTACATCGGGATCTGCCTGGCGCTGGGCCTGTTCCTGGCCATCCTGCTTGACCAGAAGATCCGCGGCGAAGGCGTGCTGAGGCCGATCTATCTCTACCCGATGGCGCTCTCCTTCATCGTCACCGGCGTCGCCTGGAAATGGTTCCTCGATCCCGGCCTCGGCCTCGAGCAGACGCTGCATCAATGGGGCTGGACGAGCTTCCATTTCGACTGGATCAAGAACAAGGATTTCGTCATCTACACGGTGGTGATCGCCGGTGTGTGGCAGGCCTCCGGTTTCATCATGGCGATGTTCCTGGCCGGGCTTCGCGGCATCGACAGCGAGATCATGAAGGCCGCGCAGATCGACGGCGCCTCCACCTTCCAGCTCTATCGCCGCATCGTCATCCCGCTTCTGCGGCCCGTCTTCCTGTCGGCCTTCATCGTGCTCGCGCACCTCGCCATCAAGTCCTACGATCTCGTCGTGGCGCTGACCAGCGGCGGGCCGGGTGGCTCGGCCTGGCTGCCGTCCAACTTCATGTATGAGTTTACTTTCAAGCGCAACGAGATGGCGGTCGGCTCGGCCAGCGCCGTGATCATGCTGATGACGCTGACCGCCATCATCGTGCCTTACCTCTATTCCGAGCTCAGGGAGAAGCCGCGATGAGCGCCGTCACCTCGCCAGCCCGTCCGGCCTCCAGCGGCGCCAGCGCCAGGACGATCAACCGCATAGTGATCTACGGCCTGCTCGCGCTGTTCGCGGTTTTCTATCTGATGCCGCTCTTCGTCATGCTGGTCACCTCGTTCAAGACCATGGACGAAATCCAGAACGGCAACATGCTGTCATTGCCGCAATCGCCGACCATCGAGCCCTGGTTCAAGGCCTGGGGCCAGACCTGCGTTGGCCTGACCTGCGCCGGCATCAAGGGCTATTTCTGGAACTCCATCAAGATGGTGGTTCCGGCGGTTCTGATCTCGACGCTGCTCGGCGCCCTCAACGGCTATGTGCTGACCAAATGGCGCTTCCGCGGCCACACGCTGGTCTTCGGGCTGATGCTGTTTGCCTGCTTCATCCCGTTCCAGTCGGTGCTCCTGCCGATGGCGACCATCCTCGGCAGCATCGGCCGCTTCGGCGTCAGCCTGCAGAACGCGACCGGGTTCAACTTCGGCCTCGGCAATTCGACGGTCAACCTGCTGTTCGTCCATGTGGTCTACGGCCTGGGCTTCACCACGCTGTTTTTCCGCAACTACTACGAGGCGTTCCCGACCGAACTGGTGAAGGCCGCGCAGGTCGATGGCGCTTCCTTCTTCCAGATCTTCCGCCGCATCATGCTGCCGAACTCGATGCCGATCTTCGTCGTGACGGTTATCTACCAGTTCACCAACATCTGGAACGACTTCCTGTTCGCCTCGGCTTACGCCGGGACCGGCGACGTGATGCCGATGACGGTGGCGCTGAACAATGTCGTCAACACCTCGACCGGCGTCGTCGAATACAATGTCAACATGGCGGCGGCGATGATCGCCGCCCTTCCCACCCTGATCGTCTATGTCGTCGCCGGCCGCTATTTCGTGCGCGGGCTGATGGCTGGCGCGGTCAAGGGATGACCCTCTTTTCGCTAAGGAACGACCATGGCTTTTCTGGAAATTGATGGGCTGAAGAAGCGCTTCGGGAATGTCGAGATCCTGAAGGGCATCAATGTCGAACTCGAAAAAGGCGGCTTCCTCGTGCTGGTCGGCCCGTCCGGCTGCGGCAAGTCCACCCTGCTCAACACCATCGCCGGGCTGGAGAACATCACCGAGGGCGAAATCCGCGTCGACGGCCGGGCGATCAATGACCTGCACCCGTCGAAGCGCGACATCGCCATGGTGTTCCAGAGCTACGCGCTCTACCCGAACATGACGGTTGCCGGGAACATCGCCTTCGGCATGGAGATGCGCGGCGTGCCGGCGGCCGAGCGCCAGGCCGCGATCGACAAGGTGGCCAAGGTGCTGCAGATCGGTCATCTCCTGAACCGCAAGCCGAGCCAGCTCTCGGGCGGCCAGCGCCAGCGCGTCGCCATGGGCCGCGCGCTGGTGCGTGACCCGAAACTCTTCCTGTTCGACGAGCCGCTTTCCAACCTCGACGCCAAGCTGCGCGTCGACATGCGCATCGAGATCAAGCGCCTGCATGCCACGACCGGAACGACGATCGTCTACGTCACGCACGACCAGATCGAGGCGATGACCTTGGCAACCAAGATCGCCGTGATGCGCGACGGCGAGGTGCAGCAGTTCGGCACGCCGGCCGAAATCTACAACAATCCGACCAATGTGTTCGTGGCAGACTTCATGGGCTCGCCGGCGATGAACCTGATCCCCGCGAAGATCGACGGCAATGGCAGCGGGCTCTCGGTGGTACTCGACCGCGAGGCACGCCAACCGGTCACACTGGCGCTGCCTGGCGCGCCTGCCGGCCTCTCGGCCTTCCAGGGCAAGCCGGTCATCTTCGGCGTTCGCCCGGAAGCGCTGACAGATCCGGAAGGCGCCGAGCGCAACGGCGCCAGCATTGCCACGGCCGACTGCCACATCGAGGTGGTCGAGCCGGCCGGCTCCGACACCTTCGCCGTCACCAATCTCGGCGGCAAGGGCGTGGTGGCGCGGCTGCGGGCGGATGCAAAGATCCAGCCGGGCACCAACACGCCGCTGGCCTTCAATCTCAGCAAGGCGGTGTTCTTCGACCCTTCGACCGAGAAGCGCATTCTCTGATGCATGTCGCCAAAAAGGGGCTCCGGTTTTGGGGCAACGACATGCATCAAAACAAAGATCCTTAGACTATGACAAATCCGGATATCGTCATCATCGGCTCCGGCATCGGCGGCGCCACGATCGCCTCCGGCTTGGCCGGCAGTGGCGCCTCGATCCTGATCCTGGAGCGCGGCGAGCCGCTGCCCGCGACGCCGCATGCGCGCTCGACGCGGTCGATCTTCGTCGATGGGCATTACCGGCCCAAGGAGATGTGGCGCGAAGCCGGCGGCGCCGCCTTCAACCCCGGCAACTACTACTATGTCGGCGGCAATTCGAAATTCTTCGGCGCGGTGCTGATCCGCTACCGCAAGGAAGATTTCTCCGAACTGGAGCATTTCGGCGGCGTGTCGCCGGCCTGGCCGTTTTCCTATGACGAGTTCGAGCCCTGGTATTCCAAGGCAGAGCAGCTTTTTCGCGTGCGCGGCACGCTGGGCGAAGACCCGACCGAACCGTTCCACTCAATCCCGTATGCTTTCAAGCCGGTGCCCGACGAACCGCCGATCGCGCGCGCCCGCGCCGAGTTGAAGAGCCTCGGTCTGCATCCGGCCTCGCTGCCGCTCGGCGTCGACATAGAGACCTGGCTGAAGGAAGGCGGGACGGGCTGGGACGCGTTTCCCAACACCGGTCAGGGCAAGATCGATGCGCAGACCGGACCGCTGACCGAGGCGCTCAAGGACCCGAACATCCGGCTCGAGACAGGCGCCCATGTCGACTGGCTGGAAACCGCGCCGGACGGCAAGACGATCGCCGCGATCCACTACACCCAGAACGGTTCGCAGAAGTCGCTGTCGCCGAAGCTGGTGATCCTGTCGGCCGGCGCGATCAATTCCGCCGCAATCCTGCTGCGCTCGCCATCGGCGAAAGGCAAAGGCCTCGCCAACAGCTCCGACCAGGTCGGTCGAAATTTCATGAACCACAATTCGAGCGCGATGCTGGCGATCGATCCGCGCCGCCGCAACGGCAGCGTCTACCAGAAGACGCTGATGCTCAACGACTACTATCTGTCGGATGGCAAGGGCGGCAAGCCGCTCGGCAATGTCCAACTTTTGGGCAAGATCGACGGCAACATGCTCAAGGCCAATGTGAAGACGATGCCGAAATTCGCGCTCGACTACATGGCCGGCCATGCTGTCGACTGGTACCTGATGTGCGAGGATCTGCCGGACCCGGAAAGCCGCATCATGGTCGACGGCAAGGAGATCGTCATGCAATGGCGGCGCTCCAACATGCAGTCGCTCGAAGGCCTGACCAAGGTGATGCGCGAAAACCTGCGCGCCTGCGGCTATCCGATTGTGCTGTCGCGCCCCTTCGACAAGCGCACGCCCTCGCACCAGTGCGGCACGGTGAGGATGGGCAACGACCCGGCGACATCGCCGCTCGATCCGTTCTGCCGCGCTTACGATCACCGCAATCTGTTTGTCATGGATGGCGGCTGCCTGCCGACATCGGCCGCCGTCAATCCGGCGCTGTCGATTGCCGCGCAGGCGCTGCGCGTCGCCGACTACCTCCGCAAGACGGAGCTTGTGGCATGACCCGCCCGGCGGCCATCGTCACCGGCGGCGCGCGCGGCATTGGACTCGCCTGCGCCGAAGCGCTGGCCGACGCCGGCTTTGACATCCTGGTCGCAGACCTGGCCGAGAACCCTTCTGATGGGCTCGCCGAAAAGATCACCGAGTGTGGTTCGAAATTCGCCTACGCCCAATGCGACATCTCCGATCTCGCCACTCACCCGAAACTGGTCGATACAGTCACCAGAGCCTTCGGCCGTATCGATTGCCTCGTCAACAATGCCGGTGTCGGCGCGGTGGTGCGCGGCGACCTGCTGGAGCTGAAGCCGGAGAACTTCGACCGCGCGCTGGGCATCAATCTGCGCGGCACTGTCTTCCTCAGCCAAGCTGTCGCCAAGGCAATGCTTGCGTCGCCTGCCGGCGCGGCGAGGTCGATCATTACCATCACCTCGGTCAGCGCCGCCATGGCCTCGCCGGAGCGTCCGGACTACTGCATCTCCAAGGCCGGCCTTTCGATGTGGGTGAAGAACCTGGCCCTGCGGCTCGCCGCCGAAGGCATCGGCGTCTTCGAGGTGCGGCCGGGCATCATCCGCACCGACATGACGGCCGGTGTAACGGCGAAATATGACGCCCTGATCGACGGCGGTCTGGTGCCGGCGAAACGCTGGGGCGAGGCCGGCGACATCGGCGCCGTGGTGGCGGCGCTTGCTTCCGGCAAGTTCGGCTTTTCGACCGGATCGGTCATCGATGTCGACGGCGCGCTTTCCGTGCCTCGCCTGTGAGTGAGTGGAACAATGGCTGACTACATCATCGTTGGCGCCGGCCCGGCCGGCTGCGTTCTCGCCAACCGGCTGAGCGAGGATCCGTCGAATTCGGTGCTGCTCTTGGAAGCCGGCGGCAGGGATTGGCACCCGCTGATCCATATGCCGGCGGGCTTCGCCAAGATGACCAAGGGCATCGCTTCCTGGGGCTGGTCGACCGTGCCGCAGAAGAACATGAAGGACCGCGTCTTCTGGTACACGCAGGCCAAGGTGGTCGGCGGCGGCTCCTCCATCAACGCGCAGATCTACACGCGAGGCAACGCCCGCGACTACGACGCCTGGGAGAAGGAAGAAGGCCTCGCCGGATGGGGCTATCGCGACGTGCTGCCCTATTTCAAGCGCGCCGAGAACAACCAGCGCTTCGCCAACGACTATCATGGCGACCAGGGTCCGCTGGGCGTCTCCAATCCGATTTCGCCGCTGCCGATCTGCGAGGCCTATTTTCGCGCCGGCCAGGAGATGGGGATCCCGTTCAATCCCGACTTCAACGGCGCCAGCCAGGAAGGCGTCGGCTATTATCAGCTCACCCAGAGGAACGCCCGGCGCTCATCCGCCTCGGTCGCCTATCTGAAGCCGATCCGCGCACGCAAGAACCTGACGGTAAGGACCGACGTTCTGGTTACACGCGTCGTCGTCGAGAAGGGCCGCGCCACCGGTGTCGAGATCGTCGACAGACCCGGAGGGCAAAAGTCGATGCTGCGCTCGAACCGCGAGGTGATCGTCTCCTCCGGCGCCATCGGCTCGCCGAAGCTGCTGATGCAGTCGGGCATCGGCCCGGCGGATCACCTGAAGTCGGTCGGTGTCGCGCCGGTCCACGACCTGCCCGGCGTCGGCTCCAACATGCAGGACCATCTCGACCTGTTCGTGATTGCCGAATGCACCGGCGACTACACCTACGACAACTACGCCAAGCTGCATCGCACGCTCTGGGCCGGCCTGCAGTACGTCCTCTTGAAGAACGGACCTGTCGCCTCAAGCCTCTTCGAGACCGGCGGCTTCTGGTACGCCGACCCGACCGCCGGCTCGCCCGACATCCAGTTCCACCTTGGCCTCGGCTCCGGCATCGAGGCCGGCGTCGAGAAGCTGAAGAATCCCGGCGTGACGCTCAACTCGGCCTTCCTGCGGCCGCGCTCGCGCGGCACGGTCCGGCTGAAGAGCGCCGACCCGGCCGACCATCCGCTGATCGATCCGAACTACTGGTCTGATCCCTATGACCGCGACATGTCGATCAAGGGCTTGCGGCTGGCGCGCGAAATCATGCGCCAGAAGGCGCTCCAGCCCTATGTCCTGCGCGAGGTGCTGCCCGGTCCGAACCTGCAGAGCGACGACGACTTCTTCGACTACGCCTGCCGCTCTTCCAAGACCGATCATCATCCGGTCGGCACCTGTCGCATGGGGCACGACGCGATGGCTGTGGTGACGCCCGATCTCCGGCTGCGCGGTATCGAGGGTCTCAGGGTCTGCGATGCGTCGGTGATGCCGCGCGTCCCCTCCTCCAACACCAATGCGCCGACGATCATGGTCGGTGAAAAGGGCGCCGATCTGATCCTCGGTCGCGAGCCGCTGCCGCCGGCCGTGTTCAAGGGCAACCGGGCGGCATGAGGAACAAGCGATGATCAGGCACTGCGTCTTTGTCCGCTTCCGCGATGACGTCGCCGCCGGTGAACGCGCGGCGATCCACGCCGATCTCGAGGCGCTGCGCTCCGTCATCGACGGCATGGGCAAGGTCCACTTCAGCGCCAATGTCAGCCCGGAGCCTTTCGCGCGTGGCTTAGCCCATGGTTTTACCATCGATTTCCGCGATGCCACCGCCCGCGACGCCTATCTTGTGCATGAAGCGCATCAGCGCGCTGGCGCCCGATTGGTCGCAGCACTCGCCGGCGGCACCGACGGGCTGATGGTCTTCGACCTCGAGTTTACGGAAATGTGACCGCCGGAATTCAAAAACCGGCAAATAACCCGTTCTCTTTTGCGCGCCACGGAACATATCGTTCTTTTGGGGGACGCAAAGGAGGATCGCCTTGAACCTTACCAGCGAGCAGAAGAAAACCGTAATCGCATCGTTCCTGGGCTGGACGCTCGATGCTTTTGATTTCTTCCTGCTGACTTTCCTGCTCACCGATATTGCCGCTGAATTCCAGACCGACGTGCCTGCCGTCTCAAAGGCATTGTTCCTGACGCTTGCGACGCGCTTCATCGGCGCGTTCTTCTTCGGCATGCTTGCCGATAAATATGGGCGCAAGCCGCTGCTGATGCTGAACATCGTCAGCTATTCGGTGATCGGCGCTCTGGCCGCCTTCTCACCCAATCTCGGTATATTCCTCGCGCTGCGCGCACTCTTCGGCATCGCCATGGGCGGCGAATGGGGGCTGGGCAGTTCGCTCGCGATGGAGTCCATTCCACCCAGCGCCCGCGGCACGGTGTCGGGCATCCTGCAATGCGGCTATCCGGCCGGCTATCTGCTGGCTGCGGTGGTCTACGGACTGCTCTATGGACAGAAGGTCGGCGACTTCACCATCGGCTGGCGCTTCATGTTCCTCTTGAGTTTCGTGCCGGCGCTGATCGTGCTGTTCATCCGTTCGCACGTGCCGGAATCGCCGGCATTCGTCGAGGGACAGAAGACGGCCAAGCCCGGCCTGCTCGAAACGCTGCAGAAGCACTGGGGCATCGCGCTCTATGCCGTGGTGCTGATGATGTTCTTCAACTTCTTCAGCCACGGCACGCAGGATCTCTATCCGACCTTCCTGAAGAAGCAGCACGGCTTCGATCCCCACACGGTGAGCTGGATCACCATCGTCGCCAATCTCGGCGCCATCGTCGGCGGCCTGGCTTTTGGGGCGCTCTCCGAGAAGATCGGCCGCGTCAACGCTATCACGCTCGCCTGCATCATCGCCTTCCCGGCGATCCCGCTCTGGGCCTACTCCACCACCCCGTTCATGCTGGCGATCGGCGCCTTCGTCATGCAGATCGCGGTACAGGGCGCCTGGGGCGTCATCCCGGTGCATCTCAACGAGCTGTCGCCCGGCGCGGTGCGGGCGACATTGCCGGGCTTCATCTACCAGGCCGGCAATCTAGCCGCTTCCTATGGCGGCCCATACCAGGCCGGCATCGCCGAGGCCCCGGGAGGCAGCTATGGCTATGCGTTGGCGCTGTTCGCCGGCGTGGTCGCCGTCTGCATCATCGTCGTCATCCGCTTCAGCCCCGAGAAGCGCGGCCAGGTGATGACGGTTCTGGGTTAACCCAACCTGAGCGCCGCGACGCCGGCAACGATGCCGAGCGCCGCGACGGCGCGCCACGCGGTCATCTTCTCGCCAAGCGCCAGCACCGAGATCAGCATGGCGAACAGGATGGATGTCTCGCGCAACGACGCGACCGAGGCGATCGGCGCCTTGGTCATCGCCCACATCACGATCCAGTAGGCGGCGCCGCTGAGCACACCGGTGAACAGCCCCGCCTTCCAGTCGCGCACCAACACCGGCAGGGACTGCGGACCGCGGAAGGCGACGCACAGCGCCAGTGCGGCAGCCGCGTCGCAGACGAACAGCCACGCCGCGTAGCTTTGCGCGGTTGCCGCGAGCCGTGCGCCGCTGCCGTCGGCAAGCGTGTAGCTGGCGATGAAGATCGAGGTGCCGAGCGCGAAGCCGATGGCGCGCAGATTGACCCTCTCCAGCTGCGCGCCGCCGCGAAACGACATGATCAGCGTGCCGGCCGAGAGCAGCACGATGCCGACGATGGCAAGCGGCGGCGGCACTTCTCCGACAACGGCAATCGCGCCGAACGCCGACAGCAGCGGCGCGGTGCCGCGCGCCAGCGGATAGGTCTGCGCGAAATCGCCGGCCTTGTAGGCACCGACCAGAAATGTCCGGTAACCCATGTGGAAGATGACGGACGCGATGATGTAGGGCCAGACCTCGGCCTTCGGCACCTCGACGAACGGAAGCGCGAACAATGCCGCGAAACCCATGCCTGCGGTCATCAGGGTGATCGACAGGAAGCGGTCGAGATGCACCTTGACCAAGGCGTTCCAGATCGCGTGCATGGCCGCCGCCGAAAGCACCGCGAGGAAGACGAACAGCGTCATGTCTGGTTCACCTGCCCGCAAGGCCCGAGGAGAGGCCCGGCGTTTCCAGGTCGATATCGACCCTCACCGGAAAATGGTCGGAAGCCACCTCGCCTACATCCGCACTGACCGAACGCACGCGCCCGGCGAGCATACCGCCGACGAAACAGTGGTCGAGACGGCGCTTCGCCAGTTTGCCGTCGATGATCTTTTCATGCGTATGGAAATCCGGCCCGGGTTCGCTCGCGACCGCGGCGGCGTCGACGAAACCGCCGATGTAAGCGGCGCCGCGATGATAAGGCGTGCTGCCGACGATGCGCAGGTATTCAGCGCTGCCCGGCTCCATGTTGAAGTCGCCGAGCCAGATCGCCGCCGGCGGGTTCTCCGGTTCCGGCTGCCCATCGCTCCAGTTACGCTGCGGTTCGTCATCGGCGCCGCTCCACGGACCGCCGTCGGACGGCGCCCGGCGATGTTCGGCGAGCAGATAGTCGATCTGCTCCAACCGCTCCTCCGCCGCGATATGAGCAAGGTGCAGCGAGACGACGCGCACCGGCCCGGCGGGCGTGCGGATCATGCATTCGAGCGCGGCGTTGCGCGTGTTGAGCGGGCGCAGCGTCCGCCTCATCGGCAGCGCGTGCAGGCGCGACCAGACGATCGGCAACTTCGACAGCACCATCGTGCCGAACTGCCTGCGGCGGTTGACGATGCGGCCGTCGCGCCTCTCGCTGGCGTCCATGTCGAAAGCCGGGCCGTAGACCCAGTGGTAGTCGGGCAGCAGCGTTGAAAGTATCTCCGGCTGGTCGTCGCCATTGGTGCGCCGCCAATGTCGCTCGACCTCCTGCAGCGCGATGATGTCGGCGCCGTCCACCAGTCTGGCCGCGCGCCTGAGATCGTAGCGCCCGTCCCCGCCATAGCCGTACTGGATGTTGTAGCTGATCAGCTTCATTGATTAACCGGCTCAATTCCGTGACGGCAGTAGCGCCTCACCGATAGCGTTGCAATGGACCGTTGCGGTGCGCGGGATGGTCCAGTTGAAGACCACCTGTCCGGCCGGTGCCTAGTAGGTGGTAAGCGGCTGAAAGCTTCCGGCGGGCGAGGCCGCCAGTTCCGCCCAGTCGATTTCTTCCTCGATACGGTGATAGGCCTCGTCGCCGATCGTGCCGTTGCGGCGCAGTTCCTCCAGCGTGTCGCGCTGACGCTTGATGGCG
>JBFLWR010000518.1:0-6537 GCA_040755925.1 Pseudomonadota bacterium
CAACCTGATGGATGCGCTGAAGGCGAGCCTGTCGCAGCAGGCGAAGCCGCCGGCCAAGTCTAAGAGCAAGGCCGAGGAAGCGCCGGCCAAGCCCGCCAGGAAGGCCGCCGCCGGCGGCGGCGCGGCCGAGAACCCGCTGAAGGCGAACCTGTTGAAGGCCGTCGGCAAGAGCAAGAAGTGACGGGCGGCAACGCGCCAGTCATCGTCCCTGGCGCCGTCTTCGGCATCGTCGGCGCGCTGGCCGCCTTTCCGCTGCGCCTCGCCGCGCGCGAGGTCGAGCGCCGCCATGCCGAGCTGAGGCGCGGCGTCACCCGCCGCACATCTCATGTCGTGTTTGGCCGCGCCCTGCTGGCGAAGGCCGCGACGAACCGGACAGGGGATGCCGAGATCGAGCGCCGCGCGAAAGCCGAGCGCGAGGCCGGCCGCCAGCTGATCAGCGAGAACGGTTTCTTGCGTCTGCTGGGGCTGATGAGGGCGCCCGATGCCTCGT
The DNA here is from genome assembly GCA_040755925.1 of Pseudomonadota bacterium. Lineage (GTDB taxonomy): Bacteria > Pseudomonadota > Alphaproteobacteria > Rhizobiales > Rhizobiaceae > Mesorhizobium. Next base: position 491 of record JBFLWR010000518.1, read on the forward strand.
CGCTGTCGCGGCAGTCGCTGATCGACCAGTCGCGCCTTGCCGGCGACGACCTCGACATGCTGTCGCTGTTCGACGCCTTCGAGCATGACGGTGAGCCCTATTCCTTCCGCGACCTGATCCTGGCCCGCAAATATGCCGGGCTGATTGCCAGCGGCGCGAGCTGGGCCGCCATCGCGCGCTCGGTGCACCGTTCCGGCCCCGTCGCCTCGCTCACCGCCAAGTCGCTCAACCTCGGTTCCCAGCATGGCCGCCCTGACGCTATCTATCTCGACGAAGGCAGGAGCGAGCTCGACGGGCAGCTTCTGTTCGATCTCGGCTCGCCGGAAGACGACACGCTGGAGGAACTGTTCGCCGAGGCCGAAGCCGCGGAAGAGGAGGGCCGCCACGAGGACGCGGCTGCCCTCTACCAGCGCTGCATGGCGATCGACCCGAAGGACGCCATCGCCGCCTTCAACCGCGCCAACTGCCTGCGCGGCGCCGGCCGCGTAGCGGAGGCCGCGCATGATTATGCGCGCGCGATAAAACTCGATCCGGGCTTCGTCGAAGCCTGGTTCAACCTAGCCGGCCTGATGAGCGACGAGGGCAAGGTGGCCTCGGCAAGGCGCCATCTGCAGAAGGCGATCGCGCTGGACAAGACCTATGCCGACCCGGTGTTCAACCTGGCGCGGCTGGAGTTCGACGCGGGTAATCTCGTCGAGGCTCGCCGGCTGTGGGTGCGTTATCTGGAGCTCGACGCGGATTCGGAATGGGCGCGGACTGCGCAGAAGGGGATCCAATTCGTGGATATGCACGAGGCGGGGAGAGAGATGTTCGCGCTTGAGCACCCCCCTATGTCCTGCCGGGCAGAGGGGGGTGTGACGGAACGCGGCCTTTCCTTAGAGGCCTCCCCATGACCACCTTCCTGTTCGACGGTGACGACACCGCTCCTGTCACCATCCTCCTTGCGCACGGCGCCGGTGCGTCGATGGACTCGCCTTCGATGACCGCCACCGCCAAGGCGCTCGCAGCGGCCGGTTTCCAGGTCGCGCGCTTCGAGTTCCACTACATGGCCGCCCGCCGCTATGGCCACCGCAAGCCGCCGCCGCGCGCCGAGACGGTGAACCCGGAATACATCAAGGCGATCGCCGATCTTCGTGCGAAAGGCGTGACCGGCAAGCTCATCATTGGCGGCAAGTCGATGGGCGGGCGCGTCGCTTCGATGGTCGCGGACGAGATGTTCGCCAGGGGCGAGATCGCCGGCCTGGTCTGCCTCGGCTATCCCTTCCATCCGCCGGGCAAGCCCGAGCAGTTGCGGACCAAGCACCTGATCGGCCTCGAGACGCCGACGCTGATCTTCCAGGGCACGCGCGACGAATTCGGCACGAAGGAAGAAGTCGCGACCTATGGCCTTTCCCCGGCCATCGATGTGATCTGGCTGGAGGACGGCGACCACGACTTGAAGCCACGCAAGGCGATCTCCGGCTTTTCGACGGGCGATCACCTGAAGACCGTGGCCGAGACGGTGAAGACCAGGCTGGCGCAGCCCTCGGCCTCGTCATCCTAGGGCGAAGCAAGGAGCGAAGCGACGCGCGCAGACCCTGGGATCCATGCCGTGACTTTCGAGCGTTGCGACGGTGCGGAATTCTGCTCCGCCGCGCCCTGTGGCATGCGTCACGGCATGGATCCTCGGGTCAAGCCCGAGGATGACGAACCGGGAGGCGGCGGATGAAACTCGCCACCTTCAATATCAACAACATCAACAGCCGCCTGGAAATCCTTCTGGCATGGCTCACGGAAGCAAAACCCGATGTCGTCTGCCTGCAGGAGCTGAAGGCGCGCGACACCCAGTTTCCGCTGACCAGGCTCGCCAAGGCCGGTTATGGCGCTGTGTGGAAGGGCGAGCCGACCTGGAACGGCGTCGCCATCCTGGCGCGGGGCGCCGAGCCGGTGCTGACCCGCGACGCGCTGCCCGGCGACGATGCCGACCGGCAGGCGCGCTACATTGAGGCGGCCGTCGATGGCGTCGTCATCGCCTGCCTCTACGCGCCGAACGGCAACCCGCAACCGGGGCCGAAATTCGACTACAAGCTCGCCTGGCACGAGCGCTTCGCCGCGCATGCGGAACAGTTGCTCGACACCGGCCTGCCTGTGGCGCTGGCCGGCGATTTCAACATCGTGCCGGAGCCGCGCGACATCTACGCCACGCGCTCCTATGACGACAACGCGCTGGTGCAGCCCGAGAGCCGCGCCGCCTTTACCGCGCTGATAGAGCAGGGCTGGACGGACGCGCTGCGCAAGGTTTTCCCCAAGGAAACGCTCTACACCTTCTGGGACTACCGCCGTAACCGCTGGCCGCGCGACGCCGGCCTCAGGCTCGACCACATCCTGCTGTCGAAGAAGCTGGCGCGAAAGCTGAAGGGGGCGGGCATCGACAGGGACGTGCGCGGCGAGGACGGCGCCAGCGACCACGCGCCGGTGTGGGTGGAACTGGGGTGATGCCATAATGCGCTCGGCCCCGTTCCCGCACACCCCCTCTGTCCCGCCGACATCTCAGCGACACGCGCCCCGTCACCGGTTGTGCGCCAACAACATCCCACGCTAATTTGCGAAACCATCTGATCGGGGGGCTCAGACGACATGCTAATGATTTCGCACGCTTTCGCCGCGCCATCGCCCCGCCATGGCTGACGCCCTCATTGTCCTCGTCGGCCTGCTCGTCCTTGCCGGCATCGCTGCCCTCGTCGCGCTTGCGCTGAAGTCGCGCCGCAAGCGGCGCAAGGCGCGCGGCAGCGCCGATCCAGCGCGCGACTACGCGGCCCGTGCCGACTGGACCGGCAGCCGCGGGCTGCTCAACTATTCGTCCTTCGTGTTCATGGATGTCGACGGCGACGGCAGGTTCGGCCAGGCCGACCGGCCGATGGGCGGCATCATGGTGCGCGCTTATGACGGGAAGGGGGCTTTCCTCGCCGCGCTGCGCACCAACAATGGCGGCTTCGCCAATTTCCCGATGTCGACGACGAAGCGCCGGGCCTTGCTGCGCAGGCCCGGCATCTACCGGTTCGATGTCTCGGTGCCGCCCGGATGGCGCGTCACCACCGGTAATCAGAGCCAGTCGATGCGGCTCGGCGCGCTGCCCGGCTCGCCCGCCGGGCTTGCGGGTGAGACCTTGCCCGGCATGGTCGGGCTTGCGCCGGCGCGCTTCGTGCGCGGCAGGGCGGCGGCCGGGGCGACGCTGTCATTGATCGGCGAGGGCAGGCTGCTGGAGACGAGGTCGCTCGCGCCGGGCGACTTCCGCCTCGATCTGCCGGTCGGGGCCGACGAACTGGCGATTTCCGGCGCCGGCCTCGAGCGGCGCGTAAAGCTCCCCGCCTATCCTGTTGATCTCGGCCAGCTCAGGCCCGGCGCGCTCGCCGCCGACGCGGCGCTGGAGACGATCGGCTTCGGCGATGTCACCGCGCTGCCTTTCCAGAAAGTGCCGAGCGGCCATGGCGGGCTCGACTGGCGCGGCCTCAACGCGCTGACCAGCCTCTACATCAAGGACAGCGAGGGCTATCTCAACGGCAGTCTTTCGCGTGGCTACACCACCTACACCAGCAGCGGCCATCCGGCGGAGTTCGGCCAGGCCGAACCCTTCGGCTTCCATTCGGTCATGCTGGCCGTGGCGTGGTTGAGCGCCGAAGGCGAGGTGGCGCTGGTGGAAAGCTGGCTCGGCGACGCGCTGGTCGCCAGCGACGAGATCGTGCTGTCGGCTCTGGCGCCGGTGCAATACACGCCGATGCTCAAGGCGGTGACGCGCGTGCGCGTCTCCACGAAGCATTGTTGGCAGCTTGTGCTGGATGAACTGGTCGTGTCGCGCTGAAGCCGGCGTCGACCGGCAGCGCAAGATGCCGCCCCGAACGTGATCAGGCAGCGAGCGAAGCGCTGTTCGCTGCCGTAACGGTCGAGAGCTTGCCCTTCCGAACGATGGTCGGCTTCTCGTAAGTCTTCTTCATGACTTCAAATGTCCCCAATAATCCCGCGGAAGGAATAGGGCGAGGCTTCGTTTGATGTCAACCGCTTCTGAGCGGATCGCCACAGGCAATCCACCTTTATGTTCTTGCCTCGGTTCGGGCTCTCGCGAGCCCCGTTTCATCAACCGACGGGGGAATTCAGGGGCGGATTGGATGCCGTCCCACTCGTCACCGTTGAAAGCTTGCCTTTGCGGGTCAAGCGCGGCTTCTCGTATGTCTTCTTCATGATCCAGACTCCCCGGTTTGTCTTCCGATGATCTTGGCTTCTTTCGCAGCCGTCCCATCCAACTCTTCATCGACGGCGATCCGCGCCGTCGATGAAGCTTCCACGAAGGATGTTGTGGCGTCCGAAATACTTATGGTGGCAGTGTGGTGGATGATGCGACCTGCGCGGTAATCGACGAAAGCCTCCCCATTCTGAGCAGGGAAGGCTTCTCATAAATCTTCTTCATGCCAAGCTCTCCAGAAAATACCCGTTGGATGATGTCATGACGGCGTTTCCTGTCAATCGAAGCCGGCTTAACAGCCCGCTCTATTCTTGAGGAATGTGTCTTTCTGCCCACAGGAGCGGGGCGGCCACCAGCAAGGACACTTCGGGCGCGGACGGCGTCGAGGCGCAGATCGTTCCGTCATCTAGGCCGTTTCGGCAGCGCCATGGCCAGCGCCTTCCGGCGCGACGGACAAACGCATCCATGGTCCGCCTTACACGCACTCCAGGGTGAGGGCGGTGCTGGGGAGCGGTCCGGGCCTGCTCGTTACGGAGCGGTGTTCAGCGTGTTGGCGATGGTCGTGAACTCGGCATTCAGAGAATTGCCCAGCGCGCCCGCCCCAACCATGATCCCCAAGGCAATGAGCGCCGCGATCAAGCCGTATTCGATAGCCGTCGCGCCGGATTTGTCATGCAGGAATTTGGCGATGATTTGCATGTCACCAGCCCAGTTGGTTGTTGAAAATTAAGGAATTAGCATTTCCTAATTTAGGGTGTGTAAACGGATATGGTTAAAGCGCGTGGTCCGGGCGCAAAAACCAGGCCTGCTGGAGACGCTGGCGCGACAGCCCCCCTCTGCCCTGCCGGGCAGAGGGGGTGCTCTCCCGCTAGCCTAGCCGGTAATGGCGAACTCACCTGTACAATATGCGTGCGCCCGGTCATCGTAGGAGGGTACCCAACCCCATAATCAGTGTGCCTCCCGCCATCATGCCCCATCTGAACATCGTCGAAGCCTCGATCGCCGACCTGCGCCGCGCGCTGGAAGACGGCACCGTCACCAGCGTCGAGCTGGTCGGCGCCTATCTGCGCCGCATTGCCCATTACGACCGCCATGGCATCGCGCTTAACGCGGTCCCCATCCTCAATCCGGCAATGTTCGAGGAGGCCGAAGCCTCGGACCGGCGCCGCCGCGAGGGCAGGGTGCTCGGGCCATTCGACGGCATCCCCTACACCGCCAAGGACAGCTACAAGGCGAAGGGCCTGACGGTCGCCGCCGGCTCGCCGGCTTTCGAGCATCTCGTCGCCACCGAGGACGCCTTCACCATCGCAAGGCTGCGCGCCGCCGGCGCGGTGCTGATCGGCCTCACCAACATGCCGCCCATGGCCAATGGCGGCATGCAGCGCGGCGTCTATGGCCGCGCCGAGAGCCCCTACAATGCCGACTGGCTGACCGCCGCCTTCGCCTCCGGCTCCTCCAACGGCTCGGGCACGGCGACCGCCGCTTCTTTCGGCGCCTTCGGGCTCGGCGAGGAGACATGGTCGTCGGGCCGCGCGCCGGCCTCCAACAACGCGCTGGTCGCCTACACGCCCTCGCGCGGCGTCATTTCGGTGCGCGGCAACTGGCCGCTGGTGCCGACCATGGACGTCGTGGTGCCGCACACGCGCACCGTTCCCGACATGCTGGAACTGCTCGACGTGATCGTCGCCGACGATTCCGAACCGCGCGGCGATTTCTGGCGCGTGCAGCCCTGGGTGGAGATCCCCAGGGCATCCGAGCTGAAGCCGGCGAGCTATGCCGGGCTGAAGCTGGGAGGCTCGCTGAAGGGCAAGCGGCTGGGCGTACCGAAAAT